>CAMNHH010000063.1 GCA_946539175.1 uncultured Clostridia bacterium | reverse complement strand
GAGGAAAACATCCGCATCGGCTCTCTGACCAGCTTCTCCCACATCACCAGGGACCCCATCATCCAAAAGTACGTCAACGTGCTGGGCGAGGCCGTGGACCAGGTGGGCTCCCCCCAGATCCGCAACATCGGTACCATCGGCGGCAACACCTGCAACGGCGTCACCTCCGCCGACTCCGCCTCCACCCTCATCGCCTGGGACGCCATTGTGGAGCTGACGGGCAAAAACGGCGTCCGCCGCCTGCCCATCCGGGACTTCTACATCAAGGCGGGCCAGGTGGACATCCGGGCCGGGGAGGGGGAGATCCAGACCGCCCTTCTGATCCCGAAGGAGAGCTGGGAGGGCTGCTTCGGCAAATACATCAAGTACGGCATGCGGAACGCCATGGAGATCGCCTCCCTGGGCTGCTCCGTGAACGTGCGGCTGAGCCCCGACAAAAAATACATCCGCCGCTGCCGCATCGCCTACGGCGTGGCGGGTCCGGTGCCCATGCGGGTCCCCTCCGCGGAAGGGGTGGCCAACGGCTCCCGGCCCACCCGGGAGATGATCGACGAGTTTGCCCTGGCGGTGCTGCTGGACATCAACCCCCGGGATTCCTGGCGGGCCAGCAAGGCCTTCCGCCAGCACATTGCCGTGGAAATGGCCCGGCGGGCCCTGGCGGAATCCATTGAACGGGCGGGAGGTGTCATCGAATGAGCCAGTATAAAGTCGTCCATTGTACCATCAACGGGCGGGCCGTGGAGAAGGTGGTGGACGTGCGGGCGTCCCTCACCGACATGCTCCGCAACGATTTCCGGCTGACCTCCGTGAAAAAGGGCTGCGAGGTGGGCGAATGCGGCGCCTGCAACGTGCTGATCGACGGCGAGGCCTTCAACTCCTGCATCTACCTGGCCGTGTGGGCCGAGGGCAAGCAGATCCGCACCCTGGAGGGCCTGACGGGCCCCAACGGGGAGCTCTCCGACATCCAGCAGGCCTTCATCGACGAGACCGCCATCCAGTGCGGCTTCTGCACCCCGGGCTTCATCATGACCGCGGTGGAAATCCTGGAAGCAAACAAGCTCTACTCCGACGAGGAGCTGCGGAAGCTGCTGAGCGGCCATCTCTGCCGCTGCACCGGATACGAGAACATCCTCCGGGCGGTGAAGAAAACCATGTACCGCCGGCTGGGGAAAGAGATTGATTTTTAGGTATCCTGTATAAAAAGCAGGCAACAGGAGCACCGAAGACCGCCAACGCGTCCTCGTCTCCTGTTGCCTGTTCCGCTATTTCCGATGGGCGAATCCGCGATTGCCTGTTACGCGGGCGTTTGCCTACAGCTCCGTCTTCGTGCGCTTCCGCCTGCGGCGGGGGCGCTTTTTCGCCTTTTTGGCGATTTCCGTGTCAAAGTTCTCCGCCAGGGTGGAGGAATTGTCATAGACCAGGCGGCAGACCTTCAGGCTGCCGTCCCGCTCCCGCTCGAAGCGGATGCGGACCACGAACTCTCCGTGCTCCGGGCAGTTGTTCTTGGACAGGTAACGGCGGCCCGGCTGGGTGTGCCAACCCTGGCAGGTCATCTCCTTGCCGCAGACGGGGCAGTGATTCTCCTTGCCCCCCATGTCCCCCATGGCGGCGGACTTATCCTCATAGTCGTGGTAGACCTTGCGGCTGACGCAGCCCGGCACCTGGGCCCCGTGGAGCCCGTCCTCATGGTCCTGCAGGGAGCTGCGGTAGTCCTCGATGCCCTTCTTCAAATCCAGTCTGGCGCAGATCTGGGCGGTGTGGAAGGCGTCCCCCAGGGCGTCGTGGGCCTGGCGGGTGGCCGGGATCTCCATCATCTCCATGGCGGTGGAGAGGGCCTTCTGGTTGTTGCCGGAGCCGGTCTGGGCGTTAAAGATCATCTGGGCGTTGTACCAGTGCTGCACCCAGACGGGATCGTAGCCGTTGAGCATCATGTTGGCGGAGAGCAGCGGAATGTCGTCGAAGCCCCAGGTGAGAAAGACGCAGTCCTCCCCGCACCAACTGTAAAACTCGTTGATGGCGTCGTCAAAGCTCAGGCCCTCGGCCTTCAGCCGGGCCTCCCGGATGCCGGTAAGCTTGGCCACCCGGCTGTTGAGGCGGCGGAAGAACTTGGGCTTGATCAGCACCTGAAATTCGTCGGTAATGGTCTGGTCCTCCAGCATCCGCACCGCGCCGATCTGGATAACCTCCCCGCTGATATGGATGGGCAGGGGCCGCTGGGCCGCGTAGGAGCCGGGCCAGGGCTGGTTCCACTCCATATCCAGAATAATATATTCCACAGAAATCTCTCCTTATGTCACATCAAAGGACATCATACCATAATTCCGTGGACAAAGCAAGGAAAATCTTCCCAAAGCGCCGTTTTTTGCCTCCGGCCCGCCGTCAGGGCAGCAGCTCCGCCCCCATGCGGGCAGCGAAGGCAGCGGCTTTTTCCCGGATGCCCGGCAGCAGCAGGGCCTGGCCGGGATCGTTGGCGGTGGCCATCAGGCAGAAGCCGGGGGGCAGGAGAAATCGCTTGTTCAGGCACAGAGCCCCCATGGCCTGCTGGGCCACCAGGTCTCCCCCGCTGTAGCCGGAGACCACCAGCGCGTAGAGCCGCTGGCCGCTGAGGGCCTTGCTGACGTGGAGACTGGTGAGACGGTTGATGAAGGCCATCACGTTGGCCCCCACGGAGTCGTTGTAGTTGGGCAAAAGCAGCAGCAGGGCCTCACAGTCCTGCACCGCGGGCAGCACCTCCTGGGAAATGCTGCCGCCGTAGAAGCAGGCGCCTCTGCTGGCGAAGTGGGAGCAAACCTGGTAGCCGCAGCCCCGGCAATCCTCTATGGTGCCGTTCCGCAGCGACAGGGTCCGCACCCGGAAGCGGGGATCCAGGGCCTCCAGCACCAGATCCGCCAGGGCCAGGGTATTGGAGGTGCGGCGCTCCGAGGCGTGGAGCACCAGCAGCCGGGGCGCTTCACAGCGAGGCGCGACAAAGGCGCTCAGCCGGTCGATGAGGCCCTGGGCCGCAAAGACGCAGGCCTCCTCCAGGGTGGAAAAGCCCTGGTTCCGCTTCGTCACCGTCAGATTCCGCATGGAACCGGTGGCCTCCGCCAGAGGCCCCTCCGGGAAGCCGCAGCCCGCCAGATCCAGGGTGAAGATCAGGCGGCGGCCCAGGTCCTTGGTGTCCAGCTCCGTGCGGCCCAGCACCAGGACCCCCGCCAGGCAGCCGGAAAGGGCCGTCTCCGGCAGGGCCCGCAGCCGTCGAAGCAGGCGGATGCAGGCCTCGCCCGGTCCCAGCTCGTCCACCGTCAGCAAAAACAGCAGCCGTTCCGGGCTTGCGGGCGGGGTCCATTGCTCCGCGGATTGCACCGCGCTGCCCTGGGGCAGGCGCAGCCGCTCCAGCAGCCAGTCCGCCCGGGGATCGTCCCCGCAGCGGATCAGCCTCAGGCCAGACATTGGGATTCTCCCGCCCGCAGGCGGCCCCAGGCGGCCTCGATCCGGGCCGCGAGCCGGGGATCCAGCGGCTCGGTGATCAGCTCCTGGCCCCAGCCTGTGAGGCGTCCCCGACAGCCGAAGTAGACGCCGCCCATGGGGACGGCTCCCAGGAAGGCCTCGCCCCGCAGCAGGGCCAGGATGGACAGCGCCGCGGAGGAGATGGCAGGGGCGATATAGGGCTTGAAGCCCAGGGCCCGGACCTCCAGATTGGCGCTCACCGTCCGGCGGGTCAGCTCCTCAGAGAGGGCCGGGTCATAGTTTGTCGGGTCATTGGCAACGATCAGATCCGCTCCATGGGGCCCGTAGACCCGCAGCTCCGGGCAGTCCGCCTCCAGGCGCCGGGCCATGTGGTCGGCCCGGGCCTTCATGACCCCCAGACCGAAGCCCGCGATCTGCTCCGGCAGCAGGCCCCTGAAGTCGAAGCTGCCCGCCCTGTCCCGGTTGGATTGGAGGAAGACGCAGCGGGCCAGCTGATCCACGGGATCGGAGATCTGACAGAACAGGCCGGCGAAGCCCGCCTCCCGGGCCAGCCGGGAATAGGTCTTCAGCATCTCCCGGTTCCGCTCCAGCTGCAGCATCCTCACGTCCCCCTGGCTGCCCAGAGGCGGCACGCCCCGGGAGGCGGTAAACAGAAACAGGTCGCAGTCAAACAGCCGCTCCGCGGGACGAATCGTGATCCGGGGCAGGGGCCGGTCCAGGATCTGGTCCAGCTCCAGGGCATAGCGGCGGCAAAGGGCCTCGTTGGGATCGTAGATGCCGATCTCCTCCAGCTCCGTGCCCAGCAGCTTCAGGGTCGTGAGCAGCTGGCCCCCCACGTCGCCCAGTCCCACCAGCGTCAGACGCTTTCCGGGCTTCGCCAGGGTCTGCTGAAAACGCCGCTGCCGGTTCAGGATATCGGGGAAGGCGGTGTTGACCGCAAAGCCCGTGGGCAGGGGCTCCGCCGGGCCCAGGCCCCCGGCGTCCAGCCGGGTCCAATCCTCCGGCCCCGCCAGGTCCCGGGCAAGGCGCACCGGGAAAAAGCTCCGGCCGGTCATGGGGTCCCGCTCCACCAGATAGCAGACCGGGCCCTCGCCCCGGCCGCCGGGCCGGGCCCCCGGGGGAAGGCTGCCTCCGGCGGGCGCCAGGGTCATATTTTTATATTCATAGTATTCCAATTTCATCATTCACGCTGTCTCCTGATCCGATGGAAGGTCTCGATGTCGTCCGCCACGTAGGCGGAGGGCAGGGCGTTGGGCTCGTAGCGCACGTTCTTGCCCCGGTATGGGGCCCGCTGCTGGACGAAGGCCTCCGCCAGCCGGTGGATGGTCAGCGGGATGCTGTAATGCCGCTGGTGGCAGAGCTCCAGCTCCCGCAGGATCTGCTTGGCGTTCTCCAGCGCGCAGAGGGACAGGGCGTAGATCCGCCTGGCCTCGATGCCCACCAGATAATCCGGGAACACATAGGGCAAAATCAGATTGGCGGTGGGCAGCAGACCGTCCTGCCCGGGGGGATCCCCCGAGCTGTCGCCGCCGATGAATGGGTACAGCAGGCTCTCGTTGAACCAGTAGAGCAAATTGGGAATATAGTAGGCCGCCCGGACCTCCCGGCCCTCCCGCTCCATCAGATCCCGGCCCCGGCCGGAGAGGATGCCCGCCATGACGGAATGGATCTCCACCTGCTCCTGCCGGAAGAGCTTCTCCAGCTTCTCCAGTCGGAAGCCCTTGTGGAGCAGATCGTCCACCAGGATCACAGGCCGGTGGAAGGAGGCCAGGGTACGGACCTGCACTGGCAAATCGGAATAGCCGTTCATGGCCCGGATCTCGAAGTGGTAGATGTCCTTGCCGAAGACCTTGTCTGCGTGGAGGTGCTTGGTGACGGTGTTGGGCACCAGCTCTCCCGCCAGAATGCGGCCGTAGGGTACGCACATGGCGGGGCCCAGGCTCCGGTCCTCCGGGCCGCAGTCCGCCACGCCGTTGGCCTGCCGCACCATCTGACTCAGGGCCAGGTCCAGCAGCAGGGCGTCGAAGCTCAGCAGCAGCTGGCCCGGAAGCAGATCCGCCAGGGTCAGCCGCAGGCGTCTGCGGGTCTGCTCCACCACCGCCAGCACCGCGGGGTCGCTGCGGTGGGGCTCCTTCAGACGGCGCAGCACGTCCAGAATCAGCACCATGGGGGTCCGCATATCCACGTAGTAGTAATCCGGCCGCTCCGGCAGGGGCAAAAAGCCCATCTGGGGCAGCAGCTCCTCCAGCCTGGGATGCAGGTCCCTGGGACAGAGGGCGTAGGTGTGCTGGCTGGAGAGGCTCCGGGCCAGCAGCTCGTTCAGCGCCAGGAAGATGCCCTGCTCCCCCTGGGAGAAGGGCGTCTCCACCTGCTCCAGGCAGAGCAGACGGCCGGAGCTGTGGCGGCGCAGATACTCCGCCGCGTCCAGGTCTCCCAGGATCCCGTAGAGCTCCGCTCCCGTGACGGTCCTGCCCCGGACCGCCCCCAGGCAGGCCCCGTCCTGCCGCCGGGTCAGGCTGGCCCGCAGCAGCTCCCCCTCCTGGGAGAAGTCCAGCCGCAGATCCTGGGGCCGCAGGGGCAGCTTGAACTGGGGGGCCCGCAGGTAGAGATTGTGGTCGAAGATATAGCTCTGGACCATGGGCTCCACCAGCATGGAGATGTCCATGTTCTGGTCCACGTATTCCCGGATCCGGGTGGAGCTGACGGTCTCGTAGAACTCGGGCAGGGTCACCAGCAGGGTCTTGCCCCGGAGCTTGCCCTCCAGGCTGGCCTGATCCTCCGCTTGCCGCAGAAAGACGATGTGGTTGTAATCCCCCGCGGAGCCGGGCTCGCTGCCGCGGTAGGCGGAGGCGTTGCGGATCACGTCGCTGCCCGTCACCAGATACAGCTCCCGCCCCGGGAAGAGATCCCGCAGCCGGGCCAGATCCTGGGGAAAGGCGATGTTCACCGGGATCTCGTCGGGGAAAAGACTCACGTTCATCCGATCCGCCACGCTCATGGAGGCGATCTGGCGGCGGCGCAGCTTGGCGATGGGGTGCTTGCTCCAGGAGAACTCGTCGATGGCCAGATAGACCTCGAAGCCCCGGTCCTCCAGCTCCCGGACGATGCGCTTGTGGCCGGTGGTGAAGGGGTCGAAGGTGCCGGGGAAAAAGGCCACGGGTCGGGCCTCCCCGTATGGGAAGGGCAGCTCCAGCACCCGGCATTCCACCAAAAAGCGGTAGAGATGGTTCAGAACCGCCGCCCGGGTGAAGAAGGTGAAGCGGCCCTGCCGGGGCTCGGACAGCAGGCACAGCAGCTTTTTGGCCACGAAGACGCACCAGCTCTGGCGGCGCTCCATGGAGATGGCCCCGTTGGCCAGCACCTGCTCGCAGAGCACCGTCATGGCGGTCTCGTGGATGGTGTCGTTGTAGTGGGAAACCCCCGCCATCAGAATGCCCAGGATCTCCAGGGCCGCGTCCTCCTCCTGCTCCGGCAGGGCGCAGAGGAGCTGACCCAGGGTAAAGAGGCTGGCGGTGGCGGCCCGTGCGGTGGAGGAGCGGATCAGCCCCCGCAGATAGTCCAGGCACTCCTCCAGCTCCTTCCGGGGCAGGCGGATCATCAGACGGCCCAGATACTGGGGAATGTAGACGGAGATCTCGTCCTGGCCCGTCTCCAGCTCCCGGATCAGATCCACAATGATCTCGTTCTGCTGGTCCAGAGGCAGACGGTCGATGAGCTTCAGCATCCCGGCGCCCGCCCGCTCCCGCACCGGCAGATGCTCGCTGACGGAGAGCAGATTGGACAGGTGCATGGTGGTGTGGAGGGTGTTCTCCGGGTGGAGCACCGCGTCGTCCACCAGGGCATCCACCTGGGTCAGCTTGACGATCCAGGGTACGGCGGTCTTCAGATTGCTCAGATACAGGCTGGAGACCCGAAGTCTGGGAGGCTGGGTGGGGACAAAGCGGCTCTCGATCCGCCGCTGCAGATATTGGATGGCGCTGCTGTCCTGGGGCGCCAGATCCTTGAGCCAGCGGCGCAGGCTCTGCTGCCGCTTTTCCGGCAGAAGGGGCTGCAGGATCTCCAGCCGCCGCAGGATCAGCACCCGCAGGGCCTCGTCGCCCTGCTCATACCGGCTCTGCAGCAGGCCGGTCAGCGCCTCCAGCCGCTCCGTCCCCAGCAGCTCCAGGGGCAGACAGAACAGGCTGTCCGTCAGGACAAAGAAGGCCTGGCCCTCCTCCCGTTCCAGCCGGGCCAGAAGGGGCTCCAGATAGTGGGGCCGCCGATCCGGCTGGCAAGCGGCTATGAGGCTGCCCGCGATGATCTTCAGAGAGTTGGAAATCCGCAGGGTGTGCTTGGAGGCGATCTTGTAATCCGGGTGCAGGCACAGATCCATATATTGCTCCCACAGCTCCACAGACTCCGTCAGGAAGGCCATGGTCGTGGGGGCTGAGGCGGTCTGGGGGGCGGATGCCGGCAGCTCCTTGCGGTAATTGGGGCCGCTGTTGGCCAGGATGTGGCCCATGATCCGGGCGGCCTGGCGGCGCACGTCCCCCTGGTGGTGCATCAGAAGCTCATAGAGCAGGGCCAGGGTCCGGCGCTTGTTGGGGCCGGTCATATAGGTGCTGAACTCCTCGAAGATCCGCAGATAGGTGCGGATGCGGTGGAGATTTTTCTCCCCCCGGGCCTGCTCCAGAAGCTGGCCGAAGCTCACGTCCTTGGCCAGATTGTCCATGAGGCGGATGTTGTTTTCCAGGGTCTGGCCGCAGATGGAGACCAGGCAGTCCCGCTGGGAAAGCACCGTGGCGTCGGGCCGGTTCACGGGGCCCATCTCCGCCGCCAGAGGCTCCGGCCGGACGCCGTAGCTCATCAGCAGGGTCTCAAAGTCCTTCAGCTTCAGATAAACCCGCTTGTAGCGCCGCTGCTTCTCCGGGGTCATGTTGTAGAGCTTGGAGAAGATCATATCGTAGCTCTCCGCCAGGCTGTAGATCCGCACCACTTCCCTGCCCTTCTCCCGGGTCCCACGGACCCGGAAATCCGCGTAGATCAGAAGCAGGGATTCCAGGGTCAGATTCTCGAACTCCAGGTCCCAGGTGGAGTGATTGGCGGAGATGTGGGCGATCTTGGGCAGGCCCTGGCGATTGAGCCAGTCGTAGGTGTAGTAGTAATGCAGATAGGGAATGCGGGCCGCGTCCTCCCCCCGACAGCCGAACTTGCCGATGTCATGGCAGAGGGCGGCGGCGCTGACCATGGGCAGGTCCACCGGCAGCCCCGCCTTCTTGGCCTGGCGGCCCATGTGCAGGGCCATGTGGTGGACGCCGATGGTGTGGGAGGCGGGGTCGAAGGGCATGATCTCCCGGCCCAGCCGCATCAGCTCCTCAAAGCGGGCGGCGGAGACCGCCTCCAGATAGCGGGGATATTCCTCCGGGATGCGGCTGCCCTGCAGCTCCTCCGGGCGCAGCCCGGGAATGTCCGTCAGCGGATCGTAGGGACAGCGGCCCGGCTCCGTGTCCAGAAACCAGCGCAGCACCGTCAGATAGAATTCCATGGCCTGGGCGGCCTTGGCGGAGAGCTTGCCCCTGTCCGGGTCCGGGAAGAGCCGGTGGGCCAGCTCCAGGTAGCACGCCCGCATCCAGCCCTCCGGCGGGGCGGGGCACAGCAGCTCCATCACCGGCAGGCAGGCCTCCAGAACGGAAGCGCAGCAGACCCGCTCCGTTCCCAGCTCCCGCGGCAGACGGCTGAAAAAATTGCTCTGCTTCAACAGCCGCTTGAGGGCGGCCTGGCTGAGACGCACCTTCTTCAGCACGCCGGAGAGAAGCAGCTCGTGTAAGGGCTTGTAGTCCATGATCGGCCCTCCTGTTTGTAATCTTTCGGATTATTATACATAATTTTGGCGCCAATGGCAACAGAAAATACAGGAAAAACGGAAAAAAGCCCGCCGGAGAGACGCCGGCAGGCCTTTTCTTATTCCATATTCAGCCCGTAGCGCCCCTTGAGGCTGCGGAGCATGGCGGCGTAGCGGTCCCGGCAGGCGGCGTAATCGCCCCGCCGCAAATCCCCATAGCAGGGCGCCAGCCAATCCCGGCGCAGTTCGGCGCAGCGGGCGGCCTCGTCGTCGCCGTAGCGCATGGCGGCCACGACAGCGGGAGCCAGCTCGTAGTACTCCGCGATCATGCGTCGTCCCTGCTCCGTTTCGGAGAGCCAGCCGTCCCGGAAGGCCCGGAAGGCCGTCAGCTCGGCGCAGTCATCGGGCTTACCCTCCGCCTCGCAGACGGCGGTGGTGACAAAGCAGAAGCCGTGCTTGCGGAAGCCGCCCCGGATCTCCTCGAAGGTCCCCAGCTCGAAGCGGTTGTCCGGGTAGCGGGCGTTGAATTTGTCCCGGAGGAGCCGCGGATAATCCTCGCTGACGGAGAGGCCGAAGCCCCGGATGGCGGGGACCGTATACCAGGCCAGCGTCAGCTTGTCGGAGAATTCCATGCGCTTGCGGCCGCTCCTCCGGCTGCGCTGGAGGTTTTCCCACTGGCGGAGGAAGCTGTCGGCAAAGTCAGACAGCAGGGCCTCCCGCCGGGCGGGCTGGGCGCAGACCCAGCGGTCCATGGCCTCGTAGCAGGGCCGGATGGCCTCGGCATGGGCCCGGAAGCTGGGCTCGTACTTCTTCCGGTTGAACTGCCTGAACCAGTTGGGAAAGTCCCGGACGCAGTCCAACAGATGGGCCTCCGCGTAGGCCCGGTCCGCCTCGTCCGCGGGCTGGGTGGGAGGCAGAAGCTCCGCCATGCGGTGCTTCGCGCCGCAGTAGAGGCAGGAAAATTGCTCCAGATCAGCGGGGACCTGGATTTCCTTCCCGCAGTTGGGACATTTCAGCGTGATCGTTTCAGTTTTCATGGCAGCTCACCTGTTTTGATCTTGTTTCAGACTTACGCGGTACTTTTTGCGGAGTTTTCTGGCTTGCCGGAGCGCGTCACGGGAAACCCAGACGCTGATTCCTGTGATGAATAACCCCAGAGCAAAAAACAAAGCTCCTGAGAAGAAATAGCGTTTGACCCAATTCCCTCGGATCTCCTCGAACAGCTCCATATCCCCGTAGCTTTTTTGATTTGTGGCGAGGGTCGCGATCTGGTCATGAAGGATCCAGGAGTAAGTCGTAACAGTCAATTCCTCTCCCTGCTGTATCCTGCCGGTTTTGACATCCGCCCGAAACCCTTGATCCAGGATTTGCCAGGGAAGGTAAAATGTCTCCCCTTCCATGGTGTGCAGCACATAGATTCGGCTTCCGGGATTCAAAAGCTTTGTTTTGTCATAGCTCTCGTAGCCTACCGTATACGCCTGCCCGGGTTGACTTCGTCCCATAGCAATTCCGGCCAGAAACAGCGGCAGGAAAAACGGCAGCGTAAGCAGCAGCGGTCCGATCAGCTTCCAGAGCAGGCCTCCGGTCCGCTTGTACTGACGTTTGAGATGAAGCCTTGTCTTCTCTTTCTGTGTCATCGTTCTCCTTTGCCTCCGGCAGGCATCGGCGGGCGCTCAATGCGCGCCCCTACGGCGCAAAACAGGAATATCTCATTGGGCGGACCGCCAAGGGCCGCCCCGGCAGTCTCAGGCCCCGGCCACCGCCAGGATCTGGCGCAGCAGCTCCTCCCGGCCGGTTCCCTTTTCGGCGGAAAAGGGGATCAGCTTCGTCTCCGGGCTGAGGGAAAGGGTCTGGCGGATCAGGGCCATGTTGGGCTCCAGCTCGGATTTTTTCAGCTTGTCCAGCTTGTTGGCCACGACGAGGAAGGGACGGCCCGCGGACTGGAAGTAGCTGCACATGGTTATATCGTCGGCGGTGGGCTTGTGGCGGGCGTCCACGATCAGCACGCCCAGATCCACCCGCTCCGGCACGGAGAAATAGGCCTCCATCAGCCTGCCCCAGCGTTCCTTCTCCGCCTTGGGCACCTTGGCGTAGCCGTAGCCCGGCAGGTCCACGAAGTAGGCGCGGTTGTCAACGCGGAAGAAGTTGATGTGGACGGTCTTGCCGGGGGTCTCCCCCACCCGGGCAAAGTTCTTGCGGTTCAGCACCCGGTTGATGACGGAGGACTTGCCCACGTTGGACTTGCCGGAAAAGGCGATCTGGGGAAGCCCGTCCTTGGGGAGCTGGGACAGGTCGGTGATGGACGTGACAAATTCAGCGATTTGAAGGTTCATGATCTCAGCTCCTGTACGCCGCTACTGTCGGATGTCCGGCTTGCGCTTTTTGGGAATGGGGGGCGCGGCCAGGGGCAGGGGCTGGGTATCCGGGGCGGTGACCACCGGCGCGTCCGGCTGGGGGAAACGCAGGGCCGTCTCCAGCACCGTGTCCGCGCTGCGGGCCGGGACAAACGTCAGAGCCTTGCGGACGGTCTGGTCGATCTCCTCCAGATCCTTCAGATTGTCCTGGGGGATGATGACGGTCTTAATGCCGTGGCGCAGGGCGGCCATGGTCTTCTCCTTCAGGCCGCCGATGGCCAGGACCCGGCCCCGTATGGAGATCTCGCCGGTCATGGCCACGTCCCGCCGGACCGTGGCCCCCGTCAGCGCGGAGACCAGGGCGGTGCAGACCGTGACGCCGGCGCTGGGGCCGTCCTTGGGAACGGCGCCCTCCGGGAAGTGGACGTGGATGTCCTTGGTCTTGTAGAAATCCTCGGGGATGCCCAGGCTCTTGGCCCGGGAACGGATATAGCTCATGGCGGCCTGGACGGACTCCTGCATCACCTTGCCCAGGTTGC
>CAMNHH010000062.1 GCA_946539175.1 uncultured Clostridia bacterium | reverse complement strand
CGGGTATACAACGCCCTTCTGACCTACGGCGATTCCGCCGCGGCCTTCCTGGCGCAGTAAGACACGGAGGGCGTCCGAAGCGACCGGCTGCCGGAGCGGCCGAGGCACCGTCAGAATCCATTCGTAGTTCTCCCGTGAAAACGGGTGAATGATATGAGAACTCTTGGAAAGGAGGATATCAAATTGAAGTTTGAGAAGCCCATTGTTGAGATCGAGAAGTTTGCCCTGAAGGACATTATCTCTGCCAGCGGTGAGAGTGCCAGCACTGAGCCCAGCCGTACCACCAGCCTTCATTACGACACGGAAAGCTACTACGAAGATGGTTACTGCTGGTACAACAGCGCAAGAGACAATAACCCCAACTTTGACGATTGTATTTAATCTCAGCAAAAGTCCAAGATCCGCGCATCAGCCGTTGGACTGATGCGCGGATTCTCCAACCTTCAAGAATCGACAACCTTCAAGAATCGACAAAGAAAAGAGGCAAATGCCATGCGAGAACCAGACCGGATCCTGGCGAAGGAGCGACTCGCCTGTTGGAGACGCGAACGGGTACCCATTTCCAATTTCTTTGAGCTGACGCCCCGCTGCAACTTTGACTGCAAGATGTGCTACGTCCACCTGACCCCGGAGCAAATGGGTCAGCGGAAGGAGCTCACCACGGAGCAGTGGCTTCGGATCGTGGATGAGGCCGTCGAGGCCGGTATGCTGTACTGCGTGCTCACCGGCGGAGAATGCATGCTCCACGAGGGATTCTGGCAGATCTACGATCGGATTCTGGAGAGCGGCGTTGTCCTGTCTGTAAATACAAACGGCTGGGCCTTGACGGACGCGGACATTGCCCGCTTCCGGGAGAACCCGCCCACCACCATTCGCATCACCCTGTACGGCGCTTCTGAGGAGAGCTATGAGCGGGCCACCGGCCGTCGGGCCTTCGGCAAAGTGCTGGAGAACATCCGGAAGCTGAAGGCCGCCGGTCTGTCGCCCAAGCTGGCCGCCACGCTGACCCGCTACAATCAAGACGACTATGAGGCGCTGAATGAGCTCTGCCGGGGCCTGAAGCTGCGGCTCAGATATACCTATGACTTGTTTGAGCCCGAGGAGGACGTGGGCCGCGACGCGCTGAGCGCGGAGGCGGATCTGGAGGCCGTTCTTCGGGCGGAGGAGCTCAGTCTGCGGGAAATGAATCTGGAGCCCGTGCGGAATGAGCCCATCAACGAGCTTCCGGTCCGTCTGCCGGACGATCCGAACTATCGGGGCATGGTCTGCGGCGCAGGGCGGATCAGCTTTGCGGTCCGCTGGGACGGGGAGCTGGTGCCCTGCTTCAACGTGGAGAGCAAGATCTATCTGCAGGAGCATTCTCTCAGGGAGGCCTGGGCGATGATCCGGGAGACCTATGAAAGCTATCTGATGCCCGTGGAGTGCCGGGACTGCAAGCTGCTGCCCATCTGCTCCCCCTGCCCCTACTTCCGGCATGATCCCAAGGACCCCGGCCACTGCAATCCCAGGCGCTGCCGCCTGACGGTGGAGCGCTATAACCGGGGACTCAGCTCCCTGGAGCGTCCCATGTCCCCGGAGGCAGAGGACGTCACGGAGCTGATCCGGGAAACAATCTGAACAGAACAGCACAGCCGCTCCCCGTCGGGGAGCGGCTGCTTGCTTCCGGCCCCGGCTCCGCAGGGCCGATCTCAACGCCGGTATAGTACCATTTCAGGATCGTCTCGAAATCGTTGCCCGCCTTCGCCATGGCCTCCGCGCCGTACTGGCTCATTCCCACCCGATGGCCGTAGCCCCGGGTGGTGAAGACGGCCTCCGTGGACGTCAGCTCCAGGCTGAAGGCGGTGGAGCGCAGTCCGAAGGCCCGCCGCAGTCCGACGCCTGTGAAGGGGCGCCCCCCCAGCTCGATCTGCTCCACACCCCCGCCGGCGCTTCGACGAATGGAGCCGACCCAGCCCGTCGGGTCCCCGGAGAAATCCGAGGCGCCGTCCAGCTCCGTCAAAACCGACCGGAACTCCTCCAGGGAGAGCCGAAGCTCGTCCCTGTAATGGGCCGCGGCCTCCTCGCCGGGGCTCTCCACCGCCTGCAGATAGGGCAGCTCGTTGCCCCATACCGCGGCGGCGGACTCCGTCTGGCCCCCGGAGCAGGAGAAGAAGGTGGCCTCGATCAGCTGGCCGCCGCAGCGGATCACCAGGCCGTCGGTGGCGTCCAGGGCGGCCTCCGCCCTGGCCCGGTGGGCGGGGCTGGCCTGCGCCGGGTCCCGCCAGCCCTGGCAGCAGCCAGAGTCGGTGCAGACAGCGGCGTCGGGATGCCGCCTGTGGTCGCAGCTTCGCAGGGCGTAGGTGCGGCTGGCTACCGCCTGGGCCTTGAAGGTCTCCGGAGCAAAGGAAGCGGGCAGCTCCGCCAGCAGCACGCCGGTGAGATACTGGTGCAGGTCCATGCGCTGGACCTGGCCGTCCCGCAGCACCGGCAGACGCCAGCTCCGGTCAAAGCTGCGCCCCGCCGCTTCCTCCGCCGGGGCGGAGCCTGCGGGGGCCGCCTCGCTTGCCGCCCACGCCGGGGTGCCCGCGTCTGCCAGGGTCAGAACGGGAAGGATCGCCCAGAGCATCGCCGCAATCAGCGCAATGGGAATAGAATGTCGCATTTTACCTCCTCTTTCGGGAAAAGCATTGACGAACGGTTTATTTTGTGTTAGAATGAAATGCGTAAAAGGGGACGCTTCCATCTCCCTGCATCCTATGCCGCTCCCGCCCGGCATAGACCCAGCGCCAACGGAGGGAAATCCAGTAGAATTGGAGTGCGACAGCAATGAAGACAAAGAAGCCCGATATTTTCCTCGGCATTACCATGTGCCTGCTGGTCCTGGCCGCAGTGATCTGCATTGTGATCCTGTGGGTTCAGAACTCTGACAAGCCCGCCCCTGTGAATCCCGGCATGTCCACCGGCGAGAACGTAAAGCCCGCCGATACTGGCAATACCGGCAGCACCGGCAACACCGGCAGCACCGGCGACTCCACCCCCGTTGACACCCACACCGAGCCCGTGAACGTCAAGGCCATTGACAAGGAGGGCCTGGAGGCCGCGCTGAAGGAGTCTCTGCGGGGTCTGACCAGCGAGTGGCAGGTAATGGTGATCGATCCCACCGACGATACCAAGGTGAGCGCCGCCGAGAACTGCAAGGTGGACGACTGGATGACTGCCAACCGGATGACCCAGATCTTCATCATGGGCACGGTGTTCAAGCAGTGCGCCGACGGGACCCTGGTGCTGGATGAGGTCCTGGAGGACGTCAAGACCATGATCACCGCCAACGATACCTACGCCGCGGACCGGCTCACCGAACGCCTGGGCGGCGGCGACGCCGTGAAGGGCCGCGAGGCGGTCAAGGCCTTTGCCGTGGAGAACGGCGTGAAGATGGGCTTCAACCGCCAGCTCACCGGCTCCGCCAGCCAGAAGAACTACGTTTCCGCCGAGTACTGCGCCCAGCTGCTGAACCTGCTGTGCCAGGGCAAGCTGGTGAGCCAGGAGGCCTCCCGCCAGATGCTGGACATCCTCCTCACCCCCGTGAATACCCCCGAGATCGATCCGGGCCTGGCCACGGAGAACGTCAGGTTCGGCTTTGTCAACGACGTGGAATCCGGCGTCTGCGTCTGCACCATGGGCGTCGTGCAGCTGCCCAACCGCAGCTTCGTCATCAGCGTGGTATGCAACGAGCCCGTCACCACCGACGGCGCCAAGAAAAAGGTGGCTGATCTGATCAAGCTCACCGAGCCCTTCTTCGCGGAATGATCGAAGCAGAAAAACGAGCTCCTTCGGGAGCTCGTTTTTCTATCTCTCGCCGGGGGTCCAATGCCGTCTGCGGGGCCGCTGCAGCCGCAGCCGCGCAAAGAAGGTCCGCAGCAGCTCGGCGCATTCCGCTTCCAGCACCCCGCCAAGCATCTCCGGCCTGTGGTTGAAGGGCAGGGAAAAGAGATTCACCACCGAGCCGCAGCTGCCGTTTTTCGGGTCCGCCGCCCCGTAAACCACCCGGGGGATCCGGGCGTTTATGATGGCCCCCGCGCACATGGGGCAGGGCTCCAGAGTCACGTAGAGGGTACACGCCCAGAGCCGCCAGCCGCCGAGGCTCCTGCAGGCGGCGTCAATGGCCTCCAGCTCCGCATGGCAGAGGGCGTTTTTGCCGGTCTCCCGGCGGTTGCGGCCCTCTCCCACGATGCGGTCTCCCAGAGTCACCACGCAGCCCACCGGAACTTCGCCTTCGGCGGCGGCCTGCCGGGCCAGCTCCAGAGCCCGGCCCATGAAATCCGTATCCTCCACGGTCCTCACCTCCTGCCTATATCCTACCCGAGCCCGCTGAAATTTACAAGGGGAAATTGGGAAGTTTTTGAAAAAATTGCGGAAAAGGGCTTGCCAAGCAGAGAAGATTGTAATATAATGAGATGAATTTTCCGGGGCCCCTGTTTTCCGGCTCCGCCGGGGGGGATTCCCCTTTCGTTACAACAAAGGAAGTGCGCTATGTCTACACCCAAAAAGAACACCAATCCAAGCATTGAGGCCATGGCGGGCCCCATCACGGCCCTTGTGAACAAGGGCAAGAAGGAGGGTATGCTGCAGGCCAGCGAGCTGAACAACGAGCTGTCCAAGATTCCCTGCACCGTGGAGCAGATTGAGCAGGTCTACGAGATGCTGGAGTCCATGGGCATCCAGATCGTGGGGGCTGAGCTGGAGCTGGACGACGACGGTCCCCTGGATCTGCCGGGCATGGAGAGCGATGAGGAGATCATCGACCCCGTGGAGCTGGCTGCCGAGTATAATCTGGACGATCCGGTCCGCATGTACTTAAAGGAGATCGGGCAGATCCCCCTGCTGACCCCGGAGGAGGAGACGGAGCTGGCGCAGAAGGTCTCCACCGGCGACAAGGAAGCCAAGAAAAAGCTCACCGAGGCCAACCTGCGGCTGGTGGTGTCCATCGCCAAGAAGTATTCCGGCCGGGGCCTGCACATCCTGGATCTGATCCAGGAGGGCAACACGGGCCTGATCCGGGCTGTGGATAAGTTCGACTACACCAAGGGCAACAAGTTCTCCACCTACGCCACCTGGTGGATCCGCCAGGCCATCACCCGGGCCATTGCGGACCAGGCCAGGACCATCCGGGTCCCGGTCCATATGGTGGAGGTCATCAACAAGGCCACCCGCTGCAACCGGAAGCTGGTGCAGGAGCTGGGCCGGGAGCCCACGCTGGAGGAGATCGCCGACGAGCTGGGCCTGCCCATCGAGAAGATCATCGAGGCAAACCGCACCGCCGCCGACACCCTCTCCCTGGATACCCCCGTGGGCGACGAGGAAGACACCACCATCGGCTCCTTCGTGGAGGACGACAACACCCCCGGCCCCGCCGAGTCCACCTCCAACACCATGCTGGCCGAGGCCCTGGCCGAGATTCTCAACACCCTGACCCAGCGGGAGGCGGACGTGCTGCGCATGCGCTTCGGCATGTACGACGGCCGCAATCACACCCTGGAGGAGGTGGGCCAGAAGTTCGGCGTCACCCGGGAGCGAATCCGCCAGATCGAAAACAAGGCCATCCGCAAGCTGCGGCACCCCAGCCGCGCCAAGAAGATCAAGGACTTCTACTGCTGATTGCAGATCATTTGAACAAAAAACCGCCCGGCAGATGCCTCTGCCGGGCATTTTTTTGTTTCACGGACCGGAAAAACAGACCAAATGTGCAAAAGCAGGAAAATAAATGAAAAAAATTTTGCTTTTGATGGGCCATTATGCGCAAAACTATGCTATAATGAGACTGACAGGAATCGCCTCAACAATGACACGAAATTGACGCGGAATGGAGGTATTCATCATGTTAAGAAGATTGTTGGCCTGCCTTCTGGCACTGGCGCTGGTCTGCACCCTGCTGCCCGGCAGCTTTGCGCTGGAGGACGCTTCCGCCGCGGCGGAGCCCGCTTCTCCCCGGGAGAGTGCGGCGCCTGCGGCGGCCTCTGGGCCCGGCGGCATTCCGCTGCCGGCAGACTCTGCCGGACCGACAGAGCGGGACGACCCCGCCGACCCGCCCGATGCGGACCTGCTGCCGGAGGCTCTGCCTCTGGATCCGATGGCCGTGGACCCGGAGCCCCCTGCCCCTGTGCCGGATCTCCCGGCGGCGGTCTATTCCGGCTCCTGCGGCGACAACCTGAGCTGGAGCCTGAACACCGAAACCGGTCTGCTCAGCATCACCGGCAGCGGTGCAATGAACGACTATGAGGACAACGACAGCAACCGCCCCCCCTGGTACGCGTACCGCAGCTCCGTCAAAAAAATCAACCTCGGCAGCGGCGTGCAGTCCGTCGGCAATCAGGCCTTCCGCGGCTGCTCCAACGTCACGTCCGTATTGTTTCCCTCCACGCTGACCAGGATCGGTTCGTACAGCTTTGCGTACTGCTACGTCCTGAGTTCCGTGTCCTTCCCCTCCGGCCTGGAGCGGATCGAAAACTATGCGTTTTTACACAGCCGGACCATGACAAGCGTATCCATCCCGGCCGCCACGACCTATGTGGGCTTCCATGCCTTTACCTTCTGCACGGGGGTCACGGCCTTTACCGTTGCCTCCGGCAACCCCAACTACAGCTCCCAGGACGGGGTATTCTTCAATAAAGGCAAGACCGTGCTGTACTGGTATCCCGCCGCCAACAGCAGAACGTCCTACACCCTCCCCGCCACTGTGGAAAACGTCTATTACAACAGCTGTTCCTCCGCAAAGAATCTGACCAGCCTGAATCTGAACCAGGTGAAGACCATCAGCAGCGGCTCCTTACGGGATTGCACCGGGCTGAGCGCCCTGACCTTCCCCGCCACGGTCCAGAGCATTGGCTCGGTGGCGTTTCTCAACTGCTCCAACCTCCACACGATCACCTTCGCCGGCAGCGCGCCGAGCATCACCGGCGATGCCTTCCAGAATGTGGAGGCCACGGTCCACTTCCCAGTGGGGGATCTGAGCTGGACCGCGGACAAGTTCCAGGACTATGCCGGCACCCTCACCTGGTTCTTCAATCTCTGGGTCTGCGGCACGGCTGTGGACTCCGGCAACTGCGGCGACCCACTGGGCAACGGCAAGCTCAGCTTTGACCCCGGCAGCCGGAGTCTGAACGTGAACGGCTCCCAGCCCGCCTCGCTGACCGGCGGCTATCAGTCCAGCGTGATCTACGCGGAGGGCTTCGATCTGACCGTCAACGGCGACCTGGAAACGAGCTATGAGGAGTTCGCCCTGCACAGCGACCGTTCCGTCACGGTCAACGGCAGCTGGTACTGCGAGGATGCCGCCATCCTGGCGTTTACCGGCGTACAGGTCACGGGAGATCTGACCATGGTCAACAATGAGGCGGAGGATTACCCCGTCCTGTCCATCGCCACAGGCGAGGTAAACGTGGGCGGCAAGCTCCTGATGCATGTGTCAGAGCGGGACGCCGTGATGGCGCTCAACGGCTCCGTCCGGGCCAACGAGGTGGATATCGAGGCGGAGGGCGGCAGCGGCATTCTGGCGGGCGGCAGCGTCACTGTGGGCAGCGGCAACTGGGACATCAGCTCCGGCGGCCATGCCATTGAGGCCGCCCAGGGCATCCAGATCCCGGAGGGCCACAAGATCCTGGTGCCGAACAAGGGCGTGGTGGGCCAATCCGACGGCACCTACATGATCCTGTATGCCAACGCGTTCACACCGGCCGACAAGGTCCGCATCCACAAGGCGGAGCTCTGGGTCCAGGGCGTCCTGGTGACGCCGGAAAACCGGGACGATATCCTGGGGGACGGCAAGGTCCGCTTCGACCCGGATTCGGAGATCCTGGCCGTTGTGGACCGCGTCCTCTACGATACGAACCGGACGGACCACGGAGCTTACGCCATCTATGCCGACGGCATGGATTTGAGCGTCTACGACAGCAGCGGAACGCTCCGGCTGCGGTCCTGCAGCGGATCGGCTTCTGATATCAAGGGAATCTATTCCGTGGGCAATCTTCGGATCACAAGCAATCTCAGCGCCTACAACGCGGTGGGGCAGGTGGAGGCGCCCAACATCACCCTGCTGCATAACGTCACCGACTGCCACCTGAAGGCGGAGGATACCATCCTGATCAATGAGGACTACAACTGCACCCGCAGCAGCGGCGATCCGACGGGCTATGCCATCCAGGCCAAAACCGTTACGATTCAGGGCGGCGTGCTGCTTCAAACCAATACCGGCAGCGGCATTTCCTCCGTGGACCCCGACGGATGGGGCAGCGTAACCATTGGCGGGGGCGTGGACCTTCTGGTCAGCTCCACGGCCCAGGGCGCGGGCTTCGGAATCACGGCGGACGGGGATATTACTGTCCGGGGCAGCCTCTCAGCCTTCTGTACCTCCGTTCCCCTGTGGTCTCGGAACGGGAATATCCACGTGCGGGGCGATCTGTACGTCACCGCCGCCCAGACCGACGGCACAGGACATCCCGGGGGCTACGACAGCAGCTGGGAGCCCTTCAACTACGGCTGCGGCATCATCAGCGAACAGGGAAACGTGACCCTGGACTACGCCGTTAACGTGGACGCGGCCGGCAACGTCGGCATCTTTGCCGGCGGCGCCCTCCGGCTGGGCACGGGCCGCGCCTGGATCAAGAGCACGGGACGGGCCTTCCTGGCGGGGAGCTTTGCCCTCAACGGGGCCCGGATCGTCGCGCCTTCCAGCAGCACGGTAAGCAGCGTCACGGTCCAATATCACCATTCGCCCACCGTGTTCAAGACCATCACCGTCGGCGGCAGTACCAGCGCGGCGCCGGAGGTGGAGCTCTATCAGCGGTACTACGACCTGTGGGTGGACGGCGTCCAGGTCAGCAGCGACAGCCTGGAGGATCTGCTTTGGGACGGCCTGGCCAGCTACGAGCCGGATACCCACACCCTGACCCTGCTGGGTTCGGAGCATGGCGGCCGTCACTACGGCGCCTGGGACAGCTCCGGAGACAGCATCTCCTGCAGCGCCGTGATCTACGCCGGTCCGGCCCTGGGCGATCTGCGTATTGCCGCGCCAAACGGCCTGCAGCTCACCAACAACGACCAAAGCGGCGAGGCCTACGGCATCTACGTGGGAGACGGGGATCTCAGCCTGGAGGGAGACCTTGGCACGGATACGGAAAACGACGGAGTCTTCCTGCAAAACGGCGATCTGACGGTCAACGGCGACCTGGATCTGGAGGGCCGGAACGGAAACGGCCTGCGGATCTACGGCAGCGCGGAGATCAACGGCAACACCCGCGTTGAGACCCAGGAGGCGGGCTGCGTCTACGCCATGGAGAACCTCTTCTTCAACGGCAGCACGGAGCTGCTGAACGGCGACGGGTACGCGGTGTTTGTGGGCGGCAATCTGCTGCAATTCGACGGCGATCTGAGCTGCGATACCCGCTGGGGCATCGAATGCAACGGCACCGTCAGTTTCCTGGGAGACGTCCAGGTCATGGCCAAGAAGGGCTTTGGCGTATTTGCCCATGGCTGGGTCATTTTTGAAGGCAGAGAGCTGGACGTGTGCGGCGACAGCGATGGAGCCATCGTGGGCATGGCGGGCATCAGCGTCCCCGATGACGCTGTGTTTCTGGTGCCCCAGGGCGGCAGAATCTCCCAGGTCTCCATGGCTCTGGAAGAAGGAAAGAACCTGCATCAGGTTTACACCGTCACAAAGAGCGACGGCAGCACCGTGGCGGATCACGCAGTGCTCCACAAAACCAGCTTCCCCCTGGTGGTGCAGGGCGTCCGGGTCACGGAGTACAACATGCAGGACGTTCTGGGGGACGGCAAGGTCCGGTACGATCCGGAGGCCCAGCTCCTGACCCTGGATCGCGACATTCTCTGCAGCGGCGATTGGGAGGAGGGCTACGGCTGGGCAATCTGGTCCGGCCTGCCGGAGCTGACGCTGCGGAGCTACAGCGGGGTCCTGCGCTTCAACTCCGGCGATGCCGATGAGCGCTGCAAGGCGATTTACTGCAGCGGCGATCTGACGGCCAACTGCGGCCTGGTCGCAGACGTGGGCAGCCCGGTGGCTCTCGTCCGGGCCAACAATCTCAGAATCGCCGGGGATTGCCGCAACTGCTGTCTGGAAGCCGAGGAGGAGCTTCGGCTCGAGGGCAACTGTACCGTGGACACCACCGGCAGCGTCAGCACCGACCTCCCCGTCATAACCGCACACAGACTCCATGTTCTGGGCAATCTGTCCGTGATCACCGTCGACGACAGCTGCGTGGAGATCACCGGGGATTCTGACGAGAACGGCAGCTTCCTGGTGGAAGGCGATCTGTATCTGCGCAACGACCGGCAGAGCGGCGGCTGGGGCGTTTTCAGCTTTGGCCCGATCACCGTAAACGGTCAAGTGGACGCCGCCTGCAGCGCTGCCTGCATCTACGCGGGCCGGGGAGATATTACCGTCGATGGGGAGGTCCGCGCCGTGGGCACCCAGGTAGGCCCGGCCCCCGTGGGCAATTACAGATATGTTTTCCCCTTCGGCAACGGCACGCCCATCATCGCGTCCGAGGGCAGCGTAAGGCTGGAACGGAACGTCAGCGTCAGCGCCCGGGACTGCGTGGGCATCTATGCCGGAGATACCATCCAATTACCCGGCAGACACGTGGACGTGGAGGCCTCTGAGGCGGCCCTTCTGGCCGGGAACGGGATCTGGAGATCCGCCACTGCGGTGCTCGTTCTGCCCGAGGGCGGCGCGGGCGGCAGCGTCACCATCTCCGGCAACAGCTTCCGAACCATTATGGAGGCCGATGGGGTCACGCCCGCACCCCATGTGATCATCCACGATCCGGTCTATCTTCTGTGGGTGGGCGGCGTCCAGGTCAACGAGGCGAACCAGGCGGATATTCTGGGGAACGGCCAGGCCAGCTATGACCCCGACACCAATACCCTGACCCTGAGCGGAGGCGCCATCACCGGCGCAGTAAACTGGGCGGAGGATGATGGGAGCTCCGACTTCGACATGAGCGCCGTGATCCTTGCCTGCGAGCAAATGGACGGGCTGACCATCAGCGTTCCCAACGGTCTGACGCTGACCAACAACGATTCCACTCTCAAGGGCTACGGCGTCTATATGGAAAAGGGAAGCCTGCAGATCAACGGCGATCTCACGGTCAATGCCTCCCACAGAGCCATCAGTCTGCCGGAGGGCAGCCTGAGCGTCAACGGCGATCTGGATCTCACCGGCCCCGCAGGCGCACTGTATATTACGGGCAGCTGCCAGCTGAACGGGGATCTGCAGGCCCAGGCGGAGCGGATCGCTGCAGTCTATGTTCAGGATGACTTCACAGTCAACGGTGATGCGGAGATCAACTGTGACAACGGCTACGGCGTCTATGTCGGAGCAGGAAGTATGTACGTGAGCGGCGATCTCAACTGCAACGCCTTCAAAGGCATTGAGATCCAGGCGGGTGACTTCTCGGTGGACGGAGACGTCCTGGTGACAGCCTGGAGCCAAACGAACAGAGCCGCCATCCTGGCCTTCGGCAGGGTCGTCGTCGGAGCAGGAAACTGGGATGTTACCGGCGGAACCCGCTCCATTATAGGCGCAGAGGGGATTGAGATCCCCGCCGATCACAGCATCCAGGTTCCGGAGGGCGGACTGGTCTCCACTGCCGTCATAGGCTTCCCGGACGGCAATATCGTGAACAGATTCACCCGGCAGGTCTGCTTGATCACTGAGGCCGACGGGACCACGCCCGCTGTGCATGCCGTCATTCGGAAGAATCTGACGCCCGGCTACTATCTGATCGGGCCCAACGGATGGTCGCTGACGGATCTCCGGCAGGAGGATCTGTTTGCTGCCAATCCCGGCGCGGCAGGGGAGTATATGCTCCAAACCACCCTGGCGGTGGGCGACCCGGTGAAGGTGGCGGCGGTCCAGGGCAGCAGCCTGAGCGCCTGGTATCCCGATGGCGTGGGCAATGAGTACGTGGTGGACGCCGCCCACGCGGGTGAAGTCACCGTCTACTTCCGGCCGAGCTACCAGGCAGCCTGGGCAGCCTTCGGCGGATATATCTGGATCGAGCCCGCAACGACTCCGGCGCCCGAATACAAGGAGAACCTGCGGCTGCTGGTCTCCGTCCGGCTGGACGAGGAGATCCGCACCAGCTTCAGCATCTCCCGGTCCGCCAACGTGGGAGATTATGAATCCTACTACGTCGAAATTCAGAAGCTGGATCC
>CAMNHH010000061.1 GCA_946539175.1 uncultured Clostridia bacterium | reverse complement strand
AACGTGGATGCCGGATTAAAATGTTTTTAACATTTTAATCAAATATTAGTATAAAATGTCGCTTCCCAAGCGACCAAAGCCTGCCCTCCCTGTGGTTTAATTTGGGTGTAAACCAAAATAAATCATCGGGAGGGCTTTCACATGAAACAGGAACACAACAACATCACCGAGCTGGTCTTCATTCTGGACCGCAGCGGCTCCATGGCGGGGCTGGAGGGCGACACCATCGGCGGCTTCAACGCCATGCTGGAGAAGCAGAAGAAGCAGGACGGTCTCTGCTTCGTTTCCACGGTGCTCTTTGCCAATGAATCCCAGGTCATCCACGACCGGGTCCGGCTGGACCAGGTCCGGCCCATGACGGACAAGGACTACTGCGTGGGCGGCTGCACTGCCCTGATCGACGCCATTGGCGACGCCATCCGCCACATCAGCAATATCCACAAGTACGCCCGGGCGGAGGACGTGCCCGCCCACACCGTCTTCGTCATCACCACCGACGGCATGGAGAATGCCAGCCGCCGCCACAGCGCCCAGGAGGTCCGCCGCATGATCGAGCAAAAGAAGGAGGAATCCGGCTGGGAGTTTCTCTTCATCGGCGCCAACATCGACGCGGTGGAGACCGCGGGGCGCTTCGGCATCCAGGCGGACCGGGCCGTGAACTACCACGCAGACCGGCAGGGCACCGAGCTGCTCTACGCCTGCGTCAGCGAAGCCGTGGGCAGCATTCGGGCCAACGCGCCCATGAAGTCCAGCTGGTCCAGGAGGATCGCTGAGGATTTCAGCAAGCGCAAGAAATAGGGCCGGCTCAGCTTTCCGTAAACAGCTCCCGGCACAGGAGCTCCGTCTCCCGGGTCACCCCGGCAAAGTCCACCGCCGGGCGGCAGAGCTCCTCCAGAAGATCGTGGCGGGCCTTGGCCCTGTGCAGCCAGCTCACCGCCTGCCGCAGCAGCCGCTGCTCCAGGGTCTCCAGCTCCCGCATTCCCTCCAGCAGCTCGTCGGGCAGTCCCGCCTCCAGGGCGGCGTCCAGATCCAGCCGCAGCATGGCCTGCCGGGGGCCCTGGAAGGCGGGATGGACCCGGAGCCAGCCCTGGCCCTCCGCCGGCAGCAGAACCCCCTGCACGGTCTCCGGCTCCAGGGGGTCCATGGCCAGCACCACGTCCTCGCCGCCCGCCAGACGGGCCTCGGCCAGCCGCCGCAGCAGCGGGCCTCCCGCGCCATAGCCATCCTGGATCGCCCAGATCCGCCCCTCGCCGGGAGACAGGGACAGCAGTCCCCGGGGCGTGATCCCGCTGAGATAGATCCGCCGTTCCCTGCCCGGCGTTTTGCCCTGGGGCAGCCTTTCCACGGAAAGCTGCTCCAGGGCTTCTTCCGTCACAGCCCGGATCCGGTCCCCGCCCAGGAGCTCCCGCCGGGCCCCGGACAGGGCCCCCGCCGCCCGCAGGCAGCCGTAGGCGGGACCGTAGCAGGCGGCGTTGGCCGCCTTGGCCGCCCGGATGGCCGGCAGCATGGGCCGCAGCTCCGCCTCCCGGTAGTAACGGCCCAGGTTTAAGTAATTGGCCCCGCAGCCGCAGAGCGCCGGCTCCACCACGTGGGGGGCGGTGCCGTCCGCCAGAGCCAGGCCCAGCTCCGGGATCACCAGTCCGTCCAGAGAATCCGGGTCGGAGGAGCAGAGGATCCGCTCCACCGCCCAGCCGTATTCCTCCGCTCTGGCCCCCAGGGTCTTCATCAGGGTGGACTTCCCGCAGCCGGGGCCGCCCTTCAGGATCAGCAGCCGCCGGATCCTGGGATCGGACTGCAGACCGCCGTATTCCGAGCGGAAGCCCTCCGGGGTATTCGCTCCGAGAAAATAAGTTTCTGTCAAGCCGCTCACACTCCCTTCCCCTCATTCTATACACAAAAGCGCTTCCGCGTTCAAATCCGGGCTTGCATCCCGGCGGAGGCTGTGGTATCATGGGAATATTCAGAACAGGGAGGACTTGACTGTGACGGAACAGGAAAAGATGCTGAAGGGAATGCTCTACGATCCCTCGGACAAGGCCCTTGCGGAGCTGCGGCTGAAGGCCCACCGGCTCTGGCAGGCGTATAATCGGCTGGAGGAGACGGACCCCCGCCGGGCGGAGCTTCTGAAGGAGCTGATACCCGATCTGGGAGCGGATACCTTCCTGGCCGGTCCCATCTACGTCGACTACGGGGTCTTCACCCATTTCGGCGCCCGCTGCTACGCCAATTTCAACTTCACGGTGCTGGACAGCTGCCCCGTCACCATCGGAGACAACGTGATGTTCGGCCCCAACTGCTCCCTGCTGACGCCCCTGCATCCCCTGCTGCCGGAGGAGCGGAATCTGCGGACCCGGCCCGACGGCAGCCTCTACGATCTGGAATACGGCGCGCCCATCGTCATTGAAAGCGACTGCTGGATCGCCTCCGACGTGAAGATCCTGGGCGGCGTCACCGTCGGACGGGGCTCCGTCATCGGGGCCGGCAGCGTGGTGACCCGCAGCATCCCCGCCGGGGTCCTGGCCGCGGGCAATCCCTGCCGGGTGATCCGCCCCATTACCCAGGCAGATCGCATGGAAAATTCTTGATATTTCCCGGCTTCTGTGTTATAATACTCAAAATATACAAAACAACGAGGTAAAACATATGGATGCGAAGAAAGTCATGCTCTCCGGCATCAAGCCCAGCGGCGATCTGACTCTGGGCAGCTATCTGGGGGCGATCCGCAGCTGGAAGGACCGGGCGGCAGAATTCGACTGCTACTACTTTATGGCGGATATGCACGCCATCACCGTGCGTCAAAACCCCGCCGATCTGCGTCGCCGCACCATGGAGCAGCTGGCCCAGTACATTGCCTGCGGCCTGGATCCGGAGCAGAACACCCTGTTCATCCAGAGCCACGTCCACCAGCACGCGGAGCTGGGCTGGGTGCTGAACTGCTACGCCATGTTCGGGGAGCTCTCCCGGATGACCCAGTTCAAGGACAAGAGCGCCAAGAACGCCGACAACATCAACGGCGGTCTGTTCACCTACCCTGCCCTGATGGCGGCGGATATCCTCCTTTACCAGCCGGATTTCATCCCCGTGGGCGAGGATCAGAAGCAGCACGTGGAGCTGACCCGGGACATCGCCACCCGCTTCAACCACCTCTACGGCGACACCTTCAAGCTGCCGGAGCCCTATATTCCCAAGGTGGGCGCCCGGATCATGAGCCTGGCCAATCCGGAGGCCAAGATGTCCAAGTCCGAGAATGAGGACCCCGGCCGGGTGACTCTGATGGATCCCCCCGACGTGATTATGCGGCTGTTCAAGCGGGCCGTCACCGACTGCGACGCCTGCGTCCGCTACGACCCGGAGAACAAGAAGGGCATCTCCAATCTGATGACCATCTACGCCGCCTGCACCGGCAAGAGCTTCCCGGAGATCGAGAAGGAATTTGACGGCAGGGGCTACGGCGACTTCAAGGCCGCCGTGGGCGAGGCCGTGGTCGCCACACTGACCCCCATCCGGGAGGAGGCCCAGCGGCTGATGAAGGACAAGGCCTATTTGGAATCCGTCTGCAAGAACGGCGCCGAGAAGGCCTCCTATATCGCCAACAAGACCCTCCGCAAGGTCTACAAGAAGGTGGGCTTCGTGGCGAAGCTGAACTGAGAACCCAAAAAAGAAAAGAGATCGTTCCGCTATGATATTAGACGTAAACTTTCTGCTGCGGGTGGGCGCGGCCCTGCTGGTGGCGGGGATCCTGTCCTTCCTCTGCACGCCCCTTGTGAAGCACCTGGCCATGAAGGTGGGCGCCATGGATATCCCCAAGGACAACCGGCGCATGCACACCGTCCCCATCCCCCGGATGGGCGGTCTGGCCATTTTCATCGGATTTTTGCTTTCGGTGCTGGTCTTCTCCCAGGAGCTGGACCAGGGCCTGAAATCCATTCTGCTGGGCGCCATCCTCATTGTGATCCTGGGCGTCTTTGACGACAAGTACGCCCTGGGGGCCAAGCTGAAGCTGATGGTCCAGCTGATTGCGGCGGCCATCGTGGTCTTCTACGGAGATCTGCGGATTGACCGGCTGACCAATCCCTTCGGCGGCAGCCTCTATTCCTACTGGGATTTCGGCGTCTTCGCCTACCCCATCACCATCATCTGGATCGTGGCCATCACCAACGCCGTCAACTTTATCGACGGTCTGGACGGACTGGCCTGCGGCGTCAGCTGCATCTCCTCCATCAATCTGCTGGTGATCGCCTTGCTGGTGTCCGACGCCAAGGTGGCCATCATTATGGCGGCCCTCACCGGCGCCTGCCTGGGCTTCGTGCCCTACAACTTCAACCCCGCCAAGATCTTCATGGGGGACACGGGCTCCACCTTCCTGGGCTTCATGCTGGCCACCATCTCCATCCAGGGACTGTTCAAGGCCTACACCGCCATTTCCTTCATCGTGCCCTTCCTGCTGCTGGGTCTGCCCATCTTTGACATCTGCTTCGCGGTGATCCGCCGGGTGGCCAGCGGCCACAGCCCCATGGAGGCGGATCGGGGCCACTTCCACCATCGGCTCATCGACATGGGCTTCAGTCAGAAGCAGTCCGTGGCCATCGCCTACGTGCTCACCGGCATCCTGGGTCTGGCCGCCGTGCTGCTGACCGTCTCCGGCGCCATGAAGACCCTGATCATGCTGGGGGCCATTCTGGTGGTGGGGGCCATCGGCATGCGGATCATCATGGGGGGCACCCCCCGGGCCAAGTTCTGGCATCACGTGAAGCACGGTACCCCGCCCCCGGAGAGCCCGACGGCCAATTCCGGGAACGCGGCCGCTTCCGGGACGAAAAAACAGGAGGATTCCAATGTCTGACAAAATCAAAGTTCTCTCCGTCTTCGGCACCCGGCCGGAGGCCATCAAAATGGCGCCGCTGGTGAAGCACCTGGCGGAGCGGCCGGAATTCGAAAGTCTCTGCTGTCTCACCGGGCAGCACCGGGAGATGCTGGACTCCGTCATGGAGATCTTCCGGCTCAAGGGGGACTACGACCTGAACATCATGCAGGCCCGCCAGACCCTCTCCTCCATCACCACCCGGACCCTGCTGGGTATGGACGAGGTACTGGAGCGCGCCAGGCCGGATCTGGTCCTGGTCCACGGCGACACCTCCACCACCTTCGCCGGGGCCCTGGCCGCCTTCTATCACCAGGTCCCCGTGGGCCACGTGGAGGCCGGGCTGCGGACCTGGGACAAATACTCCCCCTTCCCGGAGGAAATGAACCGGACCCTGGTGGGGGACATTGCCGCCCTCCACTTCTGCCCCACCGTCAACAATCTGCGGAATCTGGAGCGGGAAGCGGTGCAGGGCGACAAGTTCATCACCGGTAACACCGTCATTGACGCCATGCAGACCACCGTGCGCCCGGACTTCCGCTTCTCGGTGCCGGAGCTGAACCAGCTGGACTTCAACAAGCGCCGGGTCATTGCCGTCACCTGCCACCGGCGGGAGAACTACGGCCAGCCCATGGTGAACATCATGGAGGCCATCCGGGAGCTGGCTCTGAAGCACCCGGAGATTGAGATCGTCTACCCGGTGCATCTGAGCCCCGTGGTGCGGGACTGCGTCTTCTCCATCCTGAAGGATCTGCCCCGGGTCCATCTGATCGACCCCATCGACGTGGAGAATATGCACAATCTTATGGCCCGCTGCCATTTCGTCATGACGGACTCCGGCGGTTTGCAGGAGGAGGCCCCCGCCCTGGGCAAGCCCGTTCTGGTGCTGCGCCGGGAGACGGAGCGGCCCGAGGCCGTCCGGGCCGGCACCGTAAAGCTGGCGGGTGTGGAGAAGCAGCGCATCCTGGATCTGGCGGAGGAGCTGCTCACGGATCAAGCCGCCTACGACGCCATGGCCCACGCGGTGAATCCCTACGGCGACGGCCAGGCCTGCGCGCGCATCGCCCAGGGCATTCTCTGGCACTTTGGCCGCATCCCGGAAAGGCCCGCCGATTTCGGCGTATAAACGATTTGAAAAGCCGCGGCGTCCGTCTGGGCGCCGCGGCTTTCTTCGGACTCATTCACAGCCAGAAGTACAATCCCACCGCCATCAGCAGCTCCGTGGGACCCGCTCCGTCCTGCCTCATGGACAGCAGCAGCACCGCCAGAATCAGCAGATCGTCCGTGTCCATGCCGTGGGGCAAAAGCTGGGACAGCAGGCCGCCGAGGCCTCCCGGCCCTCCCGGCGGCGGAGGGCCTGGCCCCGGACCGGGGCGCGGAGGCCGCCCTCCCGGCGGCGTCGTTCCCGGGGGACGGAAGCGCTGCGGCTCCCCGCGGGGCCCGGAGGCCAGCGGCCCGCGCGCTTCTCCCGGGGACTCCAACGCGCTTTCCGCCTCCCGAGGCTCCTGCGGCGCCTCGGGAGGCGGCCTGCCCTGGGCCGCCCGCAGATCCGCCGCGTCGGGCAGCGCCCGGCGGTCGTAGCCGCCGCTCTCGTTGGGGGTATAGCGGCTATACACGGCCTTCCCTCCCCCGGCCCAGGAGCTGCCCTGCCAGCCGGGCCAGCTTTGCCGCCCGGAGGGCCCGATCCGCCTTGGCCCGGCCCGCAGGAGCCAGGGCGGGGCGCAGAGCCCCCAGGACCCGGTCCTCCGAGCCCCCCATGGCGGAGAGCCCCGCCGTCAGCTTCCCCAGATCCAGGCCCTCCGGGCCCGTGAAAGCGCTTGGAGGCGAGTCGTCCGCATACGCGGCGTCCGCGCCGCCCTCGGAAGGCGGGGCTTCGGAAGCTTCCTGCCGCTCCTGCCCCGTCCCCTTCTCCGGCGGCTTCAGCCCCAGGGACTCCGCCAGGGCGGCAATTTGAGCCATTTGGGCGGGGTCCGACAGAACGCTCTGCAGCGTGCTTTGCAGATCCTCCATGTCACAGCTTCCCCTCCAGGCTGCGGGTCAGCCTCTCCGCCTCCCGCCCCTCCAGCAGAGGCGACAGGGCCGCCTTGACTCCCTCCACGTTCCCCTGCCGCAGGGCTGCCGAGGCGGCCCGGAGCCCGGCGCCTCCGTCGGCCTGCAGAAGGCGGAGCAGAGCCTGGCCCTCCGGCCCCTTCAAAAGCCTCCTGAGCTGTTCCGGGTCCGGGGTCGAATTGGAAAATTTTTGTGACGCATCAAGCATTTTCTTGCCTCCTATGGAATTATCTGCTATAATAGGATATGCAAGTAAGAATGGAAAGGTGCGTCTATGAAGATCATTGTGTTTTCAGACTCCCACCGGGAGCTGGACGGGATGCGGCAGGTCCTTGCGCGGGAGAAGCCCGACTACGTCTTCCACCTGGGGGATCATGACTCGGACGCGGAGCAAATCAGCAGGGAGTTTCCCACCCTGCCGGTGGCTACGGTCCGGGGCAACTGCGACGGCTGGAGCGACACCCCCAAAACCCTGTGCTTTTCTCTTTTGGGGCTGCGCTTCTTTCTCTGTCACGGTCATACCTACGGGGTCAAGAGCGGCTATCTCCGGGTCATCTACGCGGCCCGGGAGCAGAACGCGGACCTGCTGCTCTTCGGCCACACCCACGAGGCCTATTACGAGCGGGCGGAGCTGGGCGGAGGCCGGTGCCTCCACGTTCTGAACCCCGGCTCCTGCGGTTACGGATATCCCCCCAGCTACGGAAGGATTCTGCTGGAAACCGGTCGCGTTCAGGAGATCGGATATTATAAAATTTGAGGTGCTTGATATGATTCTTGCCATTGACGTAGGCAACAGCAACATTGTTCTGGGCTGCATCCGGGACAGTCAGGTCCTGTTTGAGGCCAGAATGGCCACGGATCGGATCAAAACCGGCGACCAGTACTGCGCCGAGCTGAAAAATATGCTGGAGCTCTTTGATGTGACGCCCGCGGACATCGAGGGGAGCATTATCTCCTCCGTGGTGCCTATGGTGCAGCAGGTGCTGGTTCATGCCGTGGAGCGGCTCACCGGAAAGCCCTGCTTCACCGTGGGCCCCGGTCTGAAAACCGGACTGAACATCAAGATCGACAACCCGGCCCAGGCGGGCAGCGACCTGATCGTGGGCTCTGTGGCGGGCATTGAGGCCTACGGCACGCCCCTGTGCGTCATTGACCTGGGCACCGCCACCACCATTTCCGTCATTGACAAGGCCGGGAGCTTCCGGGGCGGCACCATCGCCCCCGGCGTAATGCTCTCCCTCAACGCCCTGTCCAGCGGCACAGCCCAGCTCCCCGGCATCAGCCTGGAGCAGCCCCGCCGGGTGGTAGGCACCAACACCGTAGACTCCATGCGCTCCGGCCTGCTGCTGGGGACCGCCTCCATGCTGGACGGCATGGTGGAGCGGATCGAGGCGGAGCTGGGCTGCCCCATGAAGGTGGTGGCCACCGGCGGCCTGGCCAAGTTCATCGTCCCCCTCTGCAAGCGGGAGATGGCGGTGGACGACCAGCTGCTGCTGAAGGGGCTGGATATCCTCTACCGCAGGAATCAGAAGTAAGCCGGTTTCCGCCGGGCGTCCCGCTCAGAGCACGCACAGCACCATGACCGCGCAGAAGACGAAGCAGGTGCCCAGACCGATGGTGGTCAGGGCCTCCAGCAGGGTGTTCCACACGGCCCTTCTGCGGCGGGCCCGGCGGCGGGCTTTCAGCTCCTCCGGGTTCAAGGGCGGCAGCATTCGGATCGGCATTGTTTTTGTCATGGTATTCGTCATTGTTTTTCCCTCCGTTTTTTGTTTTCTGAGGGAATCATACAACTCGAACAGTCCCATAAATGGGACAGAAAGGGGTTTCCCATGAAAGAATTCTATTTTCCTGTCCGCAGCAACACCAAGATCCACTGCTGTCAGTGGCTCCCGGAGGGGAAGCCCCGCGGGGTGATTCAGATCGTCCATGGCATTGCGGAGTACGCCGCCCGCTATGACAGCCTGGCCAAGGCCTTTACGGAACGGGGCTTCCTGGTGGTGGCGGAGGATCACATGGGCCACGGCGGCTCCATCTCCGAGCAGATCCCCCAGGGCTGCATTGCCGGGGGCTGGATGGCCGCCATCTCCGACACCTACCGGCTGATGCAGATGACCAAGGAGGAATACCCCGACCTGCCCTACGTGATCTACGGTCACAGCATGGGCTCCTTTATGACCCGCACCCTGCTCTATACCTATCCCGACGCCGGGCTCAGCGGCGCCGTCATCAGCGGCACCGGTTGGATGCCGAAGGCGGTGCTGGAGGCCGGGCGGGCGGTCTGCGCCGCCGAGGGGCGGCGGCTGGGCAAGAACAGCAGTTCTCCCCTGGTCACCAAGCTGTCCTTCGGCAGCTATAATAAGGCTTTCGAGAATCCCCGCACCTCCGTGGACTGGCTCTCCAGATCCGACGCGGAGGTGGACAAGTACATTGCGGATCCTCTGCTGGGCTTCGACGCCTCCATCGGTCTGACCCGGGAAATGCTGGGGGGCATGCTGATGAATGAAAACAAGCGAAATCTGGACAAGATGCCCAAGGAACTGCCGGTGTTCTTCGTCAGCGGCGACATGGACCCGGTGGGCGGCAACGGCAAGGGTGTCCGGCAGACCTTCGAGGCCTTCCAGGCCGCCGGTATGCGGAATCTGCAGCTCAAGCTCTACCCCGGCGGACGCCATGAGATGCACAACGAGATCAACCGGGACGAGCTGATTCGCGACGTGCTGGACTTCCTGGAGAAGCTTGCGCCCCAGCCTGAAAGCACGGGGCGTTAAGGGCGTATTCTCCTTCCAATTGTCCCGTTTATGGGACAATTAATCTCGTATCATAAGCGCAGAAACTGAAATGAAAGGATCTGAGCTTATGGATAGCGCGTACGAAATCATTCCCGTTCGGGGACATTACGAGGTTTATGACGCCCAGGGCAATTTCGTCTGCTCCGCCGACACCCGCTCCGAGGCCCTGGAGGAGCTGGCCGCATGATCCGCGCCCGGCGGCGCGCTGTTACAGACTATGCCGAACTACAAGCTGATTTTACAATACGACGGCAGCCGCTACCGGGGATGGCAGCGGCTGCCGGACAGCGATATGACCGTCCAGGGTAAGCTGGAGGCGGTGCTGTCCCGCTGCTTTGGGGAGCCGGTGGAGGTCCAGGGCAGCGGCCGCACCGACGCCGGCGTCCACGCCCTGGGGCAGACCGCCTCCTTCCGCACCCAGCGGGATCTGCCGCCGGAGGAGCTGCTGGCCGCCCTGCGCCGCTGGCTGCCGGAGGACCTGGGGGCGGTCCGTCTTTGCTATGCCCCGCCCCGCTTCCACGCCCGGCTCTCCGCGGTGGAGAAGACCTACCGCTACCGGGTCTGGACCACGGAGGCCCCCTGCGTGTTTGCCCGGCGCTTTCTGTACGTGCTGCCGGGGGACTATTCCCTGCCCCGAATGGAGGCGGCGGCCCGGCTTCTGGAGGGCCGCCATGATTTTCGGGCCTGCTCCGGGGTGAAAACGAAGAAATCCACGGTCCGGACCCTCAAGCGGATTGCGATCTTCCGCAGCGGAGACGAGCTGGACTTTGACTTTACCGCCGACGGCTTTCTGCACCACATGGTCCGCATCCTCACCGGCACCCTGCTGGAGGTGGGCCGGGGGAACCGGCCGCCGGAGTCCGTGACGGAGCTGCTGCGCGGCGGTCCCAGGGCCGCAGCAGGCTTCACCGTCCCCGCCAAAGGCCTGTGTCTGATGGAGGTACGCTATGAAACGGAAGAAGGAAAGGAGCAGAGCCTGTGAACGTTCAGATTTTCGGCAGCGCCAAGAGCTTTGACACCAAGAAGGCGGAGCGCTGGTTCAAGGAGCGCCGGATCAAATATCAGTTCATCGACATGAAGCGCTACGGCCTGTCCGGCAAGGAATTTGATTCGGTGCTGCGGGCCGTCGGCGGCGTGGACAAGCTGGTGGACTGGGAAGCCAAAAGCCCGGAGCTGGATCTGCTCCGCTATCTGGGCAGCGAGACCGCCAGGGAGGACAAGGTCTATGAAAACCAGGACCTGATCCGCCTGCCGGTGGTCCGCAACGGAAAAAAGGCCACCGTGGGCTACGCCCCGGAGACCTGGAAGCAATGGGAGGAATCGGACAAATGAAAAACCCCGCCAAGCTGCTGCAGCTCAAGAAACAGTACAGCGCCTTTCTGGATCGGCACCCGAAGTTTATGCGCTATTTGGCCTACATCACGGACCACTACGTGGAGGAAGGCGCCGTTATGGATCTCACCGTCACCGACGCCAAGGGCCAATCCCTCCACGGCAACGCCCGCCTTACGGCGGAGGACGTGGCCTTTTTGAAGGAAGTCCGGCAAATGCTGAGCGGAGATTGAAGGACGTCGGGATTGATCGAATTGAGAATTGAGAATTGAACATTTGAGGCGTTTTTCAATTTGCCATTTGAAAAAGAGATTTGAATCATCACGAAGCCCGCAGGGGCCGATGCGGGCATCAGCCCCTGCGAATGAACGCCACAAATCCTGATTTGGTGAACGGATGAACGACGAATTAATCGGTATTTACCATCCAGAGCTTCCGCCGCTGCTGGCGGAGCTGGCCCAGACGCCGGAGATGGCGCGGCTGAAGGCGGTGGGGATGAACTGTGGCTGTGAATACACCGCCTTTCCCCGCTTTGTCAACGGCGGCAGCTACACCCGCTGGGAGCACAGTCTGGGCGTGGGGCTGATCGTCTGGCACTTTACCCGGGACCCGGCCCAGGCCGCGGCGGGGCTGCTGCACGACGTGGCCACGCCCCCCTTTGCCCACGTGATCGACTTCCTGCGGGGCGACCATCTGACCCAGGAGTCCACGGAGGACGGCACCCGGGAGCTGATCCGGGGCAGCCCGGAGATCCAGGCCATCCTGGCGGCTTACGGATTGCGCGCCGAGGACGTGTCGGACTATCATCGTTACCCCATCGCGGACAACGACAGCCCCCGCCTTTCCGCGGACCGGCTGGAGTACAGCCTGGGCAACGCCCTGCGCTGGGGCTTTCTGCGCCGGGATCAGATTGCCGTTCTTTATAACGATCTTCGGGTGGGTCTCAACGAGGAGGACGCGCCGGAGCTGGTCTTCGGAGATCCCGCGTCAGCGGCCCGCTTTGCCCGGGCGGCATTGGAATGCTCCAAGGTCTACGTCTGCGACGCGGACCGCTGCGCCATGCAGCGGCTCAGCGAGCTGCTGGCCAAGGCCCTGCACCTGGGCATCCTCTCCCCCGCCGACCTTGCGGGAACGGAGCCCCCCGTCACGGAGAAGCTGGCGGCCTCCCCTCTGGCCCCGGAATGGCAGGCCTTCCGGCGGCTCCACAGGACCCGGCGGGCAGAGCTGCCCCCGGAGGACGGCCGGCCCTGGCGGCAGATTCCCGCCAAAAAGCGGCGAATTGATCCCCTGGTGGCGGGACAGGGCCGCGTTTCATCTCTGGACCCGA
>CAMNHH010000060.1 GCA_946539175.1 uncultured Clostridia bacterium | reverse complement strand
AGGAGGCTGTGAAACAATGATCAACTGGAAAAATCTGGATACTCTGAAGGCCTACGGCAAGCTGGCGGGGCTGAACAAGCGGGTCTGCCTGCCGGAGCTGATGGCGGGGGAAGGCGGCGCTGACCGGGTGGCAAGCTACAGCGTGCCCATGGCCTGCGGTCTGCGCTACAACTACGCGGCCAAGGCCGTGGACGACGAGATCCTCGACCTTCTGGCGGAGCTGGCCGACGAGGCCCAGCTCACCGAAAAGTACGCCGCCCTCTACAACGGCGAGATGATCAACACCGGCGAAAAGCGGCTGGTGCTGCATCATCTGACCCGGGGGCAGCTGGGGGAGACCGTCGTGGCGGACGGCGTGGACAAGGGCGCCTTCTACGCCGCGCAGCAGCAGAAGGCCGCAGCCTTCGCGGAAAAGGTCCACCGGGGCGAGATCACCAACGCCGCCGGGGAGAAGTTCAGCACCGTGGTGCAGATCGGCATCGGCGGCAGCGACCTGGGACCCCGGGCCATGTACCTGGCGCTGGAGAACTGGGCCCGGCAGAACGACACTCTGAAGCTGGAGGCCCGCTTCATCAGCAACGTGGACCCGGACGACGCGGCCAACGTGCTGAAGACCATCGACGCGGCCCACAGCCTCTTTGTGCTGGTTTCCAAGTCCGGCACCACCCTGGAGACCCTCACCAACGAGAGCTTTGTTAAGGAGTCTCTGCGAAAGCTCGGTCTGGACCCGGCGAAGCACATGGTGGCCGTCACCAGTGAGAGCTCTCCCCTGGCCAAGTCTACCGACTATCTGGAAGCCTTCTTCATGGACGACTACATCGGCGGCCGCTACTCCTCCACCTCCTGCGTGGGCGGCGTGGTGCTGTCTCTGGCCTTCGGGCCCGAGGTCTTCGCCCGCTTCCTGGCCGGCGCCCACGCGGCGGACGAGACCGCCAAGGAAAAGGAGCTTCGCAGGAACCCCGCCATGCTGGACGCTCTGATCGGCCTCTACGAGCGGAACGTGCTGGGTTATCCCGTCACCGCCGTGCTGCCCTACTCCCAGGCCCTGAGCCGCTTCCCCGCCCACCTGCAGCAGCTGGACATGGAGTCCAACGGCAAGCACGTCAACCGCTTCGGGGAGCCCGTCCGCTATCCCACCGGCCCGGTGATCTTCGGAGAGCCCGGCACCAACGGCCAGCACTCCTTCTACCAGCTCCTGCACCAGGGCACCGACATCGTTCCCCTGCAGTTCGTGGGCTTCCGCCGGAGCCAGGCGGGCATGGATATGGACATCCAGGGCAGCAGCAGCCAGCAGAAGCTCTGCGCCAACGTGGCGGCCCAGATCATGGCCTTCGCCTGCGGCAAGCAGGACGCCAATCCCAACAAGAGCTTTGACGGCGGCCGTCCCTCCAGCATCATCATCGGTGAGCAGTTGACCCCGGAGGCCCTGGGCGCGCTGCTGGCCCACTTTGAGAACAAGGTCATGTTCCAGGGCTTCTGCTGGAATCTGAACAGCTTCGACCAGGAGGGCGTACAGCTGGGCAAGGTGCTGGCCAAGCGGGTGCTGGCCCACGACACCGACGGCGCTCTGAAGGCCTACAGCGAGCTGCTGGCAATCTGATACAAAGCTTCGACAAGCACCTTCCCATCCTCTCAGCGCAAAAAATCCGGACCCTCCGCCGCACGGCTTTGGGTTCGGATTTTTTTGGAAGCGCCCGGGACAGGGGGCGGATCAGCGGTTATCCACAAGCTCGGGGCGCGGATCGTGGGTCCGCAGCCGCTCCCAGGCCGCCTGCTCCCAGCGGGTGCCGGGCTTGCCGTAGTTGCAGTAGGGGTCGATGGAGATGCCGCCCCGGGGCAGGAATCTGCCCCAGACCTCGATGTACTTGGGCTCCAGCAGGCGGATCAGATCCTTCATGATGGTGTTGACCACGTCCTCGTGGAAGTCCCCGTGGTTCCGGTAGGAGAACAGGTACAGCTTCAGCGACTTGCTCTCCACCAGCCTGCCGTCCGGCACGTAGGAGATGACGAGATTGGCGAAGTCCGGCTGCCCGGTGATGGGGCAGAGGCTGGTGAACTCCGGGCAGTTGAACTTGACGAAATAGTCGTTGTCCGGGTGTCGGTTGGCAAAGGACTCCAGCAGGGAGGGATCGTATTCCGTTTTGTATTCGGTGTGCTCGCTGCCCAGTCGGGTCAGATTTTCTTTTTCTCTCATGGCTTCTCCTTTTCATTCATGGGCCGTATCGCTCTGGCCCAGTACATAAACGGGGTGTCCAGCAGGGCCACAATCGCCTTAAACAAATAAGTGGTAATCAGGATGCTCAGGAACACGTTGGTGGGATAAACGCCCCAGAAGGCAATAAAGGTGAAAATGACCGTATCGATCAGCTGGCTGGTCAGGGTGCTGCCGTTGTTCCGCAGCCACAGCTTGGCCTTGCTGCCGCCGGTCTTGCTCCAGATGAAGTGATAGAGGAAGACGTCCAGATTCTGACTGCAGATAAAGCCGATCAGGCTGGCGACGGTGATCCGGGGCACCAGGCCGAAGACGATCTTCAGACTCTCGTTGACGTAGTCGTTGGCGTTGGGCGTGAACCAGAGGATCAGCTGGGTGCCCAGCATCCAGAGGACCATGACGGAGAAGCTGTAGGCCACCGCCTTGGAGGCCTCCTTCTTGCCGTACTTTTCCGAGAGAATGTCCGTCACCAGGAAGGTGGCGGCGTAGAGCACGTTGCCGGCGGTGGTGGCCGCGCCGAAGATGTCCACGTTCTTGCAGACCGCGATGTTGCCCAGCAGGGTGCCGAAGATGGCGAAGGCGTAGAGGCCGTTTTTCCCGAAGAGCTTATACAGGCCCAGGACGCTGCCCAGGTAGATCAGAACCGTGATGATGAAAATCAGTTCATTTGGCATGGTTCATTCCTCCGTGCTTTCATATTGGATCGGATCTTCCAGCCCGTTCTCCCGGAAGGCGCGGAGCCGGTCCCGGCAGGTGCCGCAGAGGCCGCAGGCCTTCTCCCGGCCTTCATAGCAGCTCCAGGTCAGCTCGAAGGGAACGCCGAGCTCCGTCCCAACGGCGACGACCTTGGATTTTGGCTGGTCGATAAAGGGAGCGACGATCCGCAGGGCCTTGCCGCTGCCAAGATAAATTGCCCGGGCGATGGCCTCGTTGAAGGCCTCGCTGGTATCCGGATAGGCGTTCCCCGCGGCGTCATCCGCGTGGGCGCCGTAATAGATCAGCTCGCAGCCGTGACTCAGGGCCACCGAGGCGGCGGAGGACAGGAACAGACCGTTGCGGAAGGGCACGTAGGTATTCACCGGGGCGCCCTCGGTCTTTTCCAGCTGGGCGGCATATTCCCCGTGGGGGATCTGCCCGGCAGCGCCTTCGAGCAGCGTACAGCTGCTGCCCTCGAAGATCGCGCCCAGGTCCAGGGTGATCCGCTCCACCCCATAGAAGGCGGCCAGCCTTTTTGCGGCCTCCATCTCCTTTTTGTGCTTCTGGCCGTAGAACACGGAGAGGGCCAGCACCTGGTCGGCCCCGTATTCTTTGACCGCCAGGCCCAGACAGACGGCGCTGTCAAGGCCGCCGCTGAACAGTACGAGTGCTTTCATAAAAAAACTCCATAAAAAATCGGCTCCGCAAACCGCGGAGCCACATCTCAATGGTATTTTGATCCCATTGGCAGCAGTCCCGGTTTTGTTTTACGACAGGAAGGTACCAATGAACTGTCGGCCCGGGGCCTCCCCGGGCAGGCTGTATTATAGCAGAACAGGCTGAGAATTGCAAGCCGGAGGATCGCTTTTTTTCGGTTTTTTTCGCCCGGGCGCGGCCCGCTCCGCCCTTCTGCGGACGCCGTGAAAAAAAGCCGGAACAAAACGCGATTTTCTTCGTCGAAACGGCAGAAAAGCAAGTCCCCATTTCATGATCTGAATCTGTATCAAGGAGGATCGTCCTATGCGTCAAACCAAGCTCAGAGCCCGCCGGAGCGCGGTCCTTCGCTCCGCCGTCACCCTGTTGCTGCTCCTCGCCCTGCCGACCCTGCTGATGGGCTGCGCCGGCGACCCGAAGGCGGGGGAAAGCACCCTTCCCTCCGCCCCCACGGCGGGAAGCACCGAGGCCCAGCCCAGCACCCTGCCCGCTCAGACCGAGGCCCCCGTCTCCACGCAGGCCGCCTCTGCGGAGCCCGTCTCCACGGAGGCCGCCGTCACCCTGCCCCCGGACTGGACCCCGGCCCTGAACAAGACCGACATCAGCTTCTTCGGCCCCGGGGAGAGCTTTACCCTGGTCGTCACCGGCGCGCCGGTGGGTCTGGAGATCCGCTGGTCCTCCGAGGACGAGGCGATCGCCGCCGTGGACCAGACCGGCCGCGTCACCGCCGTAGGGCCCGGCTCCACCCGGATTCTGGCGAAGCTGGCCGACACGGAGCTGGCCTGCTGGATCCGCTGCCCCTTTGAGGCCCCTCCCGCCGAGGACGCCCCCACCCTGAACAAGACCGACATCAGCTTCTTCGGCGTGGGCGAGAGCTTCCGGCTCAGCGTTGAGAACGCCCCCCAGGACGCGGAGATCCTCTGGAGCTCCGAGGACTACGGCGTGGCCGCCGTGGACCAGAACGGCCAGGTCCGGGCCGTGGGACCCGGCACCATCCGCATCACAGCCCTGGTGAACGATCTCGCGCTGTCCTGCTGGGTCCGCTGTCAGTTCGCGGCCCCGGAGCTGCCCCGCAGCTCCGTCCCGGACGGCAACTGGCGGGTCGTTCTGAATAAGAGCGGCCTCACCCTTCTGAGCGAGGAATCCGAGGTCTACGTGGCCCAGGCCCAGCTGCTCAGCCGCGTCCAGGTTTCGGGGGAGCGCCTGGAAAATCTGGAGCCCTACGACAAGCTGGACCTCTCCGACTTCGGCCTGGGGACCTTCCGGGTGTCGGCCGTTGAGTTCGAAGGCGATGGCACAAGGGTCACCGTCACCGCCGGGGACACGGTGCTGATCTTCTCTCGGGACGACAGCGCGCTGTGGACCCTGGTGAACGAAAGCGGCGAGCCGGTTTGGCGGGTCGCCGGCGACGCCCGCCTGGTCTTCGACGGCGACTGCCGCGTCTACCAGCAGGAGGGCCAGGACGAGACCAGCACAGTCCGCCGCGCCAACGTGTCGGAGCTCTTCGGCAAGGAGCCCGGCGCCGAGGAGACGGTCTCCCCCGTCCTCGTCAAGGTCTCCGACGGCTTTGTGACCAGGGCCGTGTGGCAGCACTGATCCGACACGCGGCAGCGCCGCCGCCCCAAAAGCGCCCCGCGACTCCGGCATCCCGGAGCCGCGGGGCGCTTTGCGTTCCTTTTTACTGGATCAGCTGCTCCGCCGCCTGGGGCCCGCCCTGGGCCTGGAGCGCGTCCTGCGGGTTTTTCAGCGTTGCCCGGGTGATCTGCTCCATGGCCCGGCGCTGGTTGGAGGCCAGGGACTCCTGCTCCTCGGGGCTGATGGTCTGCTGCGCCGCCGCGTACTGAGAGATGCGCCGGGCAGCCTTGATCCGCTCGTGAATATAGCTGTCGTCCTCGGGCCGTTTCCCCCTGCGCTGCAGCTCCTTCAGCTTGTCATTGACGTAGCAGTCGGCGGCCTCCCGGATGTGCTGCATGCTCTGCTTCATCTTTTCCAGATCAGAGCGTCCCACGTACTGGTTGGAAATGACCGTGGGAGACTCTGAGCCCTCCCTCAGCTGCTTCCGGGCTTTGACCAGGCGCTCCCGCAGCGCCTCCTATTCCGCGTCAAAGCAGCCGAGGAAGCGGAAGCGGAAGCCCTCCGTCCCCGTCAGAGCCCGGTAGCTCTCATAGCTGCAGTCGGCACATTCGATCAGATAGCAGTACGCGCCGAGCTCCGTTTTCATCGGGCGGTCATGGAGCGCCACCAGCCTGACGTTTTCCCGCTCCATCCCGGCCAGCAGTTCCGGCAGCGCCTCCGCCTCGCCCATTGCCACGAAGGCAAGGCGTTCCGCCGCGGCGGTGGGGGGCGGCTGCATGGACAGCACGTAGAAGCGAGTCTTGTTGTTCTCGTTGTTCTGGATGCCGGCGGCCAGGATCTCCAATTGATACACCTGGGCGCAGGCGGCCGCGGCAATGGCGGCGCAGGACGGGTCCTTCCCCTCCGCCACCATCCGCGCTCCCTCCGCCGTGCTGGACACCTCGATCACCCGGGCGTCCGGCAGATGCTCCCGCAGCCATTCCGCGCCCTGGGCGATGCCCTGCTTATGGGAATAGACGGTTTTGATCTCCCCAAGGTCCGTGCCGGGCAGCGCCAGCAGATTTTGCGTGATCGGCAGCTCCACCTCTCCCACCACCGAGACCTCGGGCCGGGCGATCAGCGTGTCGATGTAGTCGGTGACGGCGCCGCCGATGGTGTTCTCCTGGGGGATCACGGCGTAGTCGCTCCGCCCGTCGACAAGGGCCTGCACCGCGTCGGGCACCGTCGCACAGGGGAGATAGCTGCCCTGTCCCTCGAAGAACAGCCCGCAGGCCTCCTGGGTGTAGGTCCCCTCGGGGCCCAAATAACTGACCGTCGCGGCGGCCCTGTCGATGCGGGCCGGCGTCGGCGCCTCCCCGGAGGCGGCGCAGCTCGCCGGGGCCAGCAGCAGAATGAGGGACAGCAGCAGCGCCGCCGTCGCTTTTTTTGTCTTTTCGAGCATAATCCGGATTCTCTTCACCGTTGGACGCTCCCTTCTGGTTTTGGTTCCGTCCGCCGCGGGCCGGGTCCGGGGCTTGCTCCCGGACAGGGTGGACGCCCCTTACGGGGCCCAGGGGGAGGAGGGCGCGGCCGGTCGCCGTCGGCCCCCTGACGCCGCCTTCCTCCGCATCGCTCAGAACTCCGCGGCGACGGATTCGCCCTGCCTTTCCAGAGAGAAGGCAATGAGCTGCATCAGCTTCATCACGGGCAGGTGCTCCCGCAGGGTGCTGACCGTCTCCTCGTCCCGCAACCAGCGGGCCATGATCCGCTTATTGCTGGTGCTGTTGTAAACCTCGGGATAGAATGTTTTCGTCTCGTATTCCTCGTCGGGCAGCAGCTTGGGGTTGGCGCGCGTGATGACGATTGGCTTGACCGGAACGTGCTCCACGAATTTTCCGTCGTCCCGGGGGATCTTGTAGCACTTGACGCTGGCGGCGAAGAGGGTGGAAAGCTGGATCTCCATATCCAGATTGGACACCCTGCCGTTCTTGTTGTAAAGCTGATCCGGGAACTCGGTCCAGGTTCTGACGGAGGGCGTCGTCTGCTCCATGGCGATCGTGCCCAGCGTGATAACCCGTTTCGTCTCCTTGTCCCGCAGGCAGAAGGTCGAGCTGATGTCCGTCTCGCCCCAGGCGACGCCCTTTCCCTCGTTTTTCCACCAGTCCGGGCAGTTGTCGTCGAAGCGCTCGCTGATGGGCTTCGGGATCCGGTCGTTCTGGTCCGTCGGATACGCCGCGTAGGAGCTGAAGGCGATCTCAAACTGCTTCTCCGGGTAGATCAGCTTGTTCAGCAGCAGAAAGCGCGCCAGCAGATCCACATAATGATAGCCCCCGTGCATCAGCATGCCGTAGCCGTAGCGATAGGGGTGATCCTCCCGCGTCAGATATTCCCGGTGCAGATTCCAGACGCCCCCCGCGTGCTTGATGTGAAAAGAGGTCAGCGGCGCCTGGTATTTCAGCATTTTCTCCCGGATCATCCGATACACGACGTCGGCGTAGATCTCGTGGCATCTGCCCAGGGTCATGACCGAAACGTGGCAGCGGTTCTTCTCCGCCTGCTCCACATAGCGGCGCATCTGCTCCACCATGTGCTCCGGGCAGTACTTTCCGTCCTTTTGCGGCAGAAAGACCGGCTTTTCGACCAGGCAGGAGACGCCGTGCTCCACGCAGTATTTCAGGTATCGTTCGTGATAGCGCACCTCCGTGGCGATGTAAACCTTGATCTCACCGTGCCTGGCCCGGATCCGCCGCGCCACGGCATCAAATTCCGCCATCTGCTCCGTCTCGCGCAGCGGATCGGGCGTTTGCAGATAGCAGCTTCCCTCCGGCCGGATCGGGGCTCTGGCCAGGCGCTTCTCGATCTCCGCCCTTTCCTTGGCCAGGTCGATGACCGAGAAGCCGTCCAGGACCCCTTCTCGGATCGCCTCGTCCACCAGGCCCAGATACTTGTTCAGGACGATCTCGTCAAATCCCACCACGATCAAATGACATTTCTTTGACATGTTATAGTCCTTCCTTGTCAGTTCTTTCCGGAATGCGAATCCTTCGCCGTGTTCAGCCAAAGGATCAGATTGTTGCTGTTAAAGGCGTTGAAATAGCGGACCTCCTCCGCAAGCGCCATGACCATACGGATTCCCGTCCCCCCGCCGGACAGCCCCGCCGAATCGGCAGGACGCCACGCGGTCGGGTCGAACGCCTGGTTATAATCCCGCAGCGTCAGGCAGATCCTGCCGTCGCTGACAAACAGCCGGTATTCCGCACCGGACGCCTTCCGGCCGCCGGTCTTGCCGTGTTGGACGATATTGCCGGCCATTTCCTCCAGGAACAGCGCCATTCGCATCGCGCTTTTCGCGTCGCTCCCGCTTTTGAGGCAGAATTCCTCCACCCGCTGTCTTTCGCGCAGCACGTCCTCAATGGAAAACGCGCTTCCGTAGAGGTTCTCCGCGCTGCTGCCGCCGAAGCGCTCGGGCAGAAGCATATACTGCTCCGCGCTTTTGGGAAAGCGCCCGGTTTTCAGGCAGAGGATCAGCAGGATCATGCCCGACAGCAGGAGCTTGCCCAGCGCGATGGAAGCCAGCAGCCCCTTGGAGCCGAACAAAAACGCCAGCGCCGCCGCGGAGGCGACGGGGAAAACGAAGCGGTCCATGACGTTCAGGAGGATCACAACCCGGTGCTTGCGGATGCCCTTCAGATAGTTGATATAGACGCAGATCGGGATATCCGCAAGCTGAGACAGGGCCATGCAGCAGATGGCAAACACACTGAGCGAAGCCGTCTGCGCGTCGGCGGTATAGAAGCCGGCGATCTGCGGAGCCAGGAGGAAAACGGCCGCGAAGGTGACGGCGGCAAAGCGTGCAGAAAGTCCCATGCCGTAGGTAAACACGCGCCGCAGCCCGACCTTGTCACTGGCGCTGTGATAGATGCCCGCCATGGAGACCATGGTGTTTGCGATTCCGTCGGAGATGCAAAAGAGCACCATGTTGAAATCATACTGGACGCCTCTGGCGACGATCGCCGCCGTGGAAACCGCGAAGAGCAGGTTGAGCCGGTTGATGCTGACGTCCCGCAGGCTGATGGCCAGGCTCTGCACCAGCGTCGGAAAGCCGGCCTTCGCAAGCTCCGCCATCTCCTTGGGCTGCAACGCTCCCAGAGAAAACCGCGAACGGCCTCCCCTGCGCAGCAAAAAGGCGGCCAGCATCACAAGCTGGATCATCAAGGACAGGGATGTGGCGAGGCCCATGCCGAAGGTTCCGCCATGCAGGACCAGCGCGTTGACAAGATCGAGCGCCACGTCTGCCGCGCACAGGACAAGCGCCGAGGCGCTGAAAAGCCTTTTGCCGTTGTCGAGAATCACGATGGGGCCTATGATCTGTACCGCAATCAGCGCCGGAACCCCAAACAGGTATCCCCGCATATAGGAAAGCATGTTTTCGTACAAGACCGGATTGGCCTCCCTTGTCACCCCGCAGTAGGCCAGCAGCGGATCCGGGACGGCGAGGCAGAGCAGGATCAGAAGCACGGCGGCAAGCAGCCCCGCAAGAACGCAGAAGGAACATACGCCGTTTGCCGCGTTCTTCTTGCCTTCACCGATATAGCCCGCGCAGAGGATCTGGTTGCCGGAGGCAATGAAAGAGGCCAGCATCAGAAAGATGCCGTTCAGCGGCCCGAACAGGGCAACGGCGGAATACGCGTCGTTTCCCAAAAATCTGCTGGTTATGATCCCGTCGAAGAACTGCGCCGCCGTACCGACAAGCACCGTGAAGATCATGGCGATCGAAGCGGAGAAGAACATTTTGGAAATCACGTCTCTCCGCCGCTTCCCTCCCGCTTCTCCCAAAGCCCTCCTGATCAAAACAATCCTCCTGTTCTGCATGACGATCCGCCGCCGGCGGCGGCTGCGTGAAGCGGTCTGCGCGGCATTTTACCCGCCTTGCCATTCTCCGGGGACGGTGAAGGCTCCGTTTTTGAGATCAAAGAAGTAAACGGCGCAGTTTTCGATGAACCTGGACCAGTAGGCCCCCTTGGCGTCCGGCGTCAGATATTCCAGCAGGCCCTTCATGGCGATGGCGTGGGTGGAGATCAGGATATTGCCCTCCAGGCCCCGGATCTCTTCCAGAAATTCCCCCGCCCGGGCCACGACGCAGGGCAGCTGCTCCATTCCGGCGGGCGCCGGGTTGTGGACGAAGTCCTGAAAGAAGCGCAGCACCTCCGGCGGAAGCTCCCGCAGACCGGCCCCCTCGTAGGGACCGTAGTCCATCTCGATCAGCCGCCGGTCCACGGTCAGCGGGACCCCCGGCGCGACGAGCTCCGCGGTCTGCACCGCCCTGCGCAGGGGACTGGTGAAGACCCGGTCAAAGCGGACGCCCCGCAAACGCCCTGCGGCGGCCCTGGCCTGGGCGACGCCGGCCTCGTTCAGCGGATCATCGCTCCGGCCCTGGAGCACCTGACGGCTGTTCCGCTCCGTCTGGCCGTGGCGGATGATGTAAATGCCCATGCTGCCTCCTGTTTTCAAGGCTGCCTCGGCAGCCGCTGATCCCGTCTCCGTATTGCGCGGGATCAGCCGTTCTTTTCAAGTATTTACGTTTATTATAGCATAAAACGCGGCAAAGAAAAACTGTTTTCTTCCCCCGCCGCGGAACTTTTGCGAAAGAAAGCGCGCCTTTCGGTTTGTGAAGGGCGCGCCCGGTCAGCCGAACGCTTCGGAGGACCATGGAAACAGTTCCATGGTCCTCCGAATTCTGTCCACGGTCCGGCTGACGGCGGAAGATCGCCCGTCGGAGAAGCGCGTGGAAGGGGCTGATCAGGTTTAGAAATACCATGCCGACGTCATGCCTGGAAATGGCGTCGGTGTTTCTTTTGCCTTTTCACCGGAGTACGTCAACACAGACGTGGAGAACCGCCCCCGGCCATGGCATACCTGGAATCCGTCACTTTGGGGCCGAACGATCTTTTTTCAGAAGGAGGTCAGGCCATCAGCCATTGATCCATACCGGTTCCTGCCATCCAATCGAGCGTATATGTTTTTCTTACCTGCTCTCTCACTCACGCTGCGTCATCCAGCGAATCGCTGTTGATGGGGAAGGTAAAATAGGTATTCGGATAAGGATCGTCCGAAAGGACGACGTCCGCATCCTGCCCGGCCGCCGCAGGATCGTACACGTCCTGCGCCTGATACTGCTGCTCCGCCTTGGTAATGCCGTTCGCGTAGATTTGGGCAAATTCGTTTTTCATGGAAATCGGAACAAAGCCCTTTGCTCTATAATCCGCGGACTTCTTCTCCCAATCCTGGGTGCCCCATTCCCGAACGTTGTCATCGGCCACGACCATGTACGCCTGCGCGGGATAGGGGTTCCTGCTGTCAATCGTATAGTTCATCATGCTGGTGTCGCTGCCGCTGTTTCCGAAGGCCAGCACCGGCCGCTGCCCGATCTCCCGTTCGACGTAGATGGATTTGTTGCCGTTGAGGTTTTTCTGGATGAAGCCGCCGGTGAGGACCAGCTCGTCGCCGTTCTCATACTTAAAGTCCATATTTGACGCGACGTCCTCATAGCCCTTCTGCTTGACTTCAAAATCGGTGCCGATCACGTGGTTCGGCGTGACGTAATCCGCGTAAGGAGAGTTGGCAATCACGGCCCGGGTCGTGGTGCGCTCCGTGCCGCTGATCACATAGATCGTGAAGCCGTTTTCATACAGGTATTTGACCAGCTCCACCATCGGAAGGTAGGCGTTGTCGGCGTACCGCATATTTTGAAAGCTGTCGGTGTACTTCTTCCCGAATTCCACCGCGTACTCGGAGAACTCCTCCATCGTCATGCCGGCGTAGGCCTTGGCAAAGTTCCGCGCCAGCGTCTCGTCCGCCGTATAGCCGGGCTGGATGGATGCGGCCACCTGCTTGAGCTCCTCCGAGACCCGTTCCGGGTGATCCACCAGACAGTATTCAATGAACATCATCGTGTCGTAATAGGTATAGTAGGTCTCGCAGGCCAGCGTGCCGTCCATATCAAAGACCGCAATCCGGTCCTTTTCGGGAATGTAGCTGGACGGATCCTTCGGATCCGTCACCTTCGTCACGTAGTCCCGTAAGCTCTGCGCCGCCGCGGAATCCGAGGTCCAGTAGGTCGTCAAAGGCGCGGCCGCTGTTTTTGTTTTTTGGTTTGCGACGATCAGACACACAATCACCGCGATCACGGCCAAGAGGCCAATTCCGGCGATCAACGCCGTTTTCTTGTT
>CAMNHH010000059.1 GCA_946539175.1 uncultured Clostridia bacterium | reverse complement strand
GTTTTTGGCGATTTCAGCTGAGCCCAAATTGGTCATTTCTGCCGGACGCTAACAAAGCAAGGCATACGGCAGCTGACCGTTCTCAGGGCTTCCCCCTGGGGACGGTCAGCTTCGTCAGAGCCCGTTTCCAAATTCGTACGCCTGCCCGATCCAGTCCAGCAGCTCGGCGTCCAGGGCCGACGGGCTGCTCAGTACGATATGATGGGTCCAGCGCCCGGGCCGCGCCTCGGCTTTCACGGCGATCCGGGGGGAATCCAGCGGGTACGGCAGCCCCAGGCTTAACACGAGATCGTGGGGCGGCAGCAGCCGCTTCGGCAAGACCCGAAGAAGCGACACGCAGGCGAAGACCCGCCGGTTTTTCAGGGAGATCTGCGTCCTGCGGACGAGGGCTGAATACGCCCCCAGCGCCGCGATCCGCTCCGACAGCGCCTCGTACAGCGCCAGCTCCTCCGGCTTTCCGTCAAAGAAAAACAGTTCGTCCATCGTCATAGTCTCTCGCTCCGTTTCTGCCTCGCCCGCGCCCTGACGCGGATCCGGATCATGGCGCATGGGCTTTCCCCGCCTTGCGCAGGGGCGGGCGCCGGTACGGGCGCGGCTTTCTGACTGATATCATACTGCGGAAGGCCGCGTTTGTCCATAGGGACCGGGACAAAACGCCTTGGGGCAAATCTTTTGTTGCGCTTTCGGGCGGAATCCGGTATAATCAAAGGCAGCAGACTTCCCGGTATCGTCGCCTGACCTTTGGCTTCCGCGTCGGCTTCGCGCTGATTGCCGGAGGGGGAGGCGGGACGGCGGCGGGAAGGGAATTTCGGAATCGGGCGACTGCCCGGATGGCGATGGGGAGAACGCGACATGCACGACATCTGGAACCCCTGGCACGGCTGCAGGAAGTGCAGCGAGGGCTGTCAGAATTGCTATATGTATTTCCTGGATGCCCGGCGGGGCGGGAACGGGGCGGAGATCTACCGGACCAAGTCCGGCTTCCGCTATCCTCTGAGCCGGGACCGCAGCGGGCAGTACAAGGTCAAAAGCGGGGAGATGCTCCGGGTCTGTATGACCAGCGACTTCTTTCTGGAGGAGGCGGACCCCTGGCGGGACGAGGCCTGGGAGATCATCCACCAGAGACCGGACGTGAAATTCTTTTTGCTGACCAAGCGGCCGGAGCGGGCGGCGGCCCATCTGCCCCTGAACTGGGGGAAGGGCTGGGAAAACGTGATGCTCAACGTCAGCTGCGAAAACCAGCGCCGGGCGGATGAGCGCATCCCGCTCCTGCTGTCCCTGCCCTTCAAGCACAAGGGCATCATGTGCGCGCCCTGCATCGGGCCGGTGAGCATCCGGGACTATCTGCCCACGGGGCAGATCGAGCAGGTGCTCTGCGACGGGGAAAACTACGGCGGCGCCAGGCCCTGCCATTACGAGTGGGTCAAGGCCCTGCGGGACGAATGCTTTGCCGCCAACGTGACCTTCACCTTCTGCGGCACCGGCAGATGCTTTGTCAAGGACGGAAAAAGCTACCGTCTGGAGGGCAGCGTCCAGACCCGGCAGGCCCGGAAGTCCGGGCTGAGCTTTCTGGGCAAGCCCATGACCTTCAGGCTGACGGACGAATGGGGCAATCCGATCCCGGCCGAACGGCTCTACAAGCCCTGGTTCGGTCCCCGCTGCCAGAGCTGCGGGATGCAGCAGACCTGCAACGGCTGCAGCCGCTGCGGGAGCTGTGAGAAGCAATGAAGCAATCCAAAACGGAGCGGGGAAGCAGGGAAAGGGGAGCGGGAAGCCTATGATGATCCGCGAATACGGAAACCCGGCGTCACGCCGCGTTCTGATCCAGCCGGTGGACGGGCGCGAGCTGGAGGGGATCGGGAGGGAGGCGGCGGCCATCGAGGCCCTTGCCGGGCCGGATTTTCGCCTGATGGCCGTGAAGATCGAGGACTGGAACCGGGAGCTGTCCCCCTGGGAGGCACCGGCTGTCTTCGGGAAGGAGGCCTTCGGCGGCGGCGCGGAGGACACGCTGGCCGAGCTCCTGCCCCTCTGCGCGGAGCAGGGCAATCGCCGCTTCCTGGGGGGCTACTCGCTGGCCGGCCTGTTCGCCCTCTGGGCGGCCTGCCGGACGGACGCCTTCGCGGGGGTGGCCGCCGCGTCTCCCTCGGTCTGGTTCCCGGGCTTTACGGACTTTGCCAGGGCCCGGGGCCTGCGGTGCGGACGGGTCTATCTGAGCCTGGGGGACCGGGAGGAGAAAACCCGGAACCCCGTCATGGCAACTGTCGGAGACCGGATCCGGGAGCTTTCCGCCTGGCTGTCGGCCGGGGGAACGGACTGCGTTCTGGAGTGGAACCCGGGCAATCACTTCCGGGACCCGGAGCTGCGCACCGCAAAGGCCTTCGCCTGGCTGCTGCGGGAAGACTGAACAAAAAATGAAGGACAGAGAAAACAGGAGGGCGGAAGGATGAAGCCGGAACTGGTACAGCTCTATACGGAGCGGGGCGCGGCGCTGGCGGGGGAGCCCGGGCGGCAGCCCTGGCAGGCCTATCCCCGCCCCAGGATGAAACGGGGGGAGTGGATCAATCTCAACGGGGAATGGGACTTCTCCGCCGACGACGGCCGTCCGGCGGTCCCGGCCTATGACCAAAGGATCCGGGTGCCCTTCCCGCCGGAGAGCGCCCTCTCCGGGCTGCGGGATTTCCAACACAGAAAAACCCCCTTCCTCCACTACCGCAGACGCTTCACGCTGGACAAGCTCCCCGCCGGGAAGCGGCTGCTGCTCCACTGCGGCGGGGCGGACCAGGAATTCGGCCCCCTTTCCTTCAACGGCGCCATCTTTCACCCGGGCCACAGCACCCTGCTGGAGGGCCCGCTGACGGTGGAGCTGCCGGCGCCCCGCCTGGGGGAGAACTGCCTGGAGCTGGAGCTCTGGGACTTCGGCGGCACAGGTCTGCCCTGGGGCAAGCAGCGGAAAAAGCGGGGCGGCATGTGGTATACCCCGGTTTCCGGCATCTGGCAGACGCTGTGGCTGGAATGGGTGCCGGAGACCTATATTGCCGACGTTCGCTGTACGCCCAGCCTGGAGGAGGTGCGGGTAGAGGTCCTTCTCGCCGGGAGCGGGGCGGCCCGGGCCCTCCAAAGCGGGGAGGGCTGCATCCTCTTTGCGGGCAAAAAATGGCCGCTTGCCAGGGGCAAAGCGGTCCTGAAGCCGGACGTCCCCAGGCTCTGGAGCCCGGAGGATCCGTATTTATATGAATTCACGGTGCTCTGGGGCGAGGACCGGGTGGAGAGCTATTTCGCCCTGCGGACGGTGGGCGTCGGCGCGGTGGAGGGGATCCCCCGGCTGCTGCTGAACGGGAAGCCCTGCTTCTTCCGGGGCCTGCTGGACCAGGGCTACTGGCCCGAGGGCCTTTGGACGCCCCCGGACCCGGCCTGCTATGAAGACGACATTCTGGCGGCCAGGGAGCTGGGCTTCAACATGCTCCGCAAGCACGTCAAGATCGAGCCGGAGCTGTTCTACTACGCCTGCGACCGGCTGGGCATGACGGTGTTCCAGGACATGATCAACTGCGGCCCCTATTCCTTCCTGCGGGACACGGTTCTGCCCACGCTGGGGCTCCGGCGGCTGCCCCAGCTGTTCCGCCTTCGGAGCCGGAGCCGCTGGGAACGCTTCCGGCAGCACATGGAGGCCGCTGTCCGGCTGCTCCGCAGCCACCCCTCGGTGGTCTGCTGGACCATCTACAACGAGGGCTGGGGGCAGCAGTATACGGACCGGGCCTGGGAAAGCCTGAAGGCCCTGGACCCCGACCGGATCGTGGACAGTGCCTCCGGCTGGTTCCGGGTAGGGAGAAGCGACGTGGACAGCCGACACGTCTATTTCCGCCCCTTCCGGATGCCGAAGCCCCGGGGCAGGCCGGTGGTGCTCTCCGAGTTCGGCGGCTACGTGTGGAAGGACCCGGCCCACAGCTTCAATCTGTCCAAAACCTACGGCTACAAGGTCTTCCGGAGCCGGGAGGCCTGGGCGGCGGCCCTGGAGAGGCTCTGGGCGGAGCAGATCCTGCCCAACGTGGAAAAGGGCCTCTGCGCCGCCGTGTATACCCAGCTCAGCGACGTGGAGGATGAGACCAACGGGCTGCTGTGCTATGACAGGAGGAGAAAGCTGGAAGGAGCGGGAAACAATCCATCCGTATGAGAGCCGCCCTCAGGGAGTGGGGGCGACGGGGCGGTTGATCCAGCTTTGCCTGCCGGGGACGGGGGGACGCTCGAAGAAGCGGGCGGTCCGATCCCGGTGGGTGTCGTTCCACTTGTCAAAGCCCAGGGGATGGATGTGGGGGCCGTAGACGCAGTCCTCGAAGACGGACAGGCCGTAGTCCCGCCAGGGACGGGCCAGCCAGATGGTGGCGGGGGCCACGCCCGCCTCCGCGGTGAAGCGGCAGCGGCGGAAGAGGAAGCCCTCGCTTTGCTCCGGAGCATGGGAGGGGGCCGCCACGTAGCCCACCTGCCGGACGTCCCGGACGGAGACCAGCTCGCAGTGCTCGAACAGCGCCTCCCCGCAGCCGAAGATGAAATCCACGCTGCCGGCGATGACGCAGTCCGCAAAGCGCTGGCGGCAGGGCTTGTCCAGCCGCAGCTCATCCGGGAGGAAGCCCTCGTAGCGGTCCGGCAGCTCCAGGGTCTGGATGGTAACGGTGCCCACGCCGGTGGCCGACTCCCGGATGCCGTGGGAGACGGCGTTCTCCACAATGGGCTGCAGGGTCAGAGTGGGCAGGGCAAAGAGGATCAGCAAGGTATAGAAGAATATGAAGGACCGCTTGGTCTGCTGGTCCACCCGGGCGCCGACGCAGAGCAGCAGGATGCTCAGCACACTCAAAACTACGGTGGCAATGGCTACTGACTGGTTCAGTACCATGGCGTTCATGGGACTGCCTCCCTCCCAACTGCGTTTTCCTGTATAATACAGTATAATTATAGAACACGCGGAGGAATATTTCCATACGGAAAATGACCGAAGCCCAAAGAAAATGCGGAAAAGCGCCAGAGCGTCTCCCGCTGTTTTTTTATACGCGTGTTGGCGGAAAGCTCAGATCCTCCGACCCGCCGCCGGAAACATGGCCGGAACAGGGCAGAGACCCGCGCAAGCCGGATCCTTTCATCGATCCGACCGGCGCGAGTCTCTGCGGGTATGCGATTGGACTGCCCTGCAGGGAAGGCCGGCAGGGGCAAAAGAGCGAAAATCGCTCGTGTTACAGGGAGAACCGGGCCTGCCAGCCCGCCAGGGCCTGCTCAAACTCGGGAGATTGGTTGTTCCGAAGACGCTCCATATACTCGTGGGTATCAAAGGTGTCCTCATCCAGCTCGATCATGGCCACCGCCACGTTGGAGCAGTGATCGCCGATGCGCTCCAGGGAGGTCAGCAGATCGTTCAGCACGAAGCCCTGCCGGATGGTACACTGGCCCTTTTGCAGGCGCTCGATGTGGTGGCGCTTGACCTTGTCCACCAGCTGATCAATCAGCTCCTCCAGGGGCTCCACCTGGACGGCCAGGCTCAGATCGTTTTCCGTAAAGGCCTGAACGCTGAGCCGCACCACCTCCCGGACGGCCCGGCACACCACGGACAGCTCCCGCTCCGCCTCGTCGGAGAAGTGGAGCTGCTTCTCCTTCATCTCCTTGGCGCTCTGGGCAATGTTCAGAGCGAGATCGGAGATGCGCTCGAAGTCCGTCAGGGTGTGGAGATATTTGGAGACGTCCGCGTTCTGCTGCTGGGTCATCTCGCGGCCGGTGAGCTTCACCAGGTAGGAGCCCAGGGCATCCTCATAGCGGTCCGCGTCCGCCTCCAGCTCCTGGGTCTTGGCAAAGCCGGCGTCGCTGTATTCGATCAGCAGACCCACGGCCTCGCCCAGGGAGTCCTTGGCGCAGGCGGCCATGTCGTTGATGGTGAGGCGGCTCTGCTCCACCGCCAGGGAGGGATGGGCCAGGAAGCGTTCCTCCAGCCGCAGGGTAAGCGGGGCCTCCTCCTTCTCCCGCACCAGCAGCCGGACCAGCGCCTCCAGGGCGTCGGTGAAGGGCAGAAGCAGCAGCACCATGACCAGACGCAGAATGCTGTTGACCAGAGCCAGGGAGAAGGGATTCATGATGGTATCCATAAAGGAGAAGTGGAAAATGATGTTCCCCAGATAGAACAGGGCCGCACAGATCAGAACGCTGACCACCTCAGAAACCAGGTAGACCAGGGCCGTGCGCTTGCCGTCTGCCTTTGCGCCCAGGGCGGAGAGCAGCACCGGGAAGGAGGCGCCGATGGCTACGCCCATCAGCAGGGGCAGGGCCGCCTCAAAGCTCATGGCTCCGGTGACGGACAGGGCCTGCACGATGCCGACTGCGGCGGAGGCGGACTGCAGCAGAGCCGTAAAGGCGGTGCCCACCAGGATGCCCAGCAGGGGATTGGACAGGGACTGAAGGGTCCCCACGAACCACTCCTCCTTGCCCAGGCCGGAGACGGCCCCGCTCATGGTGCTCATGCCGAACATCAAAACGGCAAAGCCCATGAGGATATCGCCCACATGCTGCAGGGCGGGCTTTTTGGAGAACATCCGCAGCAGAATGCCGCAGACCGCCGCCAGGCCTGTCAGGTTGGCGGTGGAGAGAAGCTGGCCGATGCCGGAGCCTCCCTCAATGTAGCTCAGGCTGATGACCCAGCCCGTGACGCTGGTGCCCAGAATGGCGCCCAGAATGACGCCGACGGCCTGCCGCAGCTTCATCATCCCGGCGTTCACAAAGCCCACCACCATCACGGAGGTGGCGCAGGAGGACTGGATCACGGCGGTGACGCCGGTGCCCAGCAGAACCCCCTTCAGAGGGGTGTTGGAGAGCCGGTACAGCACCAGCTCCAGGCGGCTGCCGGCCACCTTTTTCAGCCCGTCGCCCATGAGCCCCATGCCGAACAGGAACAGGGCAATGCCGCTGAGCAGGGAAATAATTTCGGAAATACCCATACTTTCACCTCTTTCTTATCTCCCGTTATCATATCCGCTCCAGGTTAAGTCCTCCACCTGAATTGCGTTAAATCTGCGTTAAATCTCAAAATCCGCGCTGGCCTTTCCGGGACAAATATGGTATACTTACGTCGAGGTGAGACAATGATCTATCTGTTGGAGGACGACGACAGCATTCGCAAGCTGGTGGTCTACGCCCTGCAGAGCCAGGGCTTCGAGGCCCAGGGCTTTGCCCTGCCCAGTGAGTTCTGGGCCGCTGTCCGGCTCCGTCTGCCGGAGCTGGTGCTGCTGGATATTATGCTGCCCCAGGAGGACGGCCTTTCCGTGCTTTCCAAGCTGCGGGCGGAGGCGGACACCCGAACGCTGCCTGTGATTATGTTAACTGCCAAGAATACGGAATACGACCGGGCCTACGGCCTGGATCTGGGGGCCGACGACTATATCTCCAAGCCCTTTGGCATGATGGAGCTGACGGCCCGGGTCCGGGCGGTGCTGCGGCGGGCCAGACCGGAGAGCGCGGAGCCGGAATACCGGGTGGGCTGCCTGTGGGTCTGCCCGGCCCGTCACCAGGTCACGGTGAAGGGAGAGAAGGTCGCGCTGACCTACAAGGAGTTCCTGCTGCTGCAGCTGCTGCTGGAGGCCAGGGGCCGGGTGCTGACCCGCTCCATTCTGATGGACAAGGTCTGGGATTTGGCCGTCGAGCGGGAGAACCGGACCCTGGACGTCCACATCCGCACCCTGCGGGCCAAGCTGGGCGAGGCGGGCGGCTATATTGAAACCGTCCGGGGCGTGGGATATCGCATCCCGGAGGAGATCAAATGACCGGGAAAATCTTTCGCTATTCCTTCCTCTGCGGGATCCTGGCGCTGGTCCTGTGTACCGCTCTGTTTTTCGGCCTGCAGTACCGGCAGAATCTGGACGAGGCCGCTCAGACCCTGAAGCAGGAGACCTTATATGTGGCGGAGGGCCTGCAGATCTGCGGCGAGGACTATCTGAGACAGCTGTCGCCGGAAAAGCAGGTCACCTGGATCGACGCGGAGGGCGGCGTGCTCTACGACACCCAGCAGCGGGAGCTGCCCAACCAGCGGGAGCTGGCGGAGGTCAGCGCCGCCCTGGCGGAGGGCTCCGGCAGCGCCATCCGCAGCTCCGACAGCGAGGGCGTCACCACCATGTATTACGCCCAGCGGCTGGAGGACGGCACCGTCGTGCGGCTGGCGCTGCCGGTCAGCGCGGTGTGGGCGGCCCTGATCACCGTAAGCCCGGTGCTCTGGGTCTTCGTGCTGGTGCTGACCCTCTCCGGCGCGCTGTCCTTCCGGGCCGCCAGCCAGATCGTCCAGCCGATCAACGAGCTGGACCTGGATCGGCCGGAGCAGATCAAAACCTATAAGGAGCTGGCCCCCCTGGTTTCCAGGCTCCAGGAGCAGCGGCTGACCATCGACGAGCAGCTGGAGACCCTGCATCTGCGGCAGAAGGAGTTCTCCGCCCTGACCGACAATATGCGGGAGGGCTTTCTGCTGCTGCATCGCAGCGGCAGCGTGCGGATCGCCAACGCCGCGGCACAGCGGATTCTGAACCTTCAGCCCGAGGAGAATCTGCTGGAAAGCGCCGACCCCATCACCAGGGAGGCGGTGGAATCGGCCCTGACCGGAGATCGGGCCTCCGCCGTGCTGGAACGGGACGGCAGAAGCTGGCAGCTGATCGCCAGCCCGGTGTTCTCCCGGAAGCAGCTGGTGGGCGCGGTGCTGCTGTGGATGGACGTGACGGAGCGGGAGCAGCGGGAGCAGCTGCGGCGGGAGTTCTCCGCCAACGTGTCCCATGAGCTGAAGACTCCCCTGACCTCCATTTCCGGCTTCGCGGAGCTGATGGCCCAGGGAATCGTGCCCCCGGAGACCGTGGTGGACTTCTCTCAGAACATCCACCGGGAGGCCCAGCGGATGATCGCCCTGGTGGACGACATCATCAAGCTCTCCAAGCTGGACGAAAACGCCCAGCTTCCGCCCATGGAGCCGGTGGATCTCTACGCTCTGAGCCGGGAGGTGGTGGACAGTCTGCAGAACACCGCGGACCGACAGCAGGTCAGCCTGCGGCTGGAGGGCGGCCCCGCCAGGGTCACGGGCCTGTGGCAGCTGCTGAGCGAGATGGTCTACAATCTGGCGGACAACGCCGTCAAGTACAACCGCCCCGGCGGCAGCGTCACGGTGACGGTGGGCGTCAACGGCGGACAGCCGGTGCTTTCGGTGGCGGATACGGGCATCGGTATCCCGGAGGCCGCCCAGGAGCGGGTCTTCGAGCGCTTCTACCGGGTGGACAAGAGCCACTCCAAGCAGATCGGCGGCACGGGTCTGGGCCTGTCCATCGTCAAGCACGGCGCCCAGCTCCACAAGGCCCAGCTGAGCCTGGAGAGCGTCCCGGATCAGGGCACCACCGTGACCCTCCGTTTCCCGGCGGAGGAACAGAACTGAACGGAACCGGAAAGGCCCGGGGCGGACGCGTCAGCGTCCGCCCCGGGCCTTTCTGTCATTCGCGCCCCACGCCGGGCGCGGGCGATTCCACACGCCAGGAGGCAATGTACTGCAGCGGCTCCAGCTTCGGCAGCGCGGGATCCCGGAGCACAAAGGAGGGCTTGAGGCCGCATTCCACGGCTGCCAGCTCAAAATGGCAAAGGGCGATCCCCAGGTCCACCTTCTGCAGATCCCAGCCGTCTGCGGAGACGTAGCCCTTGCTGCGCTTCTCGTAGAAATGGACCCAGCCGTCCCGGCAGAGGCAGCGCCAGGGCTGCTTGTTGACTGCGGAGGGCGCGAGCCGCACGGCGTTCAGCACCGCATAGAGGGGACCGGCGCCGGCCTTTGTGAGGGGCTTGTCGAAGGAGCCGTCAAAGAACAGCTCCTCGAAGGCGAGGCGGCTGTCTGCCTTGACGCCCTTTCGCATCATGGTTTCCCGCAGGGACATGCGCTTGGCGGGGCGGCCCACGGGACTGACGCAGGGCATCACCTCATCCTCCGAAAGCTCCATGGCCCGCTCAAAGGCCTCCCGATTCATCGTCCCGGCGATCCAGGTGGTGCCGAGACCGAGGCTTTCCGCAAACAGGACGACGTTTTCAAAGCTGTAGCCGAAGGCCTCCTCGGCATGGGGCGCGCGGCGCATCTTGCCCGCAATGTAGAGCTCCGCGCCGACGATGACGGGGCTGCTCAGCCCGTGCTCCCGGGCGTTGAGGAGCTTCCAGCGGATGGGCAGACCGTAGGGATTTTTTTGCGTGTCCGCAAAGGCCAGGAGCTGCTCCGCTTCCTCGGGGCGGAGTCCGGCTCCGTCGAAGGTGCGAACGCTCCGCCTGTGTTGGATCGCTTCCATTCGGTTCATCGCAGCAGTCCCTCCATCCAGAGCTTCAGATCCGCCGCGGATACCTCGCCGCCGATCCGCCTGCCCTCGTCCACCGTGACGCCTTCCCCCACCAGCGAGCGGATGCGGTCCGCGGTTCTGCCGATGCCGCTGCCGCCGGAGCTGCAGAAGGGAACGATGCGCTTCCCCCTGAAATCCAGCTCCGTCAGAAAGGTATCCACGACGCTGGGCTCCCGGCCCCACCAGATCGGGAAGCCCAGGAACACCAGCTCATATTGGCCCAGATCCTCCGGCTTGCCGATGATCGGGGGACGGCAATCCGGGTCGGACATCTCCACTGTGCTGCGGGACTGCTTGTTGGTCCAGTCAAGATCGGCGGGACTGTAACGCTGCGCCGGCACGATCTCGAAAAGGTCGGCGGATTCCGCGGCCGCAAGCTCCGCGGCCAGTCTTGCGGTGACGCCGCCGGCAGAAAAATACGCGACTAAAACCTTGCTCATTCGTGTTGGCCTCCTGTCATGCAATCAGGTTGATGCGGAACTGACGCTGCGCCGCCGCGCCGCGCAGTTTATCGCCGTTATGATACGGAGAAAGAGAGGGGGAGTCAATAGGCGGGTTTCGCCGTCTTTGCCCGGATCCGTCGGATTCCGTTGGACTGCGGCGCTCCGGCCTTTCGCGGGAGCCGCTCCCGGGCCGCCTCGGCCGGACCCTCGGAATGGTTGATGGCTTTGGATACCGTGCCGGGGGAGATGCCCGGCGCCTCCGCTATCGCCTGCAGCGCAGGCGTTCTTGGCCCAGGCGAAGGGGCCGTGGTTCTTGCACAGGCAGCCGGGGACGGCCTTCGGGTCCTTCCCCAGTCTTGCGAATTCGGAGACGATCAGAAGCCCGGTGTTTTTCTCATAGGCTTCTTCAATTTCTTCCCTGGTCAGGCAGCGCAGGCAGGGCACGTCCCCGTAGAAGCAGTCCGCGTGGGTGGTGCCGTAGCAGGGAACGTCCCGGCCCGCCTGGGCCCAGGAGGTGGCGTAGCTGGAATGGGTGTGGACGATGCCGCCCAGATTGGGGAAGGCCTTGTACAGCTCCACGTGGGTGGGGGTGTCGGAGCTGGGCTTCCACTTGCCCTCCGCCACCTTGCCCTCCAGATCCACGACCACCATGTCCTCCGCCGTCATGCCCTCGTAGGGCACCCCGGAGGGCTTGATGACAACCAGACCGCTTTCCCGGTCGATCCCGGAGACGTTGCCCTGGTGAAGGTGACCAGGCCGTACCTGGGAAGCTCCAGATTGGCCTCCAGAACCGTTTGTTTCAATTGTTCAAGCATGATGATTCCTCCTTCAGCGGTAAATTCCTCGCCGCGCAACGCGAGCTTTGCGGGATTGAGCGTTTCGACAGTCCGCTCCCTGTTCCCGGAGCCGGGGATGGGCGCCGCGTTGGGATATCTGTACGGCATCCGGGCCAGGGCGCAGAGCGCCTTCCCCGTGATTGTTTCGTGGCCTTTTCGCGAATCGGCGCTTCAATGGCGCTCTTGTTGCCCCCGATGGTCTTGAGGACCCGCGGCTCCTCAGCTCCTGTCAGTATCATGGCCGCTTTTTCCCGGCCTCCCGCCTTCGCGATCTGCGTCCGTAGTTACATTTTACGAAACCCGGCTTCATTTTTCAACGGTTTTTTCAGAAGCTGTCCTTGCCCGGGCGCTTTTTTCTCCCGCAAGCGTGTCATTTGTACTGTCCGGCACGGATCAAGACCGCCCGCAGGAAGCCCAGAAACAGGGGGGACCGGTTGGGACGGAATTTGAACTGCAGATGATACTGAATCCCCACACAGAAGGGGTGCTCCCGCAGCTCCACCGCTTCCACCGGCTGCCCGTCCGGGGATTGGCCGCAGAGCACCAGCCCCGGTCTGACCGGCGGCAAGGCGTCCATCGTTCAAAGTCTGGCACCTGGCCAGCTCGGAGACAATTACCACCCGGAGGCCCGGCATGAGAATTCCGGCTTCGAGATAGAAATTCTGAAGCAGGCACTGGGAATCCAGCTCCAGAAGATAACGCCTGTCAAGGTCCATCCGTTCCCGGAACACACCGCCGGTCACCTGGACGTCCGATCTGCTGCACGCTTTCGAACCCTTCAATCTAATATTCGTATGATTGGTTTTATGAATCAATGC
>CAMNHH010000058.1 GCA_946539175.1 uncultured Clostridia bacterium | reverse complement strand
CAGCTCGGGGTGCTTGACGGTGATGATCCGGTCCTTGCCGGGCTCCGTCAGAAGGTCGTAGACCGCGTCCAGATTTTTGCCGCAGTCCTGGGGCAGATTCAGCTTCTGCCGCAGCAGGGCGTGGAGGCTGTCCCTGTCCGTGACCCGCTTGCCGTTGATGGTTGCCCGCATGCTCAGCCCTCCTCTCCGTAGAGCAGCTCAAAGTGCTCATAGTGGTCCGCGGTGTAGTAGATCAGTCCGTCGTTGGAGAACACGATTCGCTTCGCGCCCCGGGATCGGGCGCCCATGGTGTCGATGTCGCACTCGGTCCACTCCCGTCCGGCAGCGTCGGGCAGCAGACCCTCGTAGTTGCCGAAGTGGCTGCCGCCGATGCACTTGCCGGGGGCGTAGGGCTCCAGAGCGCCGCCGGGCCAGCCAAGCTTTTCGGCTTCCTTCTTGGTGATGTAGTTGGAGGGCAGATGGCCGTAGAGATGGATGTACAGGGCAACCTCCTCCTTGGAGTCGTAGACCCCGTCCTCTGTCACCGTCAGCCCCGGAGCCTCGGTGACGGGCGCTTCGGTTTCCGCGGCCTCTGTCGTCGCCTGGGTGTCGGGGGCCGCCGTAGCCGCAGCCTCCGTGGCGGCCTCCGTGTCGGGAGCCGCGGCCTGCTCCGTGCTGCCTGCGGGGGCTTGGGTTATGATGGGCAGATCCACGGTCTGCTGACTCTGGGGCGCCGCCATGCAGCCTGTCAGACCCGCCAGCAGCAGCAGGATCAGAAATGCGCTGAGAATTCGCTTCAAGCTCATCGCCTCTTTCGTTTTTTCTTTATTATAGCGTTTCGAGCCCGCAAAAGCAAGAAATAATCGAAAATCTTACAAAATACCCTTTTCAAACACAAGTCCTTGTGATAGAATGATAGAACAAACACAAAATAAAGGGAGACGTTCCAATGCAATACAAGATTCACGAAGTATATTCCCGCCCCGATGATCGGACGCGGCTTTTGGCCCTCCGGGACGCTCTGCTGGCCGACGGCCACAGCCTCGACAGCATTCGATATTTCACGGCCCCCGGCCGCACGGAGCTGGGGGGCAACCACACGGATCACCAGCACGGCCTGGTGCTGGCCGCCGCCGTGGATGTGGACACTCTGGCGGCCGTTGCCCCCAACGGGACGGACCGGGTGCGGCTCTGGTCCGAGGGCTTCCCGCCCTGCAGCGTCAGTGTGGACCCGGCGAGGAATGGGCCCGCTCCCCAGGGCAGCGCCCTGTCCCTGCTGCAGGGCATGGTGGAGTGCTTCCCCTGGACAGCCCCGGTGGGCCTGGACATCCGGGCCTCCTCCACAGTGCTGCCGGGCGGCGGCCTGTCCTCCTCCGCCTCCTTTGAGGTTCTGCTGGCGGAGATCTTCAACGTGCTCTGGCAGGGGGACGCCCTGTCGCCGCTGAAGCTGGCGGAGCTGGGGCAGCGGGTGGAGAACCAATGGTTCGGCAAGCCCAGCGGACGGCTGGATCAGTCCGCCAGCGCCGTGGGCGGCGCCACCTTTATGGACTTCGCCGACCCCGACGCCCCGGTGGTGGAAAAGCTGGAGCTGGATCTGGACAAGGCGGGCTACGCCCTGTACATTGTCAACTGCGGGGCCAGTCACGCGGATCTCACCGGGGAATACGCCGCGATCCCCCTGGAGCTGAAGCAGCTCTGCGGCTGCTTCGGCAAGTCCGTACTGCGGCAGGTGCCGGAGACGGAGTTTTGGGCCAGACTGCCGGAGCTGCGCCGGAGCTGCGGTGACCGGGCGGTGCTGCGGGCCATCCACGTTTTTGAGGAAAACCGCCGGGTCCTGGCCATGCGGGAGGCCCTCCGGGCAAGGGACTTTGACCGTTATCTGACGCTGGTGCGGGAATCCGGCCTCTCCTCCTGGCGCTATCTGCAGAACGTGAGCCCCGTGGGCTCCGACCGGGAACAGCCCATGGCCCTGACCCTGGCCCTCTGCGAGGGGCTTCTGGCGGGGAAGGGGGCCTGCCGGGTCCACGGCGGGGGCTTCGCCGGTACGGCCCAGGCCTATGTGCCTCTGGAGCAGGCGGAGGACTTCCGGGCCAAGGTGGAGGCCGTCCTGGGGCAGGGTGCCTGCCAGCGCCGCCGGGTGCGCGCCGTCGGCGCCGCGGAGCTTAGGCTGTAAATTTTTCCCTGCCGAAATCCAACAGCCTTCGACAAACACTGTCGTATTATGTAGAATGCTGTCGAATTATTATACATAAAAATAGATTAAATATAAGTTTTGCTCTTGAAATGTCCGGCTTTTTGTGGTAAATTATTGATGCAAAACAGAAAGAAACGCAAAAAACGCACAGTATAAGGAGAGGTAACTATGGAAAAACGCACGACCGTCCTGGTTGCGGACGGAAGCGAGGAATTTTGCGCCCAGCTTTCCGGGGCGCTGCAAAACGCCGGATATCAAGTGGTTGGCACTGCGGTGGACGGGCAATCCGCTCTGGAGCAGCTGAAGGCTTCCGGGCCGGATGTGCTGGTGATGGATCTTATGCTGCCCAAGGTGGACGGGGTGGCGGTTCTGAAGTCCCTGCCCCGGGAGCAGCGGCCCAAGCTGCTGCTTCTATCCGCCTTTGCCACGGACTACGTAACCGGAGCCGCCATGTCGGCGGGGGCCGAGTATCTGATGCTGAAGCCCTGCACGGCCCAGACCGTGGCCGAGCGGGTGGGAGAGATCCTGGAGGCGGGCCGGGTGGCCGCGGGCAAGCGGCAGAGCACCCAGCCGGATATTGAGACCATGGTCACCAACGTGATCCACGAGATCGGCGTTCCCGCCCACATCAAGGGCTATCAATATCTGCGGGAGGCCATCATCCTCGCCGTGGAGGATATGGAGGTCATCAACGCCATCACCAAGGTCCTCTATCCCCAGGTGGCCAAGACCTTTGCCACCACACCCTCCCGGGTGGAGCGGGCCATTCGCCACGCCATCGAGGTGGCCTGGGACCGGGGCGACCTGGATACCCTCCAGCGCTTCTTCGGCTACACCGTCTCCAACACCAAGGGCAAGCCCACAAACAGCGAGTTCATCGCCCTCATCGCGGACCGGCTCCAGCTCCAGCTCCGGGGCAGCGAGCTGCGGGCGGCCCGCTGATCGCATAGAAAACGAGCAAGCGGTAAAAGACCGACCGTCTTTTACCGCTTGCGTTTTTTTGTTCCGGGGCGCGGCCGGAGCAGCTGCGCCGCCAGGGCGGCCGTCAGCAGATCCAGCACGACGACGCCGCCCAGGGCCCAGAGCAGCTGGGGCCGGTTGATGGGGTCCAGGGCCACGGTGGGCACCAGCTCCAGGGCCTCCTCCATGCTGCAGCCGTATACGGCGTTGTCCCGGAGGATCAGCTGGGCGCAGCCGTAATACATGCCCGGCAGGGCCGCCGTCGGCGCCAGCAGAGCGGCCAGGCAGATTCCGGCGGGACTGACCCGCCCGGCGCCCAGCCGCCAGCCCCCCAGGGCCAGCAGAAAGCCCAGCAGCCCGGCAGGCCCTGTAAAGACGTTTTCCCGGACCAGGAGCCAGGCCGGCAGCGCCGTGGGCAGGGCGCAGAGAACGGCGCAGAGGCCGCCCAGCCAGAAGCGCTCCGTTTTTCCCGCGGGCCTTCTTTCAGCGTCCATGTCAGTCCACCCGGAGGTAGAAGACCTGGAGCACTGCCTCAAACAGGTCGGTTTCGTCCAGATAGCAGACGGCGTTGTCGTGCAGCAGGTCGTAGCTGCCGTCGATGCTCCGCAGGGTGAATTCCGCGCCGTGGCGCAGGAAGGTGGAGCTCAGGAAGGTCACGTCCTGGATGGTCAGATCCGTGACCATGTAGGGAGCCAGGGCGGAGAACAGATCCACGGGGAAGCTGAGATCCTTTTTGGATTCGGCCACCACCAGCTTGGAAAATTCCGTCACGTACTGGCGCTGCCGCTCCATACGGGCCGCGTTGGATTCCACGCCGCCGCCGCGGGTCCGGATGTAACGGTCCAGATCCTTGCCGTGGAGCTGAATGGACTCTCCTTCGCTGAGCTTGCCGCCGTCAGAGAGGGGCATATCGATGAGGGATTTCACGGTGACGCCGCCAACGGCCTCGTTGGCGGCCTGGATGCCGTCCATGTCGATGGCCAGATAGGAGCTGATGGGCAGGCCGTAGAGCAGCCGGGACACGGAGCGCATGGCGTTCTCGCAGCTGGATTCCCTGCCGTCGCCGTAGGCGTAGGCCAGGGTGATCTGCAGATTTTCGGTCCGCAGGAACACGTTGTCCACCGAGTAGAGATCCACCTGGGCGTAGGCCTCACGGGTGATGTTCAGCACAGTGGTCCGGCCGGTGGAGCTGTCGATGCCCAGCAGCAGGATCACGTCGGACTGGCCCCCGTCGCCCACGACCTTTTCCTTCTCGATGTCGTGGTCGACGCCCAAAAACAGCACGGTGGTCAGGTTCTTGTTGAGCACGTATCTGTGCCCCTGGTAGACGATGGAGCTGCCGTCGTTCAGAATGGCGTCCTGCGGGAGCCCGCCCTCCGGGACGTTTGTGTAGACGGGCAGGCCGTTGACGTTGTCGCCCAGGTCCGGCCCGTCCGTCTGGCCGTAAATCAGCAGGCGGCTGCCGCCGATGAAGAGATCGGCGTAGGACAGGAGCTTGAAGGCCTCCGCGCCTCCGCGGACCAGGGACAGCAGCAGGACCAGCAGGACCAGCAGGCTGCCGCCGATCCGGCGGGCCCTGGCCCGGGGCCGGGCGGTGAAGCGCCCCTCATAGCGGGGCTCAGTTTGTCTGTTCATCGCTGATCAGCACCCCCTCGATGAGATAGCGGCTGGCGCCGTGCTCCAGACAGGTGCTCAGAATCACCAGCTTGTCATCCAGCGTCAGCTCCAGATCCTTCCGGTAATTGCGGACCATAGTCCGGGGCTCCATCACGTAATTCTGCAGCCAATCGGCGTACACGGTGTCGTCGCTGAAATCGAAGCAGTTCAGCAGGTGCCGGGTGTCGAACTGGATGGCCGCCGCGATGCGGTAGGTCAGAATGTGGCCCGGCGTGTAGATGTAGAAGTATTCGTGCTGGTCAAAGAAGCTGCTGTCCCGGAACCAGGGCAGATTGGAGAACATGGTGCCGTCCAGCATATTGTGGCCATAGATCACCGTGACCCGATCGGAAAAGTCCATGGCGTTGATCTGCTGGGTGTAGATGCAGCCCGCGAAGAAATAGTTCCGGTTGATGTCGTGGTGGAGATAGTAGTTTTCGTCCCAGCCCTGGGGCGCCTGCAGCACGGGCAGGTCGATGTCCGGCTTCTCCGGTCCCATGGGGATGTAGATCCAGGCGTAGACGTCGGGGTTGATCTCCTGCAGGGGGGCGAAATCCACCGGGTTGTCTGGCAGGACCGGCGCGGTGGACTCCGGCACGGCGCTGCTCTCCGGCAGGGACGCCGTGGTGCCGGGCAGGGTTTCTGTGGGAAGGGCGGAGGCGGTGGGGACAGAGGGCTCCGGATTGCGGTAGTCGGAGGGATTCAGCTGGGGCGTCCACCAGGGATGGGTGAAGATATAGAGGCCCGCGCCGCCCAACAGCAGCAGCAGAGACAGCAGCAGCAGGATCAGCCACAGCCGCCTGCGGCTTTTCGGTTCGTTGGTTTGCTTGGACATGGTGTAAGCTCCTTTCCGAGGGGACCGGGGTCGCCTCACTGTTTGAGCCAGGTGGAGGGAGACAGGGAGATCAGCATGGGATAGATCTCCAGACGCCCGAAGAGCATGGCGAAGGAGAGCACGAGCTTGATGTAGGGGGAATAATGCCAATAGCCCAGGGTGGGGCCTACCAGGTTCAGACCCGGGCCGATGTTGTTGTAGCAGGCGGCTACGGCGCTGAAATTGGAGACGCCGTCAAAGCCGGGCTGAAAGGAAACCAGGAACCAGAACCCGGCAAAGAGGCCGATGTAGAGGGCAAAGTAGGTGCCGACGCTGATCAGAGTGGCCTGGTCCACCGGCTTGCCCTCGAAGCGTACCGAGTTGACGGACTGCGGATGGAGCAGGTGGCGAACCTCCCGGCGAGCGGTTTTGAACAGCAGAACCACGCGGGAGACCTTGAGGCCGCCGGCGGTGGAGCCTGCGCAGGCGCCAATGAACATCAGAAGCACCAAGATCATCCGCGAGAGCGTGGGCCAGTCATCGAAGTTGACGGTGGAGAAGCCCGTGGTGGAGGAGATGGTGTTTACCTGGAAGAAGGCCTGACGGAGGGCCTCAGAGAAATGGCCCACCTGCGGCATAATGTTCCAGCAGATCAGGGCCGTGGCCGCCAGAATGATGCCCGCGTAGGTCCAAAGCTCCTCGCTGCGCAGAGCGGTCTTGAAGCGGCGCATGGCCAGCAGGAAGTAGAGGTTGAAGTTGACGCCGAAGAGCATCATAAAGGTGGCGACCACCCACTGCAGATAGGGACTGTAGCCGGCCATGGAGTCGGCTTTCAGACCGAAGCCGCCGGTACCGGCGGTGCCGAAGGTATGGATGGCGCTGTCGAAGAGAGGCATACCCCCCGCCACCAGCAGAATCAGCTCCAGCACGGTCATGGCGATGTAGAGCAGATAGAGGATCTTGGCGGTGTCCCGCAGCTTGGGGGAGAGCTTGCCCATGGTGGGCCCGGGCATCTCCGCCCGCAGGACGTGGATGGTCCGGCCGGGGAGATTCGGCATAATGGCCACCATCAGCACCAGCACGCCCATGCCGCCGATCCAGTGGGTGAAGCTCCGCCAGAAGAGCATGGAGTGGGACATGGATTCCACGTCCCGCAGAATGGAGGCGCCTGTGGTGGTGAAGCCGGATACCGTCTCAAAGAAGGCGTCCACATAGTTGGGGATCTCTCCGCTGAGCAGAAAGGGCAGGGCGCCCAGAGCCGATACGCTGAGCCAGGCGAGGGAGGTGATGAGAAAGCCCTCTCTGGCAAAGAAGACCTGATTCTCCGTGCGGAAGAGCTTGCAGAGCAGGAGGCCCAGAAACAGGCAGATGGCAATGGTAATCAGGAAGGGAAAGCGGCCGTTGTCCCGGTAGTAAAAGGAAACGCAGAGCGGCAGGATCAGAAGCCCGCCTTCCAGCAAAAGAATACGGCCCAGCAGGAAATATACCATTTTCCGGTTCATGCGCGGCCTCCTCAGTACAGGATCTCAGCCAGGGCGTTGAGCCTGTGCTGGCCCGCGATGACCACCACCCGGTCGCCGGGGAGTATCATATCGTCGCCGGCGGGGATGATGGCTCTGCGGTCCCGAAGAATACCGGCGACAAGGATGTTTTTCTTCATCCGCAGATCCTTGAGGGGGATTCCGGTATAGGGGGCCTCCCCCTGCACGATGAATTCCAAAGCCTCGGCCCGGCCCTCCATCAGCTGATAGAGATTCTCGATGGAGGAGCCCATGGAGGATTGCAGGGCGCGGGCATAGCGGAGCACCACGTTCACCACCACGTCCTTGGGGGATATGACGCTCTCGAGGCCCATTTGTTCCGCCATTCGGGCCATTTCGTCCCGGTTGACCTTGGCGATGACCTGGCTCACCTGCTGGCTTTTGGCGTAGTAGGCCACCAGGATGTTCTGCTCGTCCAAGCCGGTCAGCGTAACGAAGGCGTTCTGATCCAGCAGTCCCGCCTCCCGCAGCAGCTCCTGCTGGGTGCCGTCGCCGCAGTAGACGCGGATGCCGGTCAGCAGGTCGCTGAATCTGTGACACATAGCCCGGTCGCTTTCGATCAGGGTCACGTTCGTGCCGGAGCTGAGGAGCATTTTTGCCAGATAGAAGGCGATGCGGCTGCCGCCCATCAGCGTGACGTTCCGGGCCTGGCGCTTGGCCAGGCCGGTGGCCTTCAGGAGCTTCCAGAGCTCGGTCCGGTCGGCGGTCAGGCCGATGCGGTCCCCGGCGTGGAGCACGAAATCGCCCCGGGGGATAATGACCTCGTTATCCCGCTGCACGACACAGACCAGGAACTTGGCCTTGAAGCGGCCGCGCAGATCCATCAGGCGCTGGCCCAGCAGGGGAGAGTCCTCCTTCAGCCGCAGCTCCACCATCTCGAAGCTGCGCCGGGAAAAGGTTTCCACCTTGGAGGCGGCGGGGAGCTTGAGAATGTGCAGCAGCTCCTGGGCCGTCAGCAGCTCGGGGTTGATGACCATGGACAGATCCAGCTGCTCGCGCAGATAGCCCAGTGATTTGTCGTTGTATTGGGGATTGCGGATGCGGGCGATGGTATGGCCTGCGCCAAGCCGTTTGGCCAGCAGACACATGAGCATGTTCAGCTCGTCCGAGCCGGTGACGGCAATGAAGAGCTCGGCCTTGCCCACGTCGGCCTCCTGCAGGGCTTCGCAGTCGGTGCCGTTGCCCTCCAGGAACATAACGTCATACTGGTTGGTCAGGTCTTCCAGTACCTCCCGGCGGTTGTCCATCGCCACCACGTCGTGGCCCTCCGCCACCAGAGTGCTGATCAGGGCCACGCCGACCTTGCCGCAGCCCACAAGGATGATTCTCATAAACGGTATTGCTCCTTTTGCGTTAATTCAGGAAAATGCGTATTTCGTTATCAATGGATATGGAAGCACTTATACAGCTTCTTCATCTCGCCCACGGCGTAGACCACGTCGCCCTCCCGGAAGGGATCGTCGGGGCGGGGCATGGAGACCTGGCCGTTCCGGCGCAGGGAGATGATGTTCACGTCATACTTCCGCCGCACGTCCAGCTGGGGCAGGGTCTTGCCGTGCCACTCCGTTGGAATGGCCATCTCATAGATGGCGTAGCCCGCGTCAAACTGAATGAAATCCAGAATCTGCTCGGAGGCGTATTTGGTGGCCAGCCGCAGAGCGATCTGCTTTTCCGGATACACCACCTCGTCTGCTCCGTTCCGCAGCAGGAATTTCTCCTGGATCTCATTTTTTGCCCGGGAGATCACCAGCTTGGCCCCCAGGTCCTTCAGCAGGGAGGTGGCCTCCAGCGAGGTTTGGAAGTGCTCGGAGATGGTCACCACGCACAGGTCGTAGTTGTCCACGCCGAGAGAGCGGAGGAAGGTGGGATCCGTGCAGTCACCGATCTGGGCGTCGGTGACGTAGGGCATGGCGGCGTTGATCTGGGCCTCCCGCACGTCCACAATCATAATTTCGTAGCCCTGGGCGCTCATTTCCCGGGCCAGCATCAGGCCGAAATTTCCGGCCCCCAATATCAGGACAGACTTCATAGGAATACTCCTTTCGGAACTTCAGAAGAATCGCGCGCGAATCAAAACGGTCAGCCCACCGTCACTGGCTCCTTCGGTTTCCGGCCCGGGGGATTCTTGCCGCCGGGCAGCAGGGCGTAGACCAGGGTCAAGGCCCCCACGCGGCCCAGGAACATCAAAAGCATCAGCACGATCCGGGAGCTCTGGTGCAGGCCGGGGGTGAGCCCCAGGCTCAGTCCCACGGTGCCCACGGCGGAGCCGGTCTCGAACATGCAGGCCAGCAGGGGCAAATTCTCTACCCGGGCCAGCACCGCCGAGCCCAGGGTAAAAAGCATCAGATAGAGGAAGAAGATGGTACCGGCGTTGCGGATCACGTCCTCCCCGATCCGGCGGCGGAAGCACTCCGTTTCGTCCCGGCGGCGGAATACGGTGACGCCGGCCAGCACCAGCACCGCCAGGGTGGTGGTCTTCATGCCGCCGGCGGTGGAGCCGGGGGAGCCGCCCACCAGCATCAGGGCGATCATCTGCAGCTGACCGGGCTCCGACATCCGGCTCAGATCCGTGGTGTTGAAGCCCGCGGTGCGGGTGGTGACGGATTGGAACAGGGAGGCCAGGATCCGCCTTCCCAGGGGCAGATCCCGATACTCCAGCAGGAAGAAGAACCCCGCGGGGATCAGAATCAGCGCCCCGGTGGTCACCAGCACCAGCTTGGTCTGCAGACGGCAGCGCCGCAGCCGCAGCCGGTTCTGCCGCAGATCCTCCAGCAGCAGAAAGCCAATGCCTCCCAGAATGATCAGGGCCATGATGATCAGATTCACCGGTACGCTCCAGGCGTAGCCGGTCAGGGAGGAGTAGGGCTCCCGGACACCCATCAGATCAAAGCCCGCGTTGCAGAAGGCGGAGACCGCGTGGAACAGGCTGTACCACAGCCCCTTGGCCAGGCCGAAGTCCCGGACGAAGACCGGCAGCAGCAGGGCCGCGCCCGCCAGCTCGATGAGGAGCGTGACCCGCAGGATGAAGCCCGCCCGCCGGACGATCCCGCCCACCTGGGGGGCGGAGATGGAAAGCTGCATCATGTTCCGCTGGGCCAGGCTGATCCGCCGCCCCGAGAGGCGGAAGAAGGTGAGGCCCACGGTGATGACCCCCAGGCCGCCGATCTGGATCAGCAGCAGGATCACGGCCTGCCCCAGCACGGACCAGTGGGTGGCGGTGTCCCGCACCACCAGACCTGTGACGCAGACGGCGGAGACGGAGGTAAACAGGCAGTCGGAGAAGGGGGTCGTCGTTCCGGACTGACTGCAGATCGGCAGGGTCAGCACCAGCCCTCCCAGGAAAATCAAGGCCAGAAAGCCCAGCAAAATCACTTGAAAGGAGGAGGTGGTGCGGTTTTTTTTGGAAAAGACAGATGGCATGGGACCACCCTTCCGTGAAAAAAATCAGATTTTTGCCTCAAAGCCGTGGATCCAATCGGATTTCAGATAATAGATCAGATAGATGACGGAGCTGATGCACCAGGTAATGGGATAGGCCCAGAACAGCAGCACGATGTTGTGGTCGATCTTCATGGCCACCGTGATGTAGATGATGCGCAGAACGCACCAGACGGCCAGCATGATGAACATGGGGACAAAGGCCTTCCCCGCGCCCCGGCAGATGCCGGCGATGCAGTGGGAGAAGGACAGCAGGCAGAAGAACAGGGCCTCCGTGCGGCACTGCTTCACGCCGATGTCGATAGAGGCCGGGTCCTTCACAAAGATGGAGATCAGGGGCCTGCCGAAGAGGAACACGATGAGGCCGATGGCCTCCGCCATGAGCACCGCGGCCCAGATGCCGAAGCGGGCGCCCTTTTTGGCCCGGTCGTACTCCCTGGCCCCCAGATTCTGGCCGATGTAGGTGGTCAGCGCCATGGAGAAGGAGGTGATGGGCAGGAAGGCGAAGCCCTCGATCTTGGAGTAGGCGCCGCAGGCGGCGGTGCCCACCTTCTCAAAGGTGTTGATGTTGGACTGGACCAGCACGTTGGCCAGACCGATGACGGAGTTCTGAACACCGGTGGGCAGGCCGTAGCGCAGGATCTCCCGCAGGGCGGCGGGGTCCATCCGCAGCTTGCTCCAGCTCAAGGCGTAAACCGTGTCCTTCTTCACCAGCTGCTTCAGGCACAGCAGGGCGGATACCGCCTGGGAGATGGTGGTGGCGATGGCGGCCCACTGGATGCCCAGTCCCAGAGGCCCCAGGAAGAGCCAGTCCAGGAAGATGTTGGTGAGGGAGGAGACGATCAGATAGTACAGCGGGCGGCGGCTGTCGCCCACGGCGTTCATGACGCCCTTGAAGGTGTTGTACATCACCAGAGCCACCGAGCCCATGAAGTACCAGCGCAGATAGGGCACGGCGTAGGGCCGGACCTCCGGGTCCAGATTCATCCAGCCGGGGATGCGGGGAGCCAGCAGCGTGCCGAAGACCGTCAAAGCCCCGCCGCAGATCAGACTCACCAGCACCGCGGTGTGGACGGCCCTGGTCATACAGTCCCGGTTGCCCGCGCCGAAGTAGCGGCTGATTACCACGCCGGCGCCCATGGAGGTGCCCACGAAGAAGCTGATCATCAGAAAGACCAGGCTGCCGGAGGAGGTGACGGCGGCAAAGGCCTCGTCTCCCAGGAAGCTGCTGACGATCCAGGCGTCGGCGGTGTTGTAGAGCTGCTGGAAGAGCTGGCTCAGAAAAATCGGCAGAGCGAAGGAACAGATGACCTTTTTCGGGTCCCCCTGGGTCAGCAGCACGGCGTCTCTGTGCCGATGCTGGGGCGCGTGGAGGTGCAGAAATTTGTAGGGCATAGGTCGTCTCCTTTGAACAAAAGCAGGGCAGAAGCGGCGAACACGCCGCAAACATTCGGTATATTATACCTTATAATACAGTATTTGTAAAGACCTGCCGCCGGAAAAAAGAGCAGGAAAAGCGGAAAAACACCCTTGCGCCAAAGCGGGAACTATGCTACAATAAGCGGGTGTTGAAAAGGAGGGCAGTACCATGCGGAAAATGATCGGCTTTGACAATCAGCTTTATCTCGACACCCAGTCCGCCCGGATCCGGGAGCGGATCGAACAGTTCGGCGGCAAGCTCTACCTGGAATTCGGCGGCAAGCTCTTTGACGACTATCATGCCTCCCGGGTGCTGCCGGGCTTCGCGCCGGACAGCAAGATTCGGATGCTCCTGGAGCTGAAGGACTCCGCCGAGATCGTCATCCCCATCAACGCCGCCGCCATCGAGCAGAACAAGGTCCGGGGCGATCTGGGCATCACCTACGACGAGGACGTGCTCCGGCT
>CAMNHH010000057.1 GCA_946539175.1 uncultured Clostridia bacterium | reverse complement strand
GGGGCGTAGGAGTCCAGCACGGAGGACATGACGCCCTCGCCGTGGGTGTCGGTGAGGAATTCGCTGCGGTAGCCGAAAAGGCCCCGGCTGGGCACCAGGAACTCCAGACGGTAGCGGCTGCCCATGGGGGTCATGGACACCAGATCGCCCTTGCGCTGGCCGATCTTCTCAATGACGGAGCCCATGGCGTTCTCGGGCACGTCCGCCACCATCCGCTCCACGGGCTCGCACTTGACTCCGTCGATCTCCTTGGTCAGCACTCTGGGGGTGGAGACGGAGAACTCAAAGCCCTCCCGGCGCATGGTCTCGATGAGGATGGACAGGTGCATCTCGCCCCGGCCCGCCACGTTGAAGGCGTCGGTACCCTGGGGGGTCACGTGGAGGGAAACGTCCTTCAGAAGCTCCCGCTCCAGCCGGTCCTTCAGGTTCCGGGAGGTGACGTATTTGCCCTCCCGCCCGGCGAAGGGGCTGTCGTTGACGGCGAAGGTCATCTCAATGGTGGGGTCGGAGATCTTCACAAAGGGCAGGGGCTCCACCTTCAGCGGGTCGCAGACCGTGCGGCCGATGGTGATGTCCGCGATGCCGGAGAAGGCCACGATCTCGCCGGCGCTGGCCTGCTGGATGGGGATGCGGCCCAGCCCGTCGAAGGCGTAGAGGGCCACGATCTTGCCCTTCTGCTGGATGGAGGGGTCGTGGAAGTCGCAGATGGTGACCTCCTGGTTCTGGCGGATGGTGCCCCGCTCGATGCGGCCGATGCAGATCCGGCCCACGTAGTCGTTGTAGTCCAGGCTGGACACCAGCATCTGCATGGGAGCCGCCGCATCCCCCTCGGGGGCGGGAATGTAGTTGACGATGGTCTCAAAGAGGGGGATCAGATCCTTGCCCTCCTCGTGGGGCCCGTAGGCGGAGATGCCCTGGCGAGCGGAACAGAAGATGGTGGGGGAATCAAACTGCTCCTCCGTGGCGTCCAGATCCAGCAGCAGCTCCAGCACCTCGTCCATGACCTCGTCGATCCGGGCGTCGGGGCGGTCGATCTTGTTCACCACCACGATGACCTTGTGGCCCAGCTCCAGGGCCTTCTGCAGCACGAAGCGGGTCTGGGGCATGGGGCCCTCGGCGGCGTCCACCAGCAGCAGCACGCCGTTGACCATCTTCAGGATGCGCTCCACCTCGCCGCCGAAGTCGGCGTGGCCCGGGGTATCCACGATGTTGATTTTGTAGTCCTTATAGTGTACGGCGGTGTTCTTGGCCAGAATGGTGATGCCCCGCTCCCGTTCCAGGTCGCCGGAGTCCATGACCCGGTCCACCACTGCTTGATTTTCCCGATAGATGCCGCCCTGCTTCAGCATTTCGTCCACCAGGGTGGTCTTGCCGTGGTCAACGTGGGCGATGATTGCGATATTTCTGATCTTTTCCTGTGGGACCATTTCATTCTCCCCTTTCACATAACTCTGAGAATATAGCATATCCAACAAAATTTTGCAATAGGGTTTGGGCATTTTTTCAAAAAAATCCGTCCTCCGCAGGCCGCAGAGAACGGACTTTTTGCATGAGAAGGGGGATCAGGGCTTCAGCTCCAGGTAGAGGTTCCGGTACTGGCGGGCGGAATTCTCCCAGGACACGTCCTTTTCCATGTCCCGGCGGACCATCTCGTCCCAGCGCTCCCGCTGGGTGAAGTAGAGGGTCTTGGCCCGGTTGACGGCGTCCAGCAGCAGGCCGGCGTCGTAGCGGTCAAAGGTGAAGCCGTTGCCCTCGTTGGTGTACTGGTTGTAGGGGGCCACAGTGTCCTTCAGGCCGCCGGTCTCCCGCACCACGGGCACGGTGCCATAGCGCATGGCGATGAGCTGGGTCAGGCCGCAGGGCTCAAAGAGCGAGGGCACCAGCAGGGCGTCGGCGCCGGCGTAGATCCGGTGGGCCAGGGCCTCGTCGTAGGCGATATAGGAGCAGACGCTGCCCTTGTAGCAGTTTTCAAAGTGACGGAAGCTGTCCTCGTAGCGGGCGTCGCCGGTGCCCAGCACCACCACCTGGGTGTTGCCGTCCACCAGGGCGGGCAGGATGGCGTTCACCAGATCCAGACCCTTCTGGTCGGTGAGCCGGGAGATCAGGCCCAGCACCATCTTGTCGGTGTTCTGCTCCAGACCCAGCTGGGCCTGCAGGGCCAGCTTGTTGTCCTTCTTCCGGTCCACGGCGTTTTCCGCGCCGTAGGGAGCGGGCAGCAGCTTGTCGGCGGAGCTGTCCCACTGCTCCACGTCGATGCCGTTGACGATGCCGCGGAGCTTGCCGGAGTGGTAGCGCAGATGGGCGTCCAGGCCGTCGCCGTAGAAGGCGGTCTGGATCTCCCCGGCGTAGGTGCCGCTGACGGTGGTGATCCGGTCACAGTAGGTCAGGCCGCCCTTGAGCATGTTGGCGTCCACCCAATTCTGGGTCAGCACGTCCTTGTTGAAGACGCTGTCCGGCAGATTGGTCCAATACTGGATGGTGGGAATGTTATACACGCCCTGGAAGCGAAGATTGTGGATGGTGAGGACGGATTTGGTGTCCCGCAGCGGGGTGTCGGCAAAGAGGGTCCGCAGATAGATGGGCACCAGACCCGCCTGCCAGTCATGGCAGTGGATCACGTCGGGCACCCAATCCAGATAGTTCAGAGCCGCCAGAGCCGCCTTGCCGAAGTAGCAGAAGCGGGGGATGTCGTCCACCAGGTTGGTGTAGGGATTGCCGTAGGAGAAGAACTCCTCGTTGTCAATGAAGTCATAGACCACGCCGTCGGCAATATATTCCATGATGCCCACGTAGAAGGAGCGGCCGTCGGAGCAGAGGTCCATCATAAAGGAGCCCCGGTAGACCATCTTCTCCTGCCACTTCTGGGGGATGCAGCGGTAGCGGGGCAGGATCACCTTTACGTCGCAGTTCAGCTTGGCCAGGGCGCGGGGCAGGGCGTACATCACGTCGCCCAGGCCGCCGGTCTTCACGAAGGGATAGCATTCGGAGCCGATGAAGGCCACGGAGCGGCGGGGCTGGGGCAGCTCCGCCACGGGAGCGGCCTCCACGACGGGAGCGGCCTCCACGACGGGAGCGGCCTCCACGACGGGAGCGGTCTCCACGACGGGAGCGGCCTCCACGACGGGAGCGGCCTCCGCAACGGGAGCGGTCTCCACGACGGGAGCGGCCTCCACAACGGGAGCGGCCTCCGCAACGGGAGCGGTTTCCACGACGGGAGCGGCCTTCCTGGCTCTGGGCTTCCGGGCGGCGGGCTTCTTCTCGGCGGGCGCCTTCTTCTCGGCCGCGGACTTCTTTTCCGCGACGGCCTTCTGCTCGGCCACGGGCTTCTTTTCCTCGACGAGCGTCTTCTCAGCAGCCTTCTTTTCGGCGGCAGGGGTCTTCTTTATGGCTTCATCCTTTGCGGATTCGATTTTCTTTCTTGGCATTTGCGTATTTCCTCCTTAATATTGAAATACTTTGCATCATTATACTCATTTATTTGAAAAAGTCAAGCCCGCGATTCCCGCGGCTCCTTCCCCGGAGCCCTATTCGCAGAGATCCGCGTAGTGATAGGGCACGATCCGGGCCAGCTGATCGGGGGCGCATTCCACCTGCCAGCCGATCTTTCCGGCGCTGAAGAGAATGGTGTCGTAGAGGACGGCGCTCTCCTCCAGAAAGGTGGGGAAGGGCTTCTTCATGCCGATGGGAGAGCAGCCACCGTGGATGTAGCCCGTCAGGGGCAGCAGCTCTTTGGCCTTCAGCATGGCGATGCTCTTTTCCCCGGAGGCCGCCGCGGCCTTTTTCAGATCCAGCTCCTGCAGCACCGGGATCACGAAGACGTAGTTCCGCCCGGACTTCCCCACGGTCACCAGAGTCTTGAAGACCCGCTCGGGGTCCTGGCCCAGGGCCGCCGCCACCTCCGCGCCGCTGACGGCGCCGGTGTCGCTGTAATCGTGGGCGGCGTAGGGGATGCCCTGCTGGTCCAGCAGCCGCATGACGTTGGTTTTTTCAGGCTTTTTCATAGGATCACGACCTTTTCCATATAGAGTCCCAGCCCGTCCTGCCGGGCCCGCAGCACGAAGGGGAAGCGGTCCCTTTGGATGCAGAACCAGAAATCCGGCTCCGGGTAGATCTGCTGGGTGTCTGGGTTGAAGAAGTGCTCGCCCCCGTGATACCGCAGTGCCGCGATCCGGGCCTCCAGCTCCGGCAGGGGCTCGCCCAGCACCAGAGAGCGGATGTATTCGGCGCAGAGCAGATCCTCCGGGGCCTCCCGGACCCCCGCGTTGCCCATGGCCACCAGACTCACGGTCTCCGGCTGCCGCTGCCGGATGTAGGCCGCCACCGCCGCCGCGTTCAGCAGGCTGCCGCTGATCAGCTCCGAGGCGCCCGGGGCGTTGGTGAGCCCCTGGGTCCCGGCGCTGGTGGTGTGGATCACCCGCCTGCCCCGGATGGCCTCCGGGGGAATGAAGCAGGGGGAGTTGCCGAAGTCGAAGCCCTGGCACCTGGCCCCGCCCCGCTCTCCGATCAGCAGGGCCGCCGGGTCCCGCTGCCGCCAGGCCCAGGCCTCCTCCAGGGTCCGGACGGGCCGCAGCTCCGCCGCGCCCCAGTCCGCCAGGCAGCACTCCAGAGAAAAGGCCCGCAGCACGTCGATGATGACGGTGAGCCCCCGGGCCTGTTTTGCGCCGTCAATCAGCTGTAATATGTTTAGTTCCATTGTGTCGTCTCTTTTCTGTCTCCGGGAATTTCAGTAGATGGTTTTTAAGTCCTGGGCTGTGACGCCGTATTTGGCGCAGAAGGCCTCCAGCTCCGCCTGGGTGTTGGCGCAGCAGTATTCGTGGAAGCGCCCGTTTTCCTTTTCTATGAAGCCCAGGGTCATCTCCCGGTTGCAGTAGCTTCTCCGCACCGCGGGCTGCAGCCGGTCCCGGTCAAAGGCCGGGGCCCTTTCCCTGCGAAACCATGCCATAGGGCAGGCCTCCTTTCTGTTTTGCCTGTATTATAGCACAGCGCCACGGAAAAAGCTATCATAAAAGAGAAATACCCGGGATTTCCAGAAAAAGACTGGACATTATGCAAAACTATGGTATAATTATTCTATGGAGCCCCGGGCTTCAAATACATGTTTGGAGGTTGCAGTATGGACCAGTTTTTGCAGAACGTCATCAATCTGGTCACCACCTACGGAGGCAAGATCGTCCTGGCTGTGGTGGTGCTCATCGTGGGCTCCTTTGTCATCAAGGGGCTGAACAAATGGGTCAAAAAAGCCCTGGACAAGACCAAGCTGGATGAGGCCGTCAAGAAGATCGCGGAGAAGTTCATCAAGGGCCTGCTCTACATCATTCTGATCATCGCCGTGGTGGATATCCTGGGCGTGTCCATGTCCAGCGTCATCGCCATTCTGGCCTCCTGCGGCCTGGCGGTGGGCCTGGCCCTGCAGGGCGCCCTGACCAATCTGGCCGGAGGCATCATGATCCTGATCTTCAAGCCCTTCAAGCTGGGGGATTACATCGAGGGCTCCGGCAGCGAGGGCGTGGTCAAGGACATCAGCATCTTCTACACCACGCTGCTGACGCTGGACAACAAGAAGGTCTGCATTCCCAACGGCGATCTGATGAACGCCAACATCACCAACTACAGCGCCGAGGAGACCCGGCGGGTGGATCTGGAGTACAAGATCACCAACGACGCCGACGCCGAGGAGGTCAAGCGGGTCCTGCTGGGGGCTGCCGCCGAGACCAAGGGCGTGCTGGCGAACCCGGCGCCCTTCACCCGCATGAGCGCCGTGGACGACGATACCTTCATCTTCACGGTCCGGGTCTGGTGCAAGACCGCCGCCTACTGGGACGTGTACTTTGACCTGATCGAGAACTGCTCCAGGACCCTGCAGGAGAACGGCATCGACGATCCCGAGGAGCGCATCGCTGTCCGCCTGGTGAAGGACGAGGATTAACCCGGACCCGGCGGCCTGAAGCGCCTGCCCGCCGCCCCTTGGCGGCGGGCTTGATTTTTGCCGGGAACTGTGATAAGGTAAGCAAAGAACAAAGAGCTGTGAGGGATGCTTATGGAAAAACGAACGGCCATTCCCGCCCTGCTGCGGCGGGCTCTCTGCGCCTGGCTGGGGGCGGCAAGCCTGGAGCTTTTGCTGCTGCCCGCCGAACAGCGGCGGCTTTTGGGCGTGAGCGCCTTGCAGGCCATGTCCCTGGCCCGGGTGCTGGTGATGGGCGCCCTGCTGTTTCTGGCCCTCTGCCTGGGGGCCCGGCTCCTGGACCGGGGCGAGGGACTCCGGGCGGAGCGGCGAAGGGGCCTGGCCCTGCGGCTGGGCCGGCAGCTGCCCTTCCTGTTTTTTTCTCTGGGGGCCCTCCTGGCGGGGCGGCTGGATTTCAACTGGGGCTATCTGGCGGGTTGCCTGCTGATCATGCTGCTGCTGACGGTCTACGCCCTCCGGGGCTGGGACCCGTCGCCGGAGCCTCTGCTGCTTCCGGGAAAAGCCAGCCGAGGCTGGGGCTGGCTGACGGCCCTGGCGGCCCTGGGCTTCTTTGCCGTGCTCAGCGTTTGGGGCATTGCCCGGGTGCGGAGCCTGAACGCCCCCAGCTATGACTTCGGCATCTTTGCCCAGATGTTCGCCCGGATGCGGCGAACCGGCGCCCCGGTGACCACCTTGGAGCGGCAGGTTCTGCTCTCCCATTTCCGGGTCCATCTGTCTCCCATCTACTATCTGATGCTGCCCTTCTACTGCCTGGTGCCCAGGCCGGAGACCCTGCAGGTGCTGCAGGCTGCGGTGCTGGCCTCTGCGGTCCTTCCCCTGTGGAAGCTGGGGCGGCTCCACGGCCTTCCCGGCTCCTGCCGCTTTCTGCTCTGCCTGCTTCTGCTGCTGGCCCCTGCTTTCGGGGGCGGCGCGGCCTATGATCTCCACGAGAACTGCTTCCTGGCGCCTCTGCTGCTGTGGCTGCTCTGGGGGATCGACCGGGACAGCCGCCCCGTCACCCTGCTGGCGGCGGCGCTGACCCTCTGCGTCAAGGAGGACGCGGCGGTCTACGTGGCGCTGATCGGACTGTTCACGCTGCTGCGGGGGGCGCTGCGCCCGTCCCGGCGGGCCCAGCTCTGGACGGGGCTTTTGCTGCTGAGCGGGGCGCTGCTCTGGTTCGGCCTGGCGGCCTGGTGGATGTCCCGCTATGGGGAGGGAATCATGGCCTCCCGCTACCGGAATCTGATGTATGACGGCTCCGATTCCCTGCTGAGCGTCATCCGGGCGGTGCTGCTCTGCCCCTTCAAGGCTGTGCATGAGTGCTTCCGGCCGGAGAAGCTGTCCTATATCGGCCTGACCATGGGCCTTCTGCTGGGCATGCCGCTCTGGACCCGGCGCTATGAGCGCTTCGTGCTGCTGATCCCCTGGCTGCTGGTGAATCTGCTGACCGGCTATGTCTATCAGTATGACATTTATTTCCAGTACAGCTTCGGTTCCCTGGCCTGCCTGCTGTATCTGAGCTGCGTCAACCTGGGGACCCTCTGCCGGGCGGAGGAGAAACAGCCGGTCCGGACCGGGCTGCGGCTGGCGGCCCTGCTGCTGGCGGCGGTGCTGAGCCTGGGAGGCTGCTGGCGCAAGCTGCAGCCCAGAATCCGGGGACAGCTGGGGTACTGGAGAGCGAATTGGGAAAGCTGCCAGCAGGTCCGGGCCCGTCTGGAGGCCATTCCCGCGGAGGCCTCCGTCAGCGCCTCCACCTATCTGACCACCGCCCTCTCCGACCGGGAGCTGCTCTATGACCTGGAGTACATCCAGGAGGAGGAGCTGCTGCAATCGGATTACGTGATCCTGGACGAGCGCTGGGACGCCGGACGCTTCGCCTCATCGAAGGGGGCGGGGGACGGCACGGAGCGCCTGACCGCTCTGCTGACGGAGCGGGGCTACCGGCTGACGGAGGAGCTGCCCGGCCGGCTGCGGATCTTTGAAAAATAACGGAATCGCCCGGAAAAGCAGGCAAAACCCAGGAGCTTCTGCGGTTTTGCTTGCTTTTTCGCTCCGAATATGCTATGATAGAGCGAATTCAATTGACCACAGTACCAGAGAAAGGGGGAGCATCCATGGGAAGGCTGGCACGGGCGGCGGCAGCGCTGCTGCTGCTGTTTCTGCTGTCTGTGACGGTTCACGCCGAGGGCAGCGCCGTCACCGCCATGCGGACGAACTGCGACGTGGAGATCGACGGCGCCTGTACCGTGACCATGGAGCTGAGCCTGGAGACGGACCCGGAGACAGAGCAATTTGACATTCCCCTGCCGCCGGCGGCACGGGATCTGAGCTGCTCTTTGCCCTACAGCCTGGCCAGCGGCGACGGCTGCCGTTTGCTGCGGCTGACGGGACTTTCCGGGAAGAAGACGGAGCTGACCATCTCCTACCGTCTGGCCGAGACGGTCACCGACGACGGCACCGGCCAGGAGTTCAACGTGCAGCTCCTCTATCCCGCCTGGAGCTGTCCCATCTCGGGCTATGAGGTCACCGTCAAGCTGCCGGGGAGCTTTGAGGGAATGCCCAGCTTCCTGTCGGGCTACTATGGGGACCTGATCGACAATTACATGCGGATTACCATTGAAAACGGCAGCATCCACGCCGTTTTGAATGACAAGCAGACCCTCCAGGACCATGAGGCCATGTCCATGAAGCTGGAGCTGCCGGAGGGCTTCTTCGATCTGCGCTTCCTGGCGGGGAAAACCACGCGGGTGGACCGGCTGCTCTTTCTGGGCTTCCTGGCCCTGGCCGCGCTCTACTGGCTGGCCCTACTGCGGAATCTGCCCATCCTGCCCAAGCGGCAGGCCATGCCGCCGGAGGGCGGCAACGCTGGGGAGATTCCCTTCCTGCTGACCCAGCGGACCCCGGACCTGGCCCTGATGGTGGTCCAGTGGGCCTCCCTGGGCTATCTCACCGTAACCCGGAGCCGGAAGGGCCGGATCTGGCTGACCCGCCAGATCGACATGGACACCGAGCGCAAGCAGCTGGAGGGGGAGATTTTCGGGACCCTCTTTGCCCGGGGCGATCACTGCGACCTGCGCAGCGCCGAGTATCTCAAGGCCCGCCGCCTGGCGGCGGAAAAGCCCCGGGCGTTCTGGCAGGACCGGATCTTCGATCCCAGAGCCGGTGCCCCCTGGGTGCTGCGGCTGCTGGCCCTGGGGGCCGGAATGGCCCTGTGTCTGGCCTGCCTGGACCTGGTGGTGGCCTCCAAGAGCTGGCGCTGGTTCGCCATCGTGCCCCTGACCCTGCTGGGCGGGGCCGCCTGCTGGGCGCTCCAGGAGCTGGGCGGCTTCCTGCTGCGGCGGCACAGCCTCCGCACCGCTGCCCTGGCCCTGCTGGCCGGCGTCGCTCTGCTGGTGCTGGGCCAAAAGAGCGGACAGACCTTGTTTATGCTGCTGAATCTGGCGGCCCAGCTGGGCGTGGGCCTGCTGCTGCGCTGCGGCGGACGCCGGACGGCGGAGGGCACGGCCCTGGCCGGGGAGCTTCTGGGCTACCGGCGCTGGCTGCTTTCCGCCTCCTCTGAGCAGATGGCCGCCAATCTGGCGGCGGATCCCCAATACTTTTACCGGGTCCTGCCCTTCGCGGACGCCCTGCGGGCGGGCCGCTTCCTGGCCGGGAGCTTTGACCGGACCCGGCTGGAGGACTGCGACTGGCTGATCTGGGAGGGCAAGCCCACCAAGACCGCGCCGGGCTTCTACGCCCGCTACTGCCGCCTGATGGCGGGGCTGCGGGGGGAGCGGGATCCCAAGGCCAAAAAGAAAAAAACCAGGCCTGCCAGAGCCCCCGTATCCACCCGGGCCGTTCCGGCACGCCGGAATCCGCAAAAAAGCGGGAACAAACGCCCCGCCCGCGACGTCAAAGGGAGAAGACAACCATGAAAGCAATGATCGCCATGAGCGGAGGCGTGGATTCCTCTGTTGCCGCCTGGCTGATGCGGCAGGGGGGCTGGGAGTGCCTGGGCTGCACCATGAAGCTCTTTCAGAACGAGGACGCCGGCGTCAGCCGGGACAAGAGCTGCTGCGCCCTGGACGACGTGGAGGACGCCCGGATGACGGCCTTCCGCATGGGCATTCCCCACTACGTCTTCAATTTTACCGACAGCTTCCGTTCCCAGGTGATCGACCGCTTCACGGCAGCCTATCTGGCGGGCCGGACCCCCAACCCCTGCATCGACTGCAATCACTTTCTGAAATTCGAGCGGCTCTGGCAGCGGGCCAAGGAGCTGGGCTGTGACGTGATCGTCACCGGCCACTACGCCCGCATCGCGTGGGAGCAGAATCGCTGGCAGCTGAAAAAGGGCCTGGACCCGGAGAAGGACCAGAGCTACGTGCTCTACCACATGACCCAGGAGCTGCTGGCCCACGTCCGCTTCCCCCTGGGGGAGATGAGCAAGGCGGAGACCCGGGCCATCGCGGAGGAGCAGGGCTTCCTGAACGCCCACAAGCCCGACAGCCAGGACATCTGCTTCGTGCCGGACGGAGACTACGCCCGGGTGATCCGGGAACGGACCGGCGTCACACCCCCGCCGGGGGACTTTGTGGACAGCACGGGCCGGGTCCTGGGCCGCCATCGGGGCATTATCCACTACACCGTGGGCCAGCGCCGGGGCCTGGGCCTGGCGGCCAACGAGGCCCTCTACGTGACGGCCATCAACCCGGCGGCCAACACCGTGACGGTGGGGCCGAAGCAGGAGCTGTTCCGAAGCAGCGCCGAGACGGCCCCCTTCCACTGGATTTCCGGCGCGGCGCCGGAGGGCCCCATCCGCTGCGCGGCCAAGATCCGCTACCGCCACCCGGAGCAGCCCTGCCTGCTGACGCCCCTGCCCAACGGCGGGGTCCGGCTGGACTTCGACCAGCCCCAGCGGGCCGTTACCCCCGGCCAGTCCGCCGTGGTCTATGACGGCGATACGGTGCTGGGCGGCGGCGAGCTGCTGTAACATCGAAAACAATCGGGCGAGGCCCGTATATCTTTGACACAGAAACAAGGAGGTACCCGAATGGGCACATTCAACGGAAACGCCAACGGAGGACGCTTCAGCGCTACCCGGGGCGACCACAAAGGGAAGGCCGGCGCCGGCCTTCAGATTCTCTTTTCCCTGCTGCTGCTGGCAGATCTGTTTATGCTCTACACCATCGCCATGCAGCTGACCCACAAGCAAAAGGCCTTTGAGACCACCGCCGTGGTCAACTGGACCCTGCTGGCGCTCTTTGCCCTGGGGGCTGCGGCTCTGATCTGGGCCGTGATCCGCACCCGGGCCTGGAAGCGGCTTTTGTGCATCTTCCTGATCTGCGCGATCCTCTATCTGGCGGTCTGCTTCTCCGACGTGCCTCTGGTGAAGAAGTACCGGGAGATCTGGATCTCCACCGCCTGGTCCACCATGCGGCACCAGGGCCTGGCCACCTATTACTTCCCCCCCTCCGTGGTGAAGGAGATTACCGATCGGGAGGCGGAGGCCCGGAGCGCCCAGGTGGGCGTCAACACGGACGACACCTTTGCCGAGAACGCGGACGCCACCGACTGGATGAACCCGGAGAACATCGATAACCCCATCGCCTCCGATGAGCACTTTGAGGAGATGAGTCCCGAACAGAAGCAGTTCTACACCCTGTTCTATGAGCTGGACGTGGACAGCGCCGAGGCGTACTTTGCCGCCCATCCCGAGCTGCTGAGCAACGGCTATATGCATATCGATATCAATGAGTCCAGCCTGAAGGATGACGGAACCAGCATCCGGACCCGTCTGGGGGAGAAGGTGCTGGCCATCGACACGAAGAACGAGATCCTGATCATGGAGGTGGACTGTGACGGCTCCCGGGGCGTGCTGGCCGTGTGCAAGCAGCCCTCCCGGCTCCATCTCTTTGCCGCCGCCAACGTTCCCATCATCGGGGAGAACGCCGGCTCCATCGCCAAGCGCAACGGCGGCGTCCTGGCCATGACCGGCAGCTCCTTCGACGATCCCGGCGGCGTGGGCAACGGTGGTCTGGTCTGCGGCTACGCCATGTGCGACGGCAAGGAGTACAAGGGCCAGCCCTTCGGCTACGGCTACAAACGGCTGGAGCTGCATGACAACGACTGGTTCTACATCAACGACACCTTCAATCCCGTGGGCAAGGGCACCACGGACGCCATGGAGTTCAGCCCGGCGCTGATTATCAACGGCAAGAAGCAGGACATCGGCATCTGGAACAGCCAGAATCCCAGAGCCTGCATCGGCCAGTCCAAGCGGGGCGAGATCCTAATGCTCTGCGTGGAGGGCCGCAGACTGAGCTCCCCCGGCTGCAGCGTGGCGGTCTGCACCGATACGCTGCTGCTGCATGACGCCATCACCGCGCTGAACTGTGACGGCGGCACCACCGCCATCATGTGGTACAAGGGCGAGCCCATTATGCAGTGCTCCAACGCGGCCCTGCCCGAGGGCCGTCATCTGCCAAACGCCTGGGTCTACGTAGGCAAGTAAACTGAAACGGGGCCGAGGCGAAACCGAAGAAAACAGGAGGAACCGATATGAAGAAATGGCTTGCGCTGCTTCTCGCGCTGCTTTTGCTCTCCGGCTGCGCCGGAGAGGCGACCGTCGAGACTGCCTCATCCTCTGCCCCGGAGACCGCAGAGGGCCGGCAGCTTCCCAATTCGACGCTGCCGGAAGGGACCGGCACCGAGCCCGCTCCTGAGACCGACGCACCCGCCACCGACGTGCCTGCCACGGACGCGCCCGTCACGGAGTCCGCCCCGACCGGGACGGAGTCTGCCCCCGCC
>CAMNHH010000056.1 GCA_946539175.1 uncultured Clostridia bacterium | reverse complement strand
AATTCTCAATTTTCAATTCATCCCTGCAAGGGACCCGCTCCCTGCGAGCCGTCCTGCTCCGGGACCCGGAGCAGGCGAACGGTGGTCTCCCCGTTCTCCTCTCCCAGCTCCACGGCGTTGGTTTTGCAGAGCTCCAGCACGGCCAGGAAGGTGGCCACGATCTCGGAGCGGCTGCGGCTGCCGGCAAAGAGCCGGCGCAGGGCGCTGACGCCCCGCAGAAGCAGCTTCTTCAAAAGCTCGCCTGTCTTTTTGGTGACGGGATAGGGCTCCCGGCCCACGATGCCCTCGAAGCTGGCCCGGGGCGGTGGCAGGAGCTTCCTGCTCCGCTCCGTCATGGTCTCGAAGGCCCGCAGCAGGTCCGCGGGCTCGTGGCGGTAGCGGTAGGTCTGATCCCGCCGGAAGGGCTCGGGGCCCTTGGTGAAGAGACCCAGGCCCAGCTCGTTGCGCTGCTCCAGAAAGGCGACGGCGCTTTTGAGCCGCTCCATGGCCTCCTGGCGCTGGCGCTCCTGGAGGGATTGGATCAGCAGCTCCATCTCCGACAGGGCCTCCGCCTGCTCGGCGGCGGACAGCAGCATCTTGGTCTTGATCAGCATCAGGTGGGAGGCCATGGTGATGAACTCGCTGGCGATCTCCATGTCCATCCGCTTCATCTCGTCCAGATAGGCCAGGTACTGCTCCAGGATGGCGGTGATGGAGACGTCCTGGATCTCGATTTTATTTTTGCTCAGCAGCAGCAGGATCAGGTCCAGGGGACCGTCGAAGTCCTCGGCGGTCTCGTCCTTGGCCTTTACCACGCCGCTCAGGTGATATTTGGGCTCGTCCATAAAAACTCCGTCTGAAGCGTGGATTCAGCATACAAAAGCTGTCGTTCAAATGCCGTTGATCAATCTGGCGATGGGATCGGCCACGGCGTAGATGCCCTCCAGCACCCCGGTGCGGAGAAAGTCCAGAGGCTTGTCCAACACGCCGGTGAAGAGCAGCACCGCCAGGACGGAGAAGCCGTAGCGCTCATAGCGCATCAGCTGGGCGTAGGCCCGCTCCGGCAGCACGATGGCCAGGATCTTGGAGCCGTCCAGCGGGGAAATGGGGATCAGGTTGAAGACCGCCAGGCCCGCGTTGAGGATCATGCAGATATACAGGAACTCGCACAGATAGTAGAGCCAGCCGGAGGCCTTCTCGTAGCCGACCCACATAGACCACAGCTCCCGCCCTCCGGCGTAGAGGAGGCAGTAATAGGCCGTGCCGAAGCCCAGCGCCAGCAGCAGATTGGAGACGGGTCCCGCGGCGGCGGTGACGGCCATGCCCAGCTTGGGGCTTTTGACCTTTGTCATCCGGTAGGGGTTCACAGGCACGGGTTTGGCCCAGCCGAAGTGGGCCACCACCATCATCAGAAAGCCGATGGGGTCCAGGTGCCGCAGGGGGTTGAGGCTGATGCGCCCCTGACGCAGGGCGGTATCGTCCCCCAGCCAGTAAGCGGAAAGGCCGTGGCAGCTCTCGTGCACCGAGATGGCGATCAGCGCCGCCCCGGCGTAGAGGATCCATTCGATGATCCGGCCCAGATCGATGCCCTGAAACCAGCTTATTAATCCACTCATGCTAAAACTCCAATTTGCAAACAATACTATTTATCCAGATTACAGGTTATTGTACCATAGTTTTTCCCGTTTCGCAAGTAGCGTAATCCCGATTTGCGCAAAAATGTGCAAATCGGGACTGCAACGCTATTTCATGATCTTTCTGAACTTGTATCCGGCGCTCTTGACGGCATCTTTGATCTCCGCCTCGGAGGCGGCGCCCCGGAGCTCCACCAGGCCCGTCCGGAAATCCGCCCGGGCGGACTCCACCCCGGGCAGGGCCTCCAGGGCCTCCTGCACGTGGCGCTCGCAGTTGTGGCACATCATGCCCTTGACGGAAATCACGATGCCGCCTCCGCCCGGGACGGCAGCCCCGTCCGCCCCCTGCGGGGACGTCTGCCCCGCAGGGGGAAGGCTTTTATGCAGCTTCACGAAATTCAGGCGCAGGGCGTTGGTCACCACGCAGAAGCTGGACAGGCTCATGGCGGCGGCCCCGAACATGGGGTTCATGGTCCAGCCGAAGGCCTTGACGAAGGCCCCCGCCGCCAGGGGGATGCCGATGCTGTTGTAGAGGAAGGCCCAGAAGAGATTTTCGTGGATGTTCCGCAGGGTGGCCCGGCTCAGCCGCAGGGCCGCGGGCACGTCGCTGAGCTTGCTCTTCATCAGCACCACGTCGGCGGCGTCGATGGCCACGTCGGCCCCCGCGCCGATGGCCATGCCCACGTCCGCCCGGGTCAGGGCCGGAGCGTCGTTGATGCCGTCGCCCACCATAAGGACTGGGCCGCGGCTTTGCAGCTCCCGGATCACAGCCTCCTTGCCCTCCGGCAGGACGCCTGCCACCACCTCGTCCACCCCCGCCTGGGCGGCGATGGCCTTGGCGGTGCGCTGGTTGTCACCGGTTAACATAACTACTTGAACGCCCATATTCCGCAGCTCTTTCACCGCCGCGGGGCTCTCGGGCTTGATGATGTCCGCCACGGCGATGAGGCCCAGCAGCCGGTCCCCGTGGGCAAAGAGCAGGGGGGTCTTCCCCTGGGCGGCCAGCTCGTCGGCCCGGGCTGAAAGCGAGGCGTCGAGGACGCCGCTCCCCGCGTTCCCGGAGCCCAGCAGCGTGCCGAGCCGCTCCGTGACGAACTTTACAGAGCCGCCAAAGAGGGGCTTGCCCGCCAGCAGGGCCTCCAGTCCGTTGCCGGGCAGGGCCCGGAACTCAGTCAGCTCTTTCGTCTCTGATCCCTCGGCATAACCCACAATCGCCTTCGCCAGGGGATGCTCGCTCTTTTCCTCCAGGGCCACGGCGGCGGCGAGGAGCTCCGCCCGGCTGACGCCGGAAGCGGGCAGGACGTCGGTCACGGCGGGCTGGCCGGTGGTGATGGTGCCGGTCTTGTCCAGGGCCACGATCTTCACCTTGCCGGTCTGCTCCAGGGAGACGGCGGTTTTGAAGAGAATGCCGTTTTTTGCCCCCACGCCGTTGCCCACCATAATGGCCACGGGGGTCGCCAGACCCAGGGCGCAGGGACAGGAGATCACCAGCACGGAGATGCCCCGGCCCAGGGCGTAGGAAAAGTCCTGCCCCGCCAGCAGCCAGATCTCCGTCACCGCCAGGGCGATGGCCAGGACCACGGGGACAAAGATCCCGGAGATCTTGTCGGCGGCCTTGGCAATGGGGGCCTTGGTGGCGGCGGCGTCGGAGACCATCTTGATGATCTGGGAGAGGGTGGTGTCCTCCCCCACCCGGGTGGCCCGGGCCTTCAGGAAGCCGGACTGGTTCACCGTGGCGGCGGAGAGCAGGTCCCCGGGGGCCTTGTCCACGGGAATGGACTCGCCGGTGAGGGCAGCTTCATTGACGGCGGAGCTGCCCTCCACCACCACCCCGTCCACGGGGACGGCCTCCCCGGGCCGCACCACGAACAGATCGTCCTTCCGCACCTGGGCCACGGGTACCGTGGTCTCCACGCCGTTTCGCAGCACCACGGCGGTCTGGGGGGCCAGCTTCATCAGCCCCTTGAGGGCGTCGGTGGTTTTGCCCTTGGACCTGGCCTCCAGCAGCTTCCCCACGGTGATCAGCGTCAGGATCATGGCGGCGGACTCGAAGTAGAACTCCATCATATAGCCCTCCACCGCGGCGGCGTCCCCGTCCAGCTGGGCCCGGGTCATGGCAAAGAGCACGTAGACCGACCAGAGGAAGGAGGCCGCGGAGCCCATGGCCACCAGGGTATCCATGTTGGGGGCCCGGTGCAGCAGGGCCTTGAAGCCGGAGATGAAGAAGCGCTGGTTGATCACCATAATGACGGCCGCCAGCAGCAGCTGGACCAGACCCATGGCCACGTGGTTGCCCTCGAACCATTTGGGCAGGGGGAAGCCCCACATCATGTGGCCCATGGAGAAATACATCAAAACCAGCAGAAAGCCCAGGGACCAGAGCAGGCGCTTTTTCAGCCTGGGGGTCTCGGTGTCCGCCAGGGCGTCGGCGGCCTGGGGGCCGCTCCGGACGCCGTCGGCGGCCCCCTTCAGGGAGGCCCCGTACCCCGCCTCGGTGACGGCGGCGATGACGGCGGCGGGATCGGCGCTGCCCTCCACGCCCATGGAATTCGTCAGCAGGCTCACGGCGCAGGATTCCACCCCGGGAACCCCCTTCACCGCCTTCTCCACCCGGGCCGAGCAGGCGGCGCAGCTCATCCCGGTCACGTTATACTGTTCCATATTTTCACCTCATCCGGCTTCCCGGTTCATTTCATCATTTTCTGCAGCGTTTCCACCAGCTCGTCCACCACCTGGTCCTTCCCGGCCCGCAGATCCTCCGCCACGCAGGATCGGATGTGGGAGGCCAGCAGCTCCCGCTGGAAGGCCCGCAGGGCCGCGTTTACCGCGGAGCACTGGACCAGCACGTCGTTGCAGTAGACGTCGTTCTCCACCATGCCCCGGATGCCCCGGATCTGCCCCTCCATGCGGTTGAGCCGGTGGATCAGCCGCCTGCGCTCCGCCTCGGACCGGGGCACGGCTTTTTTCCGGCAGCAGCTTTTTTCGTCCATATTCATTCTCCCCTTTCCGGGTTTGCCCATGCTTACTGTCCGTATTATATACCCCCAAGGGGTATTTGTCAAGCTCAATTCGTTCATCCGCCCGGATGCTCGCGGCCCCTGCCAAAAGCGGAGGCCAATGACCGCCGCCGCAGCGGGACCCCCGCTCCCCGCATTTCCGTCCCGGACGCCGCATAGACTGCTCCGAGCAATGCTTGGGAGGTGCGGATATGACAGATACCATCGACAAGCGGGCCAGGGAGCTGGCAAACTACGTACTGCAAACCGGCGCCACGGTGCGGGCGGCGGCGGAGCGCTTCGGCGTGTCCAAGTCCACGGTCCACAAGGATCTGACCCGGCGGCTGGAGCAGACGGACCGGCTGCTGTGGCTCCGGGTCCGGGCCGTGCTGGACCGGAACAAGGCCCAGCGCCATCTGCGGGGCGGCGAGGCCACCCGGCGGAAATACGTCGCGCAAAAACCGGAAGGCAGACCAGCAAAATGATTGACAAACGCCCCGAAAGCAGGCATAATATATAGGATAGGTGTTTGCGCGAATTCTGACAAAGGAGAAACTTATGGAACAGGTATTTGTGACAGGCCACCGGAATCCGGACACGGACTCCATTGTTTCCGCCATGAGCTACACCGCCCTGCGTAACGCCCTGGGCGAGCGGGGCTACACCGCCGCCCGGCTGGGCCACCTGAACGACGAGAGCAAACGCATTCTGGAGCGCTTCGGCTTCGAGCCCCCGGTTCTGATCAAGGACATGCGGACCCAGGTGCTGGATCTGGACTACGACACGCCGCCCGCCCTGAGCGCCGCCCTCACCGTGGGCCGGGGCTGGAACATTCTCCGCAACGACGCCAACATCGCCGCCATCCCCGTCACCAACGAGGACGGGACCCTCTTTGGGATGCTCTCCTCGGGAGACGTGGCGGAATACGATATGCAGACCATTGAAAACCCGGTGGTGGAGGACATTCCCCTGTTCAATCTGCTCTCCGTGCTGGAGGGCCGGGTTCTGAACGAGGCGGGCTCCTGCGTGGACAGCCTGTCCGGCGAGGTGATCTTCGGCCTGCCCAAGAGCTCGGAGCAGCTGCTCTTTGACCACGAGAACTACATTGCCGTCTGCGGCAACCAGCCCGAGGTCATCCGCTGGGCTCTGGAATCCAACATCAAGGCCCTGATCCTCTGCGAGGCGGAGCTGAGCCCGGAGCTGCGGAGCCTGGACACCAAAACCTGCGTCATCACCACCCCCTTCTCCGCCTACCGGGCGGCCCGGCTGATTTTCCAGGCGATCCCCATCGCCCGGATCTGCCAGTCCAGCAGCCTGGTGACCTTCCATCTGACGGACTATCTGGACGACGTGAAGGAAGTGGTCTCCAAGAGCCGCTACCGCTGCTACCCCATTCTGGATGAGAACGAAAGGGTGGTGGGGACCCTGTCCCGCTACCACTTGATCAAGCCCCGCCGCAAAAAGGTGGTGCTGGTGGACCACAACGAGGCGGCCCAGTCCGTTCCCGGTCTGGACCAGGTGGAGATCCTGGGCATCATCGACCACCACCGGCTGGCGGACATTCAGTCCGCCAATCCCATCTTCTTCCGCAACGAAATCGTGGGCAGCGCCACCACCATCGTGGCGGAGATGTACCAGGAAAAGGGGCTGATGCCCTCCAAAAAGATGGCCGGGCTCATGTGCGCCGCCATCATCTCCGACACGGTCATCTTCAAGTCCCCCACCGCCACCCCCAGAGACCGGACCATTGCCGAGCGGCTGGCCCGCATCGGCGGGGTGGATCTGGAGGAGCTGGGCAAGTTCATCTTCGCCGCCTCCCTGGGGGAGGGCAAGACGGCCCGGGATCTGATGTACAGCGACTTCAAGGATTTCCACATCGCCGGGCACTACCTGGGCGTGGGGCAGATCACCTGCGTGGATTCCGTTTCCATGCTGGGCCGGAAGGCGGAATTCCTGGCGGAGATGGAAAAGGCCACCGCCGACAAGGGCTACAACATCATGATCCTGATGCTGACGGACGTGCTGCTGGAGGGCACCCAGATCATCTTCCTGGGCAATGCCGACGACATCGCCCAGGCCTTCGGCGTGGAGCCCAAGGGCAGCACCCTCTTCCTGCCCGGCGTCATGAGCCGGAAAAAACAGGTCATCCCCATGCTTTCCGCCCTTTGGGGCTGAGACGCCGCGCGCCTTTGGCGCGCTGCGCATGCAGTATCGCTTATCGGCGTTATGAAGTATGCCTTGCGGCATGCAGCGTACTTCATATCGCCGCCGGGCGATCCTTCCTCTGAAAAATGATCACATCCGATGCAAAGGAGAATCCCCATGATATACGACATTCTGATCATCGGCGCAGGGCCCGCGGGGCTCACCGCCGCCATATACGCCCGGCGGGCCGGAAAGTCCGTGCTGGTGCTGGAAAAGGACAGCTTCGGCGGGCAGATCACCTTCTCCCCCAAGCTGGAGAACTACCCCGGCTTTGAGACCATCTCCGGCAATGAGCTGGCCCAGCGGATGCTGGAGCAGGCCCTGGCCCTGGGGGCCAACGTGGACATGGACACCGTCACCGGCATCGAGAACGGCTCCGTGAAGACTGTCATCGGGGAGAACGCCCGCTACGAGGCAAGGGCCGTCATCATCGCCGCCGGGGCCCGGCACCGCCGCCTGGAGCTGCCCGGCGAGGAGGAGCTGATCGGCAGCGGTCTGTCCTTCTGCGCCGTCTGCGACGGGGCCTTCTACCAGGGGGCCCACGTGGCCGTCATCGGCGGGGGCAACACCGCCCTGCAGGAGATTCTGCTGCTGGCAGAGATCTGCGACAGGGTGACGGTGGTGCAGAATCTGGCCTTCCTCACCGGCGAGCAGCGGATGGTGGAGCTGGTGCTGGCCCGGCCCAACGTGGAGATCCTCTACTCCACGGTCTGCGTGGCTTACCTGGGCCGGGACCATCTCACCGGCCTGCGGCTGCAGAATCTGGACAGCGGCGAGGAAAGGGATCTGGCCGTGGACGGGGCCTTCCTGGCCATCGGCACGGAGCCGGAAAACCGGGCCTTCGCCGCCCTGGCCCCGCTGAACGACGTGGGTTACATCCGGGCCGACGAGAGCTGCGCCACCCCCACCGAGGGCGTCTTCGCCGCGGGGGACTGCCGCACCAAGGCCTATCGCCAGGTGGCCACCGCCGTGGCCGACGGGGCCAACGCGGCCCTGAACGCCTGCCGGTATCTGGATCGGTAAGGCAGAATCACACAAAGAGGAAGCAGGCCCGTGCTTGCTTCCTCTTTGTGTTTGTGTGTTTGTGAGATGAATCGGGATTTGGCGAGTTCCTGCAAACGCTCCTTGCCTACTGATAGGAATAGGGGGACATCTCCACCCGGATGAAGAAGCCCGCCTCCCCGCAGACGGGGCAGCTCTGGGGCGCGGCCTTGGCCGTCAGCTCGTGGCCGCAGTTCAGGCAGATCCAGGCACAGTCCAGGTCCGAGACAAACAGCTTATGCTCCGCCAGCAGACGGCGGAAGGCCTCGAAGCGGCCCGCATGGCACTGCTCCACCCGGGCGATCAGCTCCAGCTTCCGGGCGATCTCCCCGAAGCCCTCGTCCCGGGCCACAGCGGCGAAGGCCGGGTATACGTCGCTGTGCTCCCGCTCCTCGTTCCGGGCCGCCGCGGCCAGCAGGGCCAGGGTGTCTGCGGCGGTATCCACCGGGAAGCTGCCCTCGAGCTCCAGGCTGTCGGCTCCGCCCTTCCGCAGGAAGTCCGCGAAGATCTCCGCGTGCTCCTTCTCCTGGCCGGCGGTGTAGCGGAAGACCGCGGCGATCACCGGCAGACCGTCCCGCTCCGCCTGCTCCGCCGCGAAGGTATAGCGGTTCCGGGCCAGGCTCTCCCCGGCAAAGGCCCGCATCAGATTGCTCAGGGTCTGGGTATTATTCAGATTCATAGGGATCCCTCCGATCATTGTTCTCACCCGGAGTATGCCCCCTTTTCCGCCTTTCATACCTGCCTGGGAATTTGCGGCGATCCGGGTTTGACTTTCCCGCCGGAAGGGGTATAATGGGAACGTGAACAAAAGAGGAGGAATCGCCTATGTGCTGCCGCTATTACGTTTTGCCCGGAGGGGTGGAATGGGACCCCATCCGGGAGGGGCTGGAGCGCTCGGCCCTGATCCCCCGCTTCCTGGCCGTGGGGGCGGCCCCCGTCACCCAGGGGGAGGTCCGGCCCACGGATCTGGTCCCCGTGCTGGCGGCGGACCGGCAGGGCGGGACCCGGATCTTCCCCATGCGCTGGGGCTACGGGATGCCGGGCAGGGCGCCGCTGATCAACGCCCGGGCGGAGACCGCCGCCGAGAAGCCCAGCTTCCGGGAGGGCTGGGCCGCCCACCGCTGCGCCGTGCCCGCCTCCTGGTACTTTGAATGGCTCCACGACCTCGACCCGGAGACGGGGAAGCCCCGGCGGACCAAATACGCCGTCCGTCCCCGGGCGGAGGGGCTGTGCTGGCTCTGCGGTCTCTACCGGCTGGAGCAGGGACTGCCCTGCTTCGTGATTCTGACCCGGAGCCCCAGCCCCGACGTGGCCTTCCTCCACGACCGGATGCCCCTGATCCTGCCTGGGGACTCCGCCGCGGAGTGGGTCCGGCCGGAGGCCGAGCCCGGCCGCTTTTTGGCGCTGGCCGTCACCGCCCTGCATGCGGAAAAGGCAGGCTGAGCCCCCTGGAATACGGAAGAAAGCGAGAAGCCCGTGATTTTGGGCTTCTCGCTTTGTTTCGCTTATTTTCGCAGCTTTTCCAGCACCGCCTCGAACCAGTCCGGGCGGGGACAGGAAACGGTCATTTCCTCCCCCGTGCGGGGGTGGCGGAAACGCAGCTGCCGGGCGTGGAGGCACTGGCTGTCCTGGCCCAGCTCCGGCCTGGGGCTGCCGTAGACCGTATCCCCCAGCAGAGGGTGGCGGATGTGGGCCATGTGGACCCGGATCTGGTGGGTACGGCCCGTCTCCAGGCGGCATTCCACCAGGGTATACTGTCCCAGCCGCTCCAGCACCCGCCAGTGGGTGACGGCGGGGCGGCTGTTCTTCTCGGTGACGGCCATTTTCTTCCGGTCCACGGGATGCCGCCCGATGGGGGCGTTTACGGTCCCCTCGTCCTCCCGGAAGCCCCCCTTGACAATGGCCTCGTAGGTCCGGGAGAGGCTGTGGTCCTGGAGCTGCTCCGCCAGGGCCTGGTGGGCGAAGTCGTTCTTCGCCACGATCAGCAGGCCGGAGGTGTCCTTGTCGATCCGGTGGACGATGCCGGGCCGCAGCTCCCCGTTGATGCCGGAGAGGGAGTCCCTGCAGTGGAACATCAGGGCGTTCACCAGGGTGTCGTCCCAGTGGCCGGGGGCGGGATGCACCACCAGGCCCTTGGGCTTGTTGATCACCAGCAGATCGGCGTCCTCATAGACAATATCCAGGGGCAGCTCCTTCGCCTCGATGGAAAGCTCCTTCACTTCGGGAAGCTCCACCGAATAAACGGCCCCCGCCACCGTCTTGTCCCGCTTCCGCAGGGGCTTTCCGTCCAGGGTCACGGCCCCGGCCTCCAGCAGCTTCTGGGCCGCGGAGCGGGAGCTATGTTCCAGCTGCTCGGACAGGAATACGTCCAGGCGGAGACCGCCGCTTTCAGCTTTTATCTTCATGTTTTCGATCAAAGAACAGCACGTACATCGCCAGCAGCACCGCGCCGCAGGTGATGAAGATATCCGCCACGTTGAAGACGGCGAACTCCATGAACAGGGGCTCGATCATATCCGTCACAACGCCGGAAACGGCCCGGTCGACGGCGTTGCCCAGGGCGCCGCCGCCGATGGCGGCCAGGGCCCAGAGCTCCACGGGCTTGGTAATGACCCGCCGCCGGATCAGCAGCGCCACGCCCCCGAAGTAGACCAGCACCAGGGCCAGGAAGAACCAGCGGGCGCCTCCCAGCATGGAGAAGGCGGCCCCCTCGTTCTCCACGTGGGTCAGCTGCACGATCCCCGGCAGCACCGGCACGGCGTGGCCGATGGGGATCTGCGCCCGGACCAGGGCCTTGGTGATCTGGTCCAGCGCCACTGTGGCGGCCATAAAGAGGGCCATCAGCAGCCCGCGTCTCTTTGTCATAGGCTTATCCTTTCATTTTGCCGGGCTTTGCTTTGCCCGCCGCTCCGCGGCGTCCACAACGGCCTCCAGCAGCTCCGGCACGGGGGCCTCCGCCAGCCGCTTGGCCGGGGCGATCAGGGCCTCCATTCGGGCGGCGTCCAGCTCCCCCTCCGGGGGCTTCACGATCAGCAGGGCGGAGAGCAGGAAGTCGGCGTTGATCTCCCCGATCAGCCGCTCCACGTCGGCAAAGCTCAGATCCGCGGGCATGATGTAGCGCCGCACCCGAATCCCGGCTGCCCTGGCAGCGGCCAGGAGCTCCGTCTCAAAGGCCACGGCGGCGGGGTCCTCCCCCAGCCGCAGGGTGGCCAGCACCGGGAAAACGTACTCCAGATACAGCGCGTCCACGCGGTTTTTGAGCGCAGTCACAAAATCACGCATGGGATCATCCCTCCATTCGATTATTGGAGATGCTCCTCCAGCCAGGCCTTCAGGCCCTCGATGGGCACCCGGACCTGCTCCATGGTATCCCGGTCCCGGATGGTGACGGCACGGTCGGGCTCGACGCCCTTCTCGGGGTCGCCCACGGTGTCGAAGTCCACGGTGATGCAGTAGGGGGTGCCGATCTCGTCGGCCCGGCGGTAACGCTTGCCGATGGAGCCGGTGTCGTCATAGTCCACCATGAAGGACTTGGCCAGCTCGTCCCGGATCTCCATGGCCTTGTCCCCCAGCTTCTTGGACAGGGGCAGGATGGAGGCCTTGATGGGGGCGACGGAGGGCTTCAGGTGCAGGACCACCCGGACGTCGTTCTTGGCGGCGTCCACAAGCTCCTCGTCGTAGGCCTGGCAGAGCAGGGCCAGGACGGTGCGGTCCAGGCCGTAGGTGGACTCCACGATGTAGGGGATATAGCGCTCGCCGGTGTAGGGATCCAGATAGTCCATCTTCTGACCGGAGTACTCCTGGTGGCGGCTGAGATCGAAGTTGGTGCGGTCATGGGTGCCGTTGATCTCGCCCCAGCCCAGGGTGGGGAAGAGGAACTCGATGTCGCAGGCCGCGGCGGCGTAGTGGGCCAGCTTCTCATGGTCATGGAAGCGCAGGTTCTCCGCGGGCAGGCCCAGGTCCTCGAAGAACTGCTTGCCGTAGTTCTTGAAGTACTCGTAGAGCTCCAGATCGTCGCCGGGCTTGCAGAAGGTCTGGAACTCCATCTGCTCGAACTCGATGGTGCGGAAGGTGAAGTTGCCCGGGGTGATCTCGTTGCGGAAGGCCTTGCCGATCTGGCCGATGGAGAAGGGCAGCTTGGCCCGCATGGAGCGCAGCACGTTGGGGTAGTTGACGTACTCGCCCTGGGCGTTCTCGGGCCGCAGGTAGATGACGGACTTGGCGTCGTTGGTGACGCCCCGGTAGGTCTGGAACATCAGGTTGAATTCCCGGATGTCGGTGAAGTTGTGCTTGCCGCAGTGGGGGCAGGGGATGGAATGGGCCTTGATGTAGTCGAACATCTCCTCCTTGGTCATGCCGTCGGCATGGGCCTCGGGGTCAAACTCGTCGATGAGATTGTCGGCCCGGAAGCGCATCTTGCACTCCTTGCAGTCCAGCAGGGGATCGGAGAAGGAGCCCACGTGGCCGCTGGCCTCCCAGACTCTGGGATTCATGAGGATGTCGGCGTCCACCTCGAAGGAGTTGTGCCGCTCCTGGATGAAGCGCTTGCGCCAGGCGTCCTTCACGTTGTTCTTCAGCCGGGTGCCCAGGGGGCCGTAGTCCCAGGTGTTGGCCAGGCCGCCGTAGATCTCGGAGCCCGCGAAGATGAAGCCCCGGTTCTTGCACAGGGCCACGATTTTGTCCATGGTCTTTTCGGTATTATTCATTGTGGATGAACCTCCGTTATAAGATTCTTTTTATTTCAGGAAGCCGTTGATGATCTGCTCCTCGGCCTCCTGCTCGGTGAGGCCCAGGGTCATCAGCTTCATCAGCTGCTCGCCGGCGATCTTGCCGATGGCAGCCTCGTGGACCAGGGCGGCGTCCACGTCGTTGGCCTCCAGGCCCGGCACCGCCAGGATGCGGC
>CAMNHH010000055.1 GCA_946539175.1 uncultured Clostridia bacterium | reverse complement strand
GGAGGTTTTCCTCGCTCTCCACGGAGGTGGGGGGCTGATGGTCGCCCATTTTGAATTCCTGCCGGAGCCAGCGGTAGCCCAGCACGCCGCCGCCCAGGGCTGCGGCGGCCAGGACGCCCAAGGCCACCCGGCCCAGGGCAGTCTGGAAGAAGCTGCGGCCCACGTGGACCGCGGCGGCCTCCGCCGCGACGCCGGACTTGGTCAGACTTCCGGCCAGCACCGCCTTGCCGGATTCCTCCGCGGGGGCCGTCTTTTTCAGCAGGGCCAGCAGGAAGGGCAGGGGAGACAGACCGTATAGCTTCACGCCCTGGGCCTCCAGCCGCTTCACCGCCGCCTCGATCTTCTTGCGGCTGCGGAAGAGCTGGGTCTTTACGGTGCCGGGCTTGACGCCCAGATCCTGGGCGATTTTCTCAACGGGCATCTGCTCGTAGTAGTACATGCCCACCAGCATCCGCTGGCCCACGGAGAGCTCGTCCATGATCTCCCGCACCAGCCGGGCGGTCTCCTTCCGCTCCAGGCTCAGCTCCGGGGAGCCCTCCGGACTCAGATCCGCCAGCTCCGGCAGGCTGCTGCCCTCGTCAGTCTCCAGCTCGGTAAAGAGCACCGGCGTCTGCTTGCGCAGCACGGAGCGGGTCCGGTTCACCGCGATGCGCCGCAGCCAGTGGGGGAACTTTGCGGCATCCCCCAGCTGATCCAGATGGGAGAAGGCGAAAACGTAGCTGTCCTGCTGAATGTCCAGCGCCAGCTCCTCGCTGCGGACCATGGACCGGATGCTTCGGTAGAGCTCCTGGCTGGTGGCCTCGTAGAGGGCGGTGTAGGCGGCCTGGTCTCCGGCTCTGGCCTGCTCCACCAGCCCGGAGAAATCCGCCGTCGGACGGTCGTTTTTAGCAGTCACGGTGCGCACCTCCCTCGCGGTTCTTTGTCATGGGATGATTTCCCGGGCCGGGCCCCGGGTCCTGGACCCGCAGCCGCTTCAAAATCGCGGCCAGCTGCCGGGCCGAAAGCTCCGGCGCCAGGTAATAGGATCGGATCATCTGCCGATACAGGGGGAAAAAGCCGGTATCCAATTCCAAGGGTCACACCTCCGTCTCGCAATTTGCCTTCTGTTGTATAGACGCTTTGAGACGGAGAACGGTTGACAGCTTTCGTGAAAATCTTTTCTGTTTCTGCAAAAATAACGCGGCGGACCTGCCTTCCCGGGGGCGGGGAGGCAGGTCCGCTTTGTCAGGTGGCGTATTCCACCGTCAGCCCCTCGGGGCCGCTGGTGATCAGCACCGGAGCGCTGCGGGTCAGGAAGCACTCCGTCCCGTACTCCGCCAGCAGAGCCAGGGTCTCGGCGTCCTCGGGCTCCTCCTCCGAGGAGGTGATCAGCGCGTAGGCGGGCTTGAGCTGCGCCAGCAGGGTCTTCAGAGAAGGCTGATACCGGCCGTGGTGGGGCAGCTTCACAAAGGCGCAGACGGCGGGCTCCGTCTTCAGAAACTCCGTCAGCCGCAGCTCCTCCGCGTCCCCGGTGAACAGCAGCCTGTCGCCGCCGTGGGTGACGCTGACGATCAGAGAGGAATTGTTGCTGTCGGATTCGCCGTAGCGCGCCAGGGCGGGAGGATTGACGCTGAATTCCGCGTCCCCCAGCCGGAAGGTGAGCTGCTCCCGCAGGGTGACGGCCTCCAGCCCGGCCTCCGCCAGGGCCTCCACGTACTTGTCGTAGGCGCTGGCTCCTTCCTTGGGGCAGTCGCTCTGGAGAATTTGATCCACCGGGATGGAGCCCAGCAGCTTCTTGGCCCCGCCCACGTGGTCCTTGTCGAAGTGGGTGATGATGAGCCGGTCCAGCTTTTGGATGCCCAGCTCCTCCAGCTTGGCCAGGATCGTTTTGCCGAAGCCGCTCTCACCGGTGTCGAGGAGCACGGCCCCTGCCTCGTTCCAGAACAGAAAGGCGTCGGCCTTCCCCGCCTGGAAGCAGTAGATTTGCAGGGAATCGGTGATGGGCGCCGCCTCGGCTGTGGGCTCCGCAGCGGGGGACGCGGCGCAGCCCGCCAGCAGCCCCAGGGCGGCAAGAATTGCGATGAGTCTGCGTTTCATGGCATCGCCTCCTTGGGGGGGAGTATATGCGCCATACCTTATTTTTGGCTTAGAGCCGGGACCGGCCTGCCTCAGGCGGAGGCCGGGGCGGCCTTCTTTTTCCGCTGCTGCTTGCGGACCACCACGTAGACCATCATGATGATGGTGATGACGTAGGGAATGATGTTGGTGAGATCCGCGCTGACGTAGCCCTGCAGCCGCAGGCCGATGGCCTCGAAGAAGCCGAACATCAGGGCGGCCAGATAGGCCTTGGCGGGGTTGGCCGCCGCGAAGATCACGCAGGCGAAGGCGATGTAGCCCCGGGAGTTGGACATATTCTCGGCAAAGGTTCCGTTCAGATGGCCCAGGGACAGATGGGCCCCGGCCAGGGCGCAGAGCACGCCGCAGAGAATGGAGGCGATCCACTTCATCCGCTTGGGGCTGATGCCGGCGGTGCGGAGGGTGTCGGGCTTTTCGCCGGAGGCCCGGAGCCAGAAGCCGTAGGGGGTCTTGTAGACGAAGAGCCAGGCCAGCAGCATGATGAGCCAGGTGAGATAGACGAAGAGGGACTGGTCGTTCAGCATGGGCCCGAGGATGGGGATTTTGTTGAGAAAGGGAAGATGCAGGGCGGGCAGAGCGGGGTTGCCCTTGGTGCCGGTGGTGCCGAAGTAGCTGCGGGAGAGGTAGGAGGTCAGGCCCACGGCAAAGGTGTTCAGGGCGCAGCCGATGATGAACTCGTCGGACTTGTAGCGGACCACCAGCAGGGCGAAGAACATCCCCACCAGCACCCCCATCAGCAGGGCCAGACCCACGCCCGCCAGGGCCGTGTGGGCCAGGAAGCTGCCCAGCACGCCGAAGAAGGCCCCCATGAGGATCATGCCGTCCATGCCGATGTTCATGATGCCCGCGTGCTCCGTCATGGAGCCGCCGATGGCCGCCAGGGCTACGGGGGTGGCGCTGCGGAGCATCTGCTGCAGGGTGCCCACGGAGAACACCGTGGAGAGGATCTTTTCAAATTCACTCATTTCACTTCGCCCCCTTCCCGGCTTTCAGAATCTGCTTCAGATCGCGCCTCTGGGTCAGGGCCTCCAGGAAGCCCCCCTGAGCGGCCATGAAGAAGATGATAACGGTCTGAATGATCAAATAGATCTGATTGGGAACGCCCACCTGCTGCAGCCCCTCCGCGCCGATCTTCAAAACGGCGAAGAACAGAGACAGCAGAATGGTGGCCAGGGGCTGATAGCGGGCGATCATGGCCACCATCAGACCCTCGAAGTAGTAGTCGTTGCTGACGCTGGAGCGGTACAGATGCTCCGCGCCGTAGACCCGGAACATGCCCACCAGGCCGCACATGGCGCCGGAGATGGCCATGCAGACGATGATCTTCCGGTCGATCCTCATGCCGGAGAAGCGGGCAAAGCGGGGATTCTGCCCCGTCAGCTTCATTTCGTAGCCGATGGTGGTCTTCTGCATCACGTACCAGACCAGGAAGGCGATGATCGCCGCGGCAAAGATGGCGGTGGAGAGATTGGAGCCCCGCATCAGCCCGCCGAACCAGTAGCGGACGTTCAGCTGCTCCGTGGCGGCGATCAGATTCTTGTTGGAGCTCTTCCAGGGCCCTTTGGCCAGGTACTGACACAGGGAGGCCGCCACGGTGTTCAGCATGATGGTGGTAATGACCTCGTTGACCTTCAGCTTCACCTTCAGAACGCCGGGAATCAGGGCAAAGAGCGCCGCCGCAGCGATGGCGGCCAGAGCGGCCAGGGGAATGACGATCCAGGCGCTGACGCCGTTCAGGGCGGCGCCCACCTGGGCTGCGGCGATGGCGCCCAGCAGCAGCTGGCCCTCGCCGCCCACGTTGAAAATGCCCACCCGGGAGCCCAGGTCACAGGCCAGACCGCAAATCCCCAGGACCATGGCGTACTCCAGCACGTCGCCAATGTGGCGGGAGGCTGAGAAGGCGCCGGAGAACATGGCGCCGTAGGCCTCCAGCGGGGAATGACCCGTGCAGAGCAGGATCACCGCACCCACCAGGAAGGCCAGCAGCACGCTGACGCCCAGAGAGATCAGATATTTTACGTTGATTTTCTGCTTGATCATTGCGCCGTCCCTCCCTGCCGTTTGCTGCCGGTCATATAAAGGCCGATCTCCTCCTTGCTGATCTCACCGGCCCGGAAGGAGCCGGTGATCTCCCCCTCGTAGAGGGTGATGATCCGGTCTGAGAGGCGGAACACCTCGTCCAGGTCCGCGGAGGACAGGAGAATGGCCGCCCCCTGGTTGCGCTTTTCCATGATGCGGCTGTGGATGAATTCAATGGCGCCCACGTCCACGCCCCGGGTGGGCTGGGAGACGATGAGCACCGGGGTATCGAAGCCGAATTCCCGGGCGATGACCAGCTTCTGCATGTTGCCGCCGGACATATCCCCCGCCAGACCGTCCACGCCCGCGCCGCGGATGTCGTAGCGTTCATAGACCTCCTCCGCATAACGGCGGACGGCGGCCCGGTTCTGATGGAAGCCGAAGCGGTTGAAGCGGGGCTCCCGCTGCTTGCCGGTAAGCAGATTTTCCGCCACGGTGGCGGCGGCGGAGATGCCGGTGCTCAGCCGATCCTCCGGCACGTGGGCCAGTCCGGCGGCCCGGATCTCGCCGGGATCCTGCCCGGTCACGTCCTTTCCCAGCACCTCCACCCGACCGGACTTCACGGGGGTCAGACCGGTGATGGCCTCGATCAGCTCCGACTGGCCGTTGCCCTCGATGGCGGCGATGCCCAGAATCTCCCCGGCCCGCAGCTCCAGACTCAGATTCCGGACGGCGGGCAGGCCCCGGTGATCGCACACCTGCAGATTGCTCACCCGCAGGGCCGGGTCCCCGACGAGGCCTGTCCGCTCCAGCTCGTCGAAGAGCACGGGGCGGCCCACCATCATGGAGGCCAGCTTCCGGGCGTCCACATCCTTGGTCTCGTGGACCCCCACCAGCTTGCCCTTCCGCATGACGCCGACCCGGTCAGAGATGGCCATGACCTCGTCCAGCTTGTGGGTGATGATGATAACGGTCATCGCCTTTTCCTGTACGATGCGCCGGATGACGGCGAAGAGCTCGTCGGTCTCCTGCGGGGTCAGCACGGCGGTGGGCTCGTCCAGAATCAGAATCTCCGCCCCCCGGTAGAGTGCCTTCAGAATCTCCACCCGCTGCTGCAGGCCCACGCTGATGTCCTCCACCGGCACGGATTCCGGCACGACCAGACCGTATTCCTCCTCCAGGGCCCGGACGGAGGCCTCAGCGGCGGCGTTGTCGAAGAAGATCTTATGCTTCCGGGGCTCCCGGCTCATGACGATATTCTGGGCCACGGTGAAGGAGGGGACCAGCATAAAATGCTGGTGGACCATGCCCACGCCCTGCCCAATGACGATTTTCGGGTCGTATTCCTCCACCCGGACGCCCTTGATGTACACGCTGCCGGCGGTGGGCGTCTGGATGCCGTAGAGAATGTTCATCAGGGTGGACTTGCCCGCACCGTTCTCTCCGATCAGGGCGAAAACCTCGCCCCGACGGATCTCCAGGCTTACGTCGTCGTTGGCCAGCACCCCGGGGAACTGCATGGAAATGTGTTCAAACCGGATGACCGCGTCTGTTTGTTTCATGTCTTCCCTTCTTTCAGAAAAGCGGGGCCGATGCTCCATCGGCCCCGCCGTTGACGGTACTTGCTTATCTGGTGGTGTCCACCTTGATTTCGCCGGAGACGATCTTCTGGGCCAGCTCCTCTACCGCGGTCTTTACCTCGGCGGGGACCTGCTGGGTCATGGAATCGCTGCCGTAGCCGATGCCCACGTAGCCGTTGGACATATCGGCCACCCAGGTGGTGCCCCATCTGGAGGCGTCGCCGCCGGCCAGGGACTTGACGGCCTCATAGATGGAGTTGCCCACTTCCTTCTTCATGGAGCAGATGATGACGTCAGGGTTGATGTACTTCTGATCGGAGTCCACACCGATGGCGTAGATGCCCCGCTCCTTGGCGGCCTCAAAGACGCCGTCGCCGGCAGCGGAGGCGATCTGGAAGATCACGTCGGCCTTCTGGTCGGCCAGGGCCAGGGCGCACTCCTTGCCCTTGGCGGGATCGTCATAGGAGTTGGCGTAGTTGGTCACGACCTTGATGTCCGCGTTGTAGGCCGCGGCGCCCTGCTTGTAGCCCACGATGAAGTCGTTGATGACAGGCTGATCCTCACCGCCCACGGCGCCCACGACGCCGGTCTTGGACATGGCGGCGGCAATGTAGCCGGCCAGGTAGGAGCCCTCATTCTGGGCGTAGGTGATGTTCAGCACGTTGGGCACGGGCTCCTCGGTGGCGTTGTCGATCCAGATCCACTTTACGTCGGGATACTGGGGCGCGACGGTGGCGATATCGAAGAACTCCCAACCCACGCAGACCACCACGTCGGCCTTGTCGGCAGCGTTCTTCATCTGGTTGGAGTGGTTCTCGTTGTTGCATTCGATGGTGGTCACCTGAATGCCCAGGTCCTTGGCCAGGCGGTCCACGCCCTCCTTGGAGGAGTCGTAGAAGGAACGATCTCCGAACTGACCGGCCACGACCAGGGCCAGCTTCAGATCGGACTTCTCACCCTCGTTGCTCTTGCAGCCCACGAACAGGGCCAGCATCAGGACGAGCACCAGAAGCAGACTGATGATTTTCTTCATGTTCATTGCATCCTTTCCCTTTTTTCAAAGCAATAGGCGGACCGGAGCTCCGGTCCGCCTATATTATACTCCATTCTCCCGCAGCTTGCAAGAGGAATTTCTCCGATTTCCGCCCGGAGCCGGGCCGGAGCTCAGGGCTTGAAGCTGTCCTTCAGGCTGACGCTGCGGTTGAAGACCAGATGGCCCTCATGGCTGTCCTTGCTGTCCAGGCAGAAGTAGCCCAGCCGCATGAACTGGAAGTGTCCGGGAGGCACCACGCCGGCCAGGGAGGCCTCCACCTTGCAGCCGGTCAAAATCTCCAGGGAGTCGGGATTCAGGCAGTCCAGGAAGTTCTTGTCGGCGGCGTCGGGCTCGGGGTCGGAGAAGAGATTGTCGTAGAGCCGCACCTCCGCGTCCCTGGCGGTCAGAGCGTCCACCCAATGGATGGTGGCGCCCTTCACCTTCCGCCCGTCGGCGGGGTTCCCGCCCCGGGAGGCGGGGTCGTACTCGGCGTAGATCTCCGCGACGGAGCCGTCGGCGTTCTTCTTACAGCCGGTGCAGGTCACCAGATAAGCGCCCTTCAGCCGCACCTCGTTGCCGGGATAGAGCCGCTTGTACTTGGGGATGGGGGTCTCCAGGAAGTCCTCCGCCTCGATCCAAAGCTCCCGGGAGAAGCTGAGCTGCCGGGTCCCGTCCTCGGGCCGGTTGGGGTTGTTCTCCACCTCAAAGGTCTCGGTCTTGCCCTCCGGATAGTTGGTGATGACCAGCTTCACGGGATGCAGCACCGCCATGACCCGCTGGGCGCTCTCGTTCAGATCCTCCCGCAGGCAGTGCTCCAGGAAGGCGTACTCCACCGTGGAGGCGTTCTTGGCCACGCCGATGCGCTCGCAGAAATTGCGGATGGACAGGGGGGTGTAGCCCCGGCGGCGCAGGCCGCAGAGGGTGGGCATCCGGGGATCGTCCCAGCCGGAGACCCGGCCGTCCTCCACCAGCTTGCGGAGCTTGCGCTTGGACATGACGGTATGGTCGATCCCGAGGCGGGCGAACTCAATCTGACGGGGCTTGGCGGGCAGATCGCAGTGCTCCACCACCCAATTATACAGGGGCCGGTGGTCCTCAAATTCCAGGGAACAGAGACTGTGGGTGATGTGCTCCATGGCGTCCTCGATGGGGTGGGCAAAGTCGTACATGGGATAGATGCACCACTTGTCGCCGGTGGCGTGGTGGGGCATGTGGTTGATCCGGTAGATGGCCGGGTCCCGCATGTTGAAGTTGCCGGAGGCCAGGTCGATCTTGGCCCGCAGGGTCATGGCGCCGTTGGGGAACTCGCCCGCCCGCATCCGGCGGAAGAGCGCCAGGCTTTCCTCCATGGGACGGTCCCGGTAGGGGGAGCGGGCCGGGGTGTTCAGATCGCCCCGGTATTCCTTCATCTGCTCGGGGGTCAGCTCGCAGACGTAGGCCAGGCCCTTTTTGATCAGATCCTCGGCGCATTCATACATCTTGTCAAAATACTGGGAGGCGTAGTAGAAGCGGTCGCCCCAGTCGAAGCCCAGCCAGTGGATGTCCTCCTTGATGGCGTCCACGTACTCGGTGTCCTCCTTGGTGGGGTTGGTGTCGTCCATCCGCAGATTGCACAGGCCGCCGAACTTCTCCGCGGTGCCGAAGTCGATGCACAGGGCCTTGCAGTGGCCGATGTGCAGATAGCCGTTGGGCTCCGGCGGGAAGCGGGTGTGGACCGTCATGCCGGCGAACTGACCGCCCTCCGCAATATCCTCCTCAATGAAGCTGTGAATGAAGTTTTTGGATTCAAAGCTTTTCAGCTCTTCTTCTGCCATTGTGAACACCTCACAGGAAAAATTTGATACTATTATATAACACCCGCCCCGGGAATGCAAGAATTTTTCCGTTTCCGAAAAGAAATAAAAAATTCACGTATTCCGTGAAAATTTTTGTTGTCATTCCGGCAGAAATACGGTAAAATAATTAGGAATGAAAAGAAAGGGAGTGTTTCTCTTGGCAAACGAGATCCAATACAAGCGGGTGCTGCTGAAGGTCAGCGGCGAGGCCCTGGCGGGGGACGCCCATCGCGGCCTGAATTTTGACGTGATCGGTCAGGTCTGCGAGGTGGTCAGGCGCTGCGTCGAGGCCGGCGTCCAGGTCGGCATCGTGGTGGGCGGCGGCAACTTCTGGCGCGGGCTCAAGGACGGCGGCGACCGGATGCAGCGGGTCCGGGCGGACCACATGGGCATGCTGGCCACGGTGATCAACGCCCTGGCGGTCTGTGACAGCCTGGAGCAGCACGGCGTCAAGGCCCGGGTCATGACCTCCATCGACATGCCCCGCATCGCGGAGCCCTACATCCGGGACAAGGCGGTCCGCCATCTGGAGAAGGGCGACGTGGTGATCTTCGGCTGCGGCACCGGCAATCCCTTCTTCTCCACCGACACTGGCGCGGTGCTCAAGGCCGTGGAGATCGGGGCCGACGCGATCCTGCTGGCCAAGAACGTCGACGGCGTCTACTCCGCAGACCCCGCCAAGGATCCCGGCGCGGTGAAGTTTGACCGCATCAGCTTCGACGAGGTCCTGGCCCGCCGTCTGGGGGTCATGGACTCCACCGCCACCAGCCTGGCCATGGACAACCATATGCCCATCGTTGTCTTCGCCCTGAAGGACCCGGAGAACATCTACCGGGTGGTCACCGGCGAAAAGATCGGAACCTACGTAGGAGAATAACGAACAGGAGGAAATAAAAATGGCAGTTGATTTCAAGGAATTCACCAGAAAAATGGAAAGGACTCTGGAGGTGCTCCAGGAGGACTTCGGCGGCATCCGTACCGGACGCCCCAACGCCCGTCTGCTGGACCGGATCTCTGTGCCCTACTACGGGGTGGACACCCCCGTCGGCCAGGTGGGCAACGTCAGCTCTCCCGACGCCCGGACTCTGATGATCCAGCCCTGGGACGCCAGCCTGCTGAAGCCCATCGAGAAGGCAATCCAGGCCTCTGACCTGGGCATCAACCCCCAGAACGACGGCCGCGTGATCCGGCTGGTCTTCCCCCAGCTCACCGAGGAGCGCCGCCGGGATCTGACCAAGCAGGTCAAGAACCTGGGCGAGGGCGGCAAGGTGGCGGTCCGCAACGTCCGCCGGGACGCCATGGACTACATCAAGAAGCTGAAGAAGAACGCGGAGATCACCGAGGACGACCAGAAGAAGGCCGAAAAGGATCTGCAGGAGCTCACCGACAAGTACATCAAGAAGGTGGACGAGGCCTGCGCCGTCAAGGAAAAGGAGCTCATGGAGCTGTAAATCAAAGCGGGCCGCAAGGCCCGCTTTTCCAAATGAAACGTGAAAGCTGAGCAACGTAAAACAATGCGTTCATAACGCATCGTTCATAGTTTGTGCAGAGGCGGCCTCTGGACGCCCCCCGGGGGTTCCGACAAGGCCCGAGCCACAAATGTCCCATCCAATTTATTTTGTCCATACCGAGCCGGACGTTCAGGGATTTTTGAATATCATCTACGGCAAGGGCGGCGCCTATGATCCGGCCTGCTTGAAGCGCTTCCAACGGATCAAGACCGGTATGAGAAAAGCCTGTCATGATCTCCCGGACGCAGGTCATTCTATGTCTGACCGCCTGCTTATGGGCTGCCTGGAGGGGAGATGGTCAGTCGTCTGTTTTCATGGCGCTCCGATTCCGATTCCCGATCGGAAGAAATCCGAGGCGGAGGAAAGCGGGGATACGAGGTGAGCGGGAAAAAGGGCCTGCTTCTTCTTGCCGCGATGCTTGTTCTGCTTGCCGCCTGTTCCGGCAGGATCGCGCAAGAGGAAACGGATCGAAGCGGCGAAATCAACGAGAGGACGGTTGAACCCATGCAATATGCCTGCGACGCGGTTTTCTTCGGGGACTCCATCACCTGCGACGGGAATTTTGACCGGCTGTTCCCCCATCTGCGGATCGTGAACCTGGGCGTCTACGGCGACACCCTGTCGGATCTGCTGCGCCGGGTGCCCCAGGTGCGGCGGGAAAAGCCCGCCCGGATCTTTGTCCTGGGGGGCATCAACTCCCTGCGGCCCGACAACGCGGCCGACTGCCTGGACCGGTACGCGGCCCTGCTGGACGCCCTGCGGGACGCCTGTCCGGCGGCGGAGCTCATCGTCCAGTCCGTCCTGCCCGTGTCGGCGGAGCTGGACCCCACGGGGGAGATGAACGACGCGGTCCGCCGCTTCAACGCCGGTCTGGAGGGTCTTGCCGGGGAGAGAGGTCTGGCCTTTGCGGATCTCTATGCCGCCTATGAGAAGGACGGCGCCCTGGACCCGTCTCTGACCCGGGACGGCCTGCACCTGAATTTCAATGCCTACGCCCCCTGGGCTGCCGTCGTCCAAGCCTGGCTGCCCGGGACCTGAACCACAATGCGAAAAGGAGATCGTTATGCCCATCTTCAACAAAAAAACCGACAGCAAACCCATGGAGCTGCCCACCCATATCGCCATCATCATGGACGGCAACGGGCGCTGGGCCAAAAAGCGGGGCCTGCCCCGGACGGCGGGGCACAAGGTGGGAGCGGAGGCCTTCCGCACCATCGCCAACTATGCCAAGTCCATCGGTCTGAAGTATCTGACCGTCTACGCCTTCTCCACCGAAAACTGGAAGCGCTCCCAGGAAGAGGTCAACACCATCATGGAGCTGCTGGAGAAGTACCTGCGGGAGCTGCTCCGGGACATGGACAAGAACCGGGTCCGCTTCTGCTTCTTCGGGGATCTGTCACGGCTTTCGCCCACCCTCCGGGCTGAGGCGGAGGAGACCGCGGAGCGCTCCAAGCAATATGACGGCGTCCAGGTGAATTTCTGCCTGAACTACGGCGGCCGGGACGAGATTCTGCGGGCGGCCCGGAGCTTCGCCGCCAAGTGCGCGGCAGGGGAGGCCCGGCCCGAGGAGCTGACCGACGAGGTCTTCTCCGGCCTGCTCTATTCCGCCGGGGTGCCGGACCCGGATCTGATCATCCGGCCCAGCGGAGAGGAGCGGATCTCCAACTTCCTGCTCTGGCAGAGCGCCTACGCGGAGTATTACTTCACCGACACCCTTTGGCCGGACTTCGGCCCCCGGGATCTGGATCTGGCCATCGAGGCCTACAACAAGCGCAGCCGCCGCTTCGGCGGCGTGAAATAGCCTGCCCTTCGCGGGGAAGGCGGCGTATGGGACCCTGCGCGGAGCCGATCCCGGAGCAGAACGCCCGCCCCTGTCAGCGAAGGGTGAGGCTGCGTCGGATCAGGAGCAGCTTTCCCAACGCCTGCTTCAGCGCCTTGACCGGGGTGGGCCCGGTCACGTGCGGCAGCTCCGCGGCCCGGCTCGCGCGCTCCGCCGGGGCCGCCGCAAGCGAATACCCGAAAGCAGTTTGACACGCGCCAAATTGCTTTTGGATATTCGTATTTAGAATATCATGATATTCATTATAACCATTTGCAAAGGAAACGGCAATATGCTATGATATCGTCAGAAACGAAATAAAAGGAGCGTTGTTGTTTATGATGAAGACCCAGGAACTCAAGCTCAGCAAGCGCTGGGACAAGACCTTCCCCAAGAGCGACAAGGTCAGACACAGCAAGGTCACCTTTGTCAATCGCTACGGCATCACCCTGGCGGGCGACCTGTACGCCCCGAAGAACCCCAAGGGCAGGCTGCCCGCCATCGCGGTCTGCGGCCCCTTCGGCGCGGTCAAGGAGCAGTGCTCCGGCCTCTATGCCCAGACCCTGGCGGAGCGGGGGTATCTGACCCTGGCCTTTGACCCCTCCTTCACCGGCGAATCCGGCGGCGAACCCCGTTATATGGCCTCTCCCGACATCAACACCGAGGACTTCATGGCCGCCGTGGACTACCTCTCCGTCCGGGAGGACGCGGACCCGGCCCGGATCGGCATTCTCGGGATCTGCGGCTGGGGCGGCATGGCCCTGAACACCGCGGCCCTGGATACCCGGATCAAGGCTACCGCCGCCATGACCATGTACGACATGGCAAGAGTCAACGCCAACGGCTACTTCGACAGCGCCAACAGCGAGGAGGCCCGCTATGAGATGAAAAAGGCCCTCAACGCCCAGCGCATCGAGGACTACAA
>CAMNHH010000054.1 GCA_946539175.1 uncultured Clostridia bacterium | reverse complement strand
CTGCGTAAACGGAGCACATCTTGCGATCCTTGCCCAGGCGCTCGAACTTGACCTTACCGTCAATGAGAGCGAACAGGGTGTCGTCGCTGCCGATCCCGACGTTGTGACCGGGATGGATGTGGGTGCCTCTCTGGCGGACCAGAATGTTGCCGGCCAGGACGAACTGACCGTCAGCCCGCTTGACGCCCAATCTCTTGGACTCGGAATCACGGCCGTTCTTGGTGGAACCGCCGCCCTTCTTATGCGCGAAGAACTGGAAACCGATTTTCAGCATGTGTTACACCTCCATAACTTCGATATAATCAGGATAGTCGTCCCTGAGTGCGCCGAGGGTCAGCATCATGCCCGTGAGCACGGCCTGGACCGCTTCTTCGTTGTCGCACCTGGCAGGGAGGGTCAGGATGACGGTGGCGCTGCCCTCGTCAACCTTGGTTTTTGCCGACTCCCCCAGCACGTCCCGGATGGTGGCGTCGGCAAAGGTGACAGCCGCGGAGACAGCCGCGCAGACCACGTCCGCGCCTGCCTCGGCATAGCCGCTGTGGCCGGAGACGGAGAATCCGCTGATTCTCCCCTCCTGATCGAAAAATTCAACCCGGATCATAGGATCAAGCGTGGATCTTTTCGATCTTGACCTTGGTGTAGGGCTGTCTGTGGCCGCGGAGGGACTTGCTGTCCTTCTTGGGACGGTACTTGAAGACGGTGACCTTCTTGGACTTGCCGTTCTTCAGGACCTTGGCTTCGACAGAAGCGCCGTCAACCACGGGGGTGCCGAACTTGGAGTTCTCGCCGTCCACAATGGCCAGCACCTGATCGAAGGTGACAGTCTCGTCGGCGTTGACGTTGAGCTTCTCGATGAAGAGCTCGTCGCCTTCGGAGACATTGTACTGCTTACCACCGGTAACGATAATCGCCTGCATAGTGTTCTCTACCTTTCTGTAGTCTCGCTCTGGGGGTGACAGACAGAGCTGTACTTCTACCCTTTCAATGCGGCCCGTATAATATACCACAGGAAAGCAAAAAAGTCAAATGGTTTTTTCAGAAAAATTTCCGTTCGATCCAAAAATAAATATTGTGTTTTACAATTCGTTCATACTTCGTTCAGAAATCGGCGCTATAATTTTCTTATTTGCTGGAGTGAACTGAGAATTGGAGGCAGCGTAATGGGAGAACAGGCAGCGCGGCGGCGCTATCGCTTCATCAAAAAAAGCGTGGACTTTATCTATCCCAAAATCAGTCCGGAGGGAACGGAGCAGATCCCGCCGGAGGCAGTTATCTTCGTAGGCAATCACTGCCAGGCCCACGGGCCGCTTGTCAGTGAGCTGCGGATGCCTGTGGAGCGGAAGACCTGGTGCGCTTCGGAGATGATGGAGCGCAGTCAGGTGGCGGAATACGCCTACCGGGATTTCTGGTCCCAGAACGCGAAATGGAAACAACCCCTCTATAAGCTGCTCTCCCACGCCATCGTGCCGCTGGCGGTGCTGATTTTCAACCAGGCCGAGACGATCCCCGTCTATCGGGACAACCGGGTCCTCTCCACCTTCCGGGCCACGATCCAGACGCTGGAGGCCGGGAAGAGCGTGGTGATCTTCCCGGAGCACGATCAGCGCTACAATCACATTCTGGACGATTTTCAGGATCATTTCATCGACACCGCCAAGCTCTGGTACCGCCGCACCGGGAAGCGCCTGGCCTTCGTCCCCATGTACCTCTGTCCGGCCCTCCGCAGGCTCTGCTTCGGCGCCCCCATACGCTTCGATCCGGAAGCCCCCATGGACCACGAACGGCAGCGGATCAAAACGGAGCTGATGGACGCCATCACGGCCATGGCGGAGGCCCTGCCCCGGCATAAGGTCGTCCCCTATCGGCCCCAGCCCAGAAAATACTGGCATTACAATCGCCAGGAGGAGGTGTAGGGCCATGCGACAACCCACGGTGGACTACCGCAAACTGCGGCTGTCCAATCTCGCTTCCCCGCAATACCGGCATTTGCTGCTGCTGGGCGGCTGGCTGGCATATTTTGCTCTGTACTTCATCACGGAAAACCTGATTCCCTACGAAAGCTGCCACCAGGTCCACTGCGCCCTGGACGACGCGATCCCCTTCTGCGAAGTTTTCGTGCTGCCCTACGTGGGCTGGTATCTGCTGGTGGCGGGCTCGCTTTTGTATCTTCTGCTCTACGACGTGCCCAATTTCCGGCGCTTATCCATTTACATTATGATCACCCAGGCGGGGGCCATGCTGGTCTACGCCCTTTGGCCCAACATCCAGCTGCTGCGGCCCGATCCCCTGCCCCGGGAGAATTTCTTTACCTGGATCATCGGCATCATTTACAGCTTTGACACCCCCACGGGGGTCCTGCCCTCCCTCCACGCAGGCTACTCCATCGCCATACTCTCCGTGTTTCTGCACCGGAAGCAAACGCCTCTGTGGTGGAAGCTGCTGCTGGCCTTCCTGGTGCTTCTGATCATCGCCGCGACCTTCTTTGTCAAGCAGCATTCCGTGCTGGACGCTCTGGCGGCCCTTCCCCTGTGCCTGGTGGGAGAAGCTCTGATCTACTGGTTTCACGTACTGAAATAGTCAAGAAGGCGAGACGCCGCGGGGCGTCTCGCCTTTGGTTTCTTCTGCCTGTTCGCGCTACCAGCCGTAGTCGGCGCGAAAGTCCCGCTCCCCGGGATCCGGCGGAAGGGTGCGGCTGTCCATGCCGGTAATGCGGATGAAGCGGTCATTCTCAAGGACCCGGATCACCCGGCCGATGACGGCCTCCTCCCCCTGGATCTCCATGGTGACGCTGCCGTCGTCCTCGTTCCGCACCCAGCCGGTGCAGCCGTAGAGCCGGGCGGCCTGCCTGGCCCGCCAGCGGAAGCCCACGGCCTGCACCAGGCCGGAAAAGACGATGCGCTTTCGTGTTTTCATGGAGGGCCTCACTCCGCGGCGGGCTCTTCCGGTTCCGCGACGGGTTCCGTCTGGGCTTCGGCCTCCGGGCTCTCTTCCGGCTGCTCCGCCTCCTGGGCGGCTGCGCCGGCGGCGCTTGAATGCTCCGCCGTATGGATCGCGCTCTGATTGTCCTGGGAGAGGGTCTGATGGCTCTCCCAGCGCAGGCTGACCCATTCCTTGAGCTCGTCCTTGGCCACCGCTTCGATGTTCTGCGCCAGCTGCAGGGCGTTTTTCTCGCTGTTCTTGCTGTTATAGGGTCTGGAGCGGTTCAGGTAGAGCTCCGCCTGCTCCTTCAGCAGCTCGGCGGAACGGCGATACCGGATCCAGTTCTCATAATAGCGATAATGGTCGATCAGATGATGCAGCGCCACCAGCAGGGCAGACAGGGCCGCCGTCGCAGTGACGGCCGCCTTGACGGCTTCCGGTTTGTCCTGCCCGGCGGCATAGACGCTGATCAGGGAAATCACACAGGGTATGGCATAGCTGAAGATCCGGGTGATATTGTAGCAGTGCTTGTTGCGCTGGGCTTTCCGGCTGTACCACTCCAGCAGATAGCTCAGGCGGGTGTGAACCACCTCAGGCGTCACGCTCTGACAAAGGGTGTTCAAAAAATCCCGCTCCACAATCCACAGAGGGGTCCACCAATGAAAGCGTTTCCTTTCCTCCTTGGGCTTCTGCTCAGCCGGGGCTTCCGGCCCTGCGGCCGCCTGTGAAACAGGCTCCGCTGGATTCTGAACGGTTTCCTGGATTTCTTCTGACATATTCTCGCCTCCCGATTGATGATTCTGGGGAACGTCTTATCTGGCGTGCTGCTCGAACCAGTCCGTGATCTCCTTCAGACGGCGCTGGCGGTGTTTGGGCTTGCCGGAGCGGGAAAGCTCGTGATTCTCCCCGTGGAAGAGGCAGAGCCGGGCCTCCACGCCGCAGTCCACCAGGGCGGCGTACATCTGGACACCCTCCGCCATGGGGCAGCGGTAGTCCTCGTCGGAGTGGATGAACAGGGTGGGGGTGCTGACCCTGGCGGCGTACTTCAGGGGGGACTGGGCCCACATCTTCTCCGGGCTGTCGTAGATGTCTCCGCCGGTCTGATCGGCGGCAAAGTAGAAGCCGATGTCCGACATGCCGTAGAAGCCCAGCCAGTTGGCAATGGAGCGCTGGGACGCGGCGCAGCAGAAGCGGTCCGTGTGGCCGATGATCCAGTTGGTCATAAAGCCGCCGTAGCTGCCGCCGGTCTCGCAGAGGCGCCGCTTGTCGATCTGGGGATATTGGGCCAGCACGGCGTCGGTGAAGTCCATCAGATTGGCGTAATCCGTGTCGCCGTAATGGCCCCGGATATCCATGAACCTGTTGTCCCGTCCGTCGCTGCCCATGGGGTTACAGAAGAAGACGAAGTAGCCCATGGAGGCCCAGAGCTGCATCTCATGATAGAACACCGGACCGTAGACGGTCTTGGGCCCGCCGTGGACGTCCAGAACGGCGGGGTAGCTTTTGGAGGGATCAAAGTCCCTGGGCTTCAGCACCCAGCCGCCGATCTGCCAGTCCCGGCTGTGGACGGTGAGGGGCTCCGGCCGGGCCACGTAGCGGCCCTCCAGGGCGGCGTCGTTGAAATGGGAGATCCGGGTCAGCTTCTGTTCCCCCAGCCTGCCCGCGTAGAGCTCCTGCGGGCGCATGTCATAGAGGCCCACGCAGAGCAGCTCCCCATTGCAGACGTCGAAGCAGTCCATGGCACCCTCGGCGGTGTAGATGGGAAGATCCTCGCCGTCGGGCCTCAGCAGATGCAGGACGGCGCTGCCCTCCCGGGTGGTCAGATGATAGAGCCCCTCGGGCGTCCCGACGGCCTGCCGGCCTCCGCCCAGGCGGCAGTCGGAGCCCACGGAGTTGTACATATTGTACTCCTCCTGCCGCAGCAGCCGGATCTCGCCGGAGCGGGGATCCAGCTCGTAGACCCAGGCGTTCTCGTTGAGCCCGTGGCGCTTGCCCTCGGTGGCCAGCAGCAGCACCTTGTCCCCCACGGTCTCCAGGCCCTCGGGCCGCAGCTCCCAGTTGTCCACCGGCTCCCGGACCTGGCCGGTGCGCCAGTTCACCGTCCGCAGGCAGAAGCCCTGCAGGGGGTATTTCACCTGCCAGGGCATGTAGGCCAGCAGGATCTCGTCCTCCAGGACGGTCTGGCAGATCAGATCCTCCGGCGCCTTCATCAGCGGCACAATGTCCAGGGGCTCCCGGTTCACCAGATAGGCCAGGGTCCGCCTGCCGTTGGTGACCCCCCGCCCGTTGGACCAGAAGGGCAGCTCGGTGAAGACCTCGTAGTCTTTTTCCTCTTCCTTCTCCTTGCGGGCCTTTTCCTTCTCCTCGTCGGAGGCCTGCCAGAGGGTGGGCTTTGCCTTGTCCACCCCGGCGGTGACCAGGAAGAGATCCGTATCCAGCAGCCGGATGGACTCCGCGGCGAAGGGCAGGGTCATGTAGGGCAGGGCCTCGCCGCCCCGAACGTCCAGCACGTAATAGGAGGTGAATTCCTCCTTGGCCTCAGCCCGCTTCCTCTCCCTGGCGGAGCGGACCGCCGGGAAGATCAGCCGGTGCGGGTCGATCCAGAGGAAGCTGCCCTCCTTGCCCAGATCGGTGAGCTGCCGCAGGCCGCCCTTCTCATAGAGCCATAGCCGCCGCTCGTAGCAATTTTCCTCCAGGTTGGATGAGGCCGCCACGAAGGCTGCCCGCTCTCCCCCCGGCGCGAAGCGCAGGCCGGAGAGGAATTGATAGCTCAGAAGATCCTTTTGCGTAATGGGTTCCATCGCTTCTCTCCCCCTATTCGTTGATATACCCGACAAGCACCTTCAGGGTATTCTCCACCCCGTCCTTGTGGCTGCGCTCGTAGCCGTGGGAGGCATAGACGCCCGGGCCGATGAGGCCGTGGCGCAGGTCCCAGCCGGCGCCCAGCGTGGCCTCCACGTCGGAGCCGTAGTGGGGATAGACGTCTACGGCGTAGTCCGCCCCCTGGGCCTTGGCGGCGGCGATCAGCTTGCGGACCACCTCATAGCTGTAGGGGCCGCCGGAATCCTTGGCGCAGATGGAAACCTGCCGCTCGGTACACTGCAGGCCGCTGCCCACGCAGCCCATATCCACGGAGATGGCCTCCGTCACGCCGCCGGGCACAGAGCCCGCGCCGCCGTGGCCCACCTCTTCATAAACCGTGAAGTGCAGATAGACCCGACGGGTTGGCGTCACGCCCTGCTCCTTCAGGTACTTCGTCAGGGCAATCAGAATGCCGACGGAGAGCTTATCGTCCAGAAAACGGCTCTTGATGTAGCCCTTTTCCGTGACGGTGGTGCGGGGGTTGAGGCAGACCACGTCCCCCACCCCGATGCCCAGGGCCTTTACCTCCTCGGCGTTGGAGACCGGTTCGTCCAGAACCAGCTCCATATTGTCATAGCTGGGGACCAGGGTCCTGAGTTCCCCGTTGACGTGGGTGGAGGCGTTGCAGATCTGGATGGTGCCCTCGTACGCCCCGTCGAACTTGGTGACCACCCGACAGGTCTCGGTGTTGGCCATCACCGCGGGCAGACCCCCGAGGGGGACCAGCCGCAGACGGCCGGAGCCCTTGATCTCCGCCACCATGGCCCCCAGGGTGTCGCAGTGGGCCTCCAGCAGAAGGCCGTTTTCCCGGTCCGCGCCGCCCAGGTCCACCAGAACGCCGCCCTTAACGGTGTGGACGGGCTCATAGCCCAGGTCCCGGAAGGTCTTCAGAAGCCAGTTCTCCGCCTCGGCGGTATAGCCGGTGGGGCTGGGGATGGACAGGAGCTTCGCCGCCTGCTCCACGGCGTAATCGGTATATCGTTTCGGGTCTTGCATGGTGATCGTCTCCTTTACGTATATTACAAATACTATATCATAAAGTCCCGAAAATAACAACAAAAAATGAGAACTCGTCATTTCTTACAAAATAAAGCTCCCGGATTTGTACATAAAATCGAAAGGAAATCGTTGCAATCTTCAAAAAAAACAGTATAATAGAAATGGAATATTATAAAATCTTATATTCGTATCATATCCGGACGGCTCCCGCCGCCGGGACATCGGGAGGAACGAACATGGACGAGAATGTAAGGCTGATGGTGGAATCCTTCCACCGGGGCGACAATATCCGGGCCTACGAGCTGCTGGGCTGTCACCCCGAAACCAGGGAGGGCATAGAAGGATGGGTCTTCCGGGTCTGGGCGCCCAACGCCCGCTACGTCAGCGTCATCGGCGATTTCAATTTCTGGAACAAGGGCGACCTGCCCATGACCAAGATCTCCCACGGCATCTGGGAGGTCTGGTCCAAGTGGGCGCGGGTGGGCTGCAGCTACAAGTACTTTGTTGTGGGCGCCGACGGTCGGGAGGTGGACAAGACCGACCCCTACGGCTTCCGCACCGCTTACCGCCCGGACACCTGCTCCATCATCTGTGATCTGACCCGACACAAGTGGCACGACGGCCTCTGGCGGGCCAACCAGAACCGGCAGAACATCCTCAAGCGGCCTCTGAACATCTACGAAATGCACTTCGGCTCCTGGCGCCGGAAGGAGGGCAACGTCCCCTACGGCTATTCCGAGCTGGCGGATCAGCTGATCCCCTATCTGAAGGAAATGGGCTATACCCACGTGGAGCTGATGCCCATTACCGAATATCCCTACGACCCCTCCTGGGGTTACCAGGTGACGGGCTACTTCGCCCCCACCTCCCGCTACGGCGAGCCCTATCTGCTGATGGAGCTCATCGACAAGCTGCACCAGGCGGGCATCGGCGTGATTCTGGACTGGGTCCCCGCCCACTTCCCCAAGGACGTGAACGGTCTGTATGAGTTCGACGGCTCCTGCTGCTACGAGCTGTCCGACCCCATGATGAACGAGCACCCGGACTGGACCACCCGGATCTACGACTACGGCAAGCCCGAGGTCAGCTCCTTCCTGATCTCCAGCGCCATCTTCTGGCTGGAGCAGTATCACATCGACGGCATCCGGGTGGACGCCGTGGCCTCCATGCTGTATCTGGACTACAACCGGCCCAACTACCGGCCCAACAAGTTCGGCGGCCGGGAGAATCTGGAGGCCATCGCCTTCCTGCGGAAGCTGAACGAGGCGGCCTTCTCCGTGCGGAAGCAGCCCATCATGGTGGCGGAGGAATCCACCGCCTTCCCGCTGATCACCCGTCCCACCTCCGACGGCGGTCTGGGCTTCCTGTTCAAGTGGAACATGGGCTGGATGAACGACAATCTGCGCTACATGTCCCAGGACCCCATCTACCGCAAGTATTCCCACGACAACCTGACCTTCTCCATGACCTACGCCTTCTCGGAGAATTACATTCTGCCTCTGAGCCACGACGAGGTGGTCCACGGCAAGTGTTCTCTGATCCAGAAGATGCCCGGCTACTACGTGGACAAGTTCGCCAATCTGCGGACCTTCTTCGGCTGGCAGATGGGCCATCCCGGCAAGAAGCTGAACTTCATGGGCAACGAGTTCGCCCAGTTCATCGAGTGGAACGAAAACCAGGGGCTGGACTGGCTGCTGCTGGACTATGAGAGCCACCGGCAGATGCAGACCTTCGTGAAGGATCTGAACCACCTGTATCTGAACACCCCCGCCTTCTGGCAGAACGATCAGAGCTGGGACGGCTTCCGCTGGATCTCCTGCGACGACCGGGACAACTCCGTCATCGCCTTCCGCCGCATCGACGACAAGGGCCGGGAGATCATCGGCATCTGCAACTTCTGCCCGGTGAAGCGGGAGCACTACCGCCTGGGTCTGCCCAGAGCCGGGGCCTACGAGCTGGTGCTGAACTCCGATGCGAAGCAGTACGGCGGCTGGGATACCCAGCTGCCCGAGATTGTCGCGGAGGAAAGCCCCTGGGGGGAGCTGGCCTATTCCGCGGAATTCACCCTGCCTCCCCTGTCCGTGCTGTTCTACAAGCCCAAGGGAAGAAAAACCAGGAACGAAAAAAAACCAAATAAACAATAATGTAAAGGAGACCCGAACACCATGAACTTCCAGAAAAAGCGCTGCGTTGCCATGCTTCTGGCCGGCGGCCAGGGCACCCGCCTCTACGTCTTGACGGAAAACACCGCCAAGCCCGCCGTCCCCTTCGGTGGGAAGTACCGCATCATCGACTTCCCCCTCTCCAACTGCGTCAACTCCGGCATCGATACCGTGGGCATCCTGACCCAGTACCAGCCTCTGGAGCTCAACGAGTACATCGGCAACGGTCAGCCCTGGGGTCTGAACCGTTCCCACGGCGGCGTACAGGTGCTGCCCCCCTACGCCGGTTCCAAGAAGTCCGAGTGGTACAAGGGCACTGCCAACGCCATCTACCAGAATATCAAATTCATCGAGCGCTATGACCCGGACAACGTGCTGATCCTCTCCGGCGACCATATCTACCGCATGGACTACGCCAAGATGATCAAGTACCACGAGGAGCACGACTCCGACGTGACCATCGCCGTCCGGAAGGTCCCCATGGAGGAGGCCTCCCGCTTCGGCATCATGAACACCAACCCCGACGGCTCCATCTACGAGTTCGAGGAAAAGCCCAAGCAGCCCAAGTCCAACAACGCCTCCATGGGCATCTACGTCTTCAAGTGGAGCATCCTCAAGAAGTTCCTCACCGAGGACGAGGAGAATCCCGAATCCGAGAACGACTTCGGCAAGAACGTGATCCCCGCCATTCTGAACGCCGGCCACAAGCTCTTTGCCTATGACTTCGAGGGCTACTGGAAGGACGTGGGCACCATCTCCTCCCTGTGGGAGGCCAACATGGAGCTGCTGGGCACCGATCCCGAGTTCAACCTCTACGGCGACGGCTCCGCCCCCATCTTCGCCCGGAACTACGCGCTGCCCGCCTCCTACATCGACACCGGCTCCAAGAACGTTAACTGCCTGATCGCCGAGGGCTGCGAGATCTACGGCGACATCCGCCACAGCGTGGTCTCCACCGGCTGCAAGGTGGGCAAGGGCGCCATGATCGAGGATTCGGTCATCATGCCCAATACCGTCATTGAGGACGGCGTCATCATCCGCAACGCCATCATTGGCGAGGGCTGCGTCGTCCGCACCGGCGCCGTCATCGGCGGCAGCTTCCGGCAGGGCGAGAAGCGCCAGATCTCTGTGGTGGGCAAGGACCACGTGATCGAGGTCAATCAGGTCGTCAAGCCCGGCGACGTCATTTGAGGCAGGAGGTAACGAACAATGAAAAACGTAATGGGTCTTGTTTTCGCCAACATCTATGACAGCTCCCTGGGCCAGCTCACCAACAAGCGCACCCAGGCCTCTCTTCCCTACGGCGGCCGTTACCGCCAGATCGACTTCACCCTGTCCAACATGTCCAACGCCGGCATCCGCCACATCGGCATCGTCACCCAGTACAACTTCCAGAGTCTGATGAACCACATCGGCTCCGGCGAGGAGTGGGATCTGGAGCTGGAGCAGAACGGGCTGGAGTTCATCACCCCCTACTCCATGGGCGTCAGCAACACCTTCCGGGGCAAGCTGGAGGCCATTGCCGCCGCCAGCAGCGCCTATCTGGAGGGGGGCAAGGAGGAGTACATCATCCTGGCCGACGCCGCCGTCATCTGCGCCATCAACCTGAAGGAGGTCATGGACGCCCACATCGCCTCCGGCAAGGACGTGACCGTGGTGGTCAAGGCCGGCATCGCCAACGGCAATAAGCAGCTGGATCTGGCCGTCCGTCTGGACGAGGCGGGCGAGATCGCCGACATGGCCGTGGACTACGCCGCTCCCGAGGACTATCTGGCCTCCATGGGTATGTTCATCATGCGCAAGGACCTGCTGCTGAAGGCCGCCGCCGCGTGCGTGGCCCACAACCGCTACCGCTTCGAGCGGGAGTTCATCCTGCAGGATTGGGCCGATGGCCTGCTGTCCGTGAACGCCTACGAGTTCCACAACGTGGCGCTGTTCAACGAGTCCACCGAGGAGTATTTCCGCAACAACCTGGCTCTCATCGACAAGAACGTGCGCCACAGCCTGTTCCGGGACGGCCTGACCATCTACACCAAGGTCCGGGATCAGGTGCCCTGCTACTACGGTGAAAACTCCGAGATCGACGACTGCATCGTGGCCGACGGCTGCGTGCTGCTGGGCGCCGCCTCCAATTCCGTGCTGTTCCGGGGCGTCAAGCTCTCCACCGGCGCCAGCGTCAAGAACTGCGTGGTCATGGCCAACACCGAGATCGGCATCGGCGCCCAGCTGGAATACTGCATCCTGGACAAGGACGTAAAAATCAATGCCGGCGTCAAGCTCATCGGCACCGTGGAGCATCCCGTGATCCTCAACCGGGGTGACGTGGTATGAGGATTGCCATGATCAGCTCCGAGGCCGCCCCCTTCATCAAGACGGGCGGCCTCGGGGACGTGCTCCAGGCCCTGCCCGCTGAGCTCGCCCGGATCCCCGGCAATGAAATTCTCATCTTCCTCCCCTACTACAAAAAGATCAAGTACGACCCCAAGGTCACGGCGGAGCTGGTGACCTCCTTCACCGTGAACCTGACCTGGCGGCAGCAGTACGTGGGGCTCTTCCGCTGCACCGACAAAACCGGCGGCCCCATCGTCTACTTCATCGACAACGAGTTCTACTTCTGCCGGGACGGGATCTACGGCTTCTATGACGACGGCGAGCGCTTTGCCTATTTTGCCAAGGCGGTGCTGGCCAGCATCTGCCGCATCGGTCTGCGGCCGGAGATCCTCCACTGCCACGACTGGCAGAGCGCCTTGGTGCCCATCTATCTGGAAGCCGAGTTCCGGGACCGCCTGCCGGAGGCCCGCACGGTTTTCACCATTCACAACGTGGAATACCAGGGCAAGGCCGGTCCCGAGTTCTTCAACGAGGTGCTGGGGCTGGATGACCTGTGGCGGGGCCTTTGCAGCTATGACGGCTGCATCAACTTCATGAAGGCCGCCATCGTCAAGGCCGACGCGGTCACCACCGTCTCGGAGACCTACGCCGACGAGCTGCGCTATCCCTACTACGCCCACGGGCTTTCCGGCATCCTCGCCTCCCGGGGGGAGCGGCTCACCGGCATCACCAACGGCATCGATGTGGGCATCTATGATCCCAGCTCCGACAAGGCGCTGGCCCGGAACTACAGTGCCGACGATCCCGCCGGGAAGCTGGCCTGCAAGCGGGCCCTGCAGAAGGAGCTGGGGCTGCCCGAAAGCGACGCCCCCATCCTGGCCATGGTGACCCGCCTGGCCTCCCACAAGGGCATCGACATCCTCTGCTACATCCTCCGGCGGCTGCTGGAGCGGGATCTGCAGCTGGTGATCGTGGGCACCGGCGAGGCCAGGTACGAGCACGCCCTGCAGGCGGTGGCCAGCGAATACCCGGAGCGCTTCTCCATGAATCTGCGCTTCGACTCGGCTCTGGCCTCCCGGGTCTACAGCGGTGCGGACATCTATCTGATGCCCTCCAAGTCCGAGCCCTGCGGTCTGAGCCAGCTGATCGCCATGCACTACGGCACCGTGCCCGTGGTGAACGCCACCGGCGGTCTGAAGGACACGGTCCCGCCCTACAACCCGGAGACCGGCGAGGGCCGGGGCTACACCTTCCAGAGCTACAACGGCGACGATTTCCTGGGTGCCATTGACCGGGCTCTGGGGGATTATTTCCACAACCCCGAAGGCTGGAAGGCCCTGGTCAAGGCCGACATGGAGGCGGACTTCTCCTGGCAGCTGCCCGCCCAGAAGTACATGGAGCTGTACTGCTCCCTGGCCTGATGCAAAACCGCACCCAATGGCATACGACGCGGAAAAAGTCTTTTCTTGCGGAAACAGTGCAGTCCCCTTTGGGGGACCGCACTGTTTCTGTCTCGGACGTATTGTGTTTGGGTTTCTTATTTTGATCGGGCAATCCCATTCCCCGCCCTTCGGAAGTCCCGGCCGTCCGATGCCTTGAGGGTCCTGCGTCGGTCCTCTGCAAGGCTCTCATGCGAAAGGCCAACGCGCCTGCGGCGCTGTCAGATGCTTTTGAACGCATTTGAATTGAGTTTACTCAGTATGGAGCAATCATCGGATGCGGATTTGGGCAGCTGCGGATCCTGAAAAACAGGGACCGCGGGCAGCAGCGTCAAAGGCAGCGGATTATGATTTTGCGGCGAATCATTCAAATATTCCTGTGACAAACGCTCCGATTGATCCGGCAAAGCCCGAGGCGCAGC
>CAMNHH010000053.1 GCA_946539175.1 uncultured Clostridia bacterium | reverse complement strand
TGCTGCATCGTGCCTTCGTCAACGGGATTCCGTTGTGAAATCACTTTTCTCTATGCAGCCGCTGACTGCACACAGAGAAATGATCTCCGCTCTATGGGGTCCCAGGGGCTGCCCCTGGAAGCGGTTTCTGATATATACCCGCGTCTATACAGAAACGTTGCTTGCGCGGCCAATGGCGTATTGGGCAAATTTGAAACCATCCGTGGTTATTAACTGCCGATTTTGAGCATTTTTCGGCCCTTAACGTGCATGTTTTGCTGATTTTTGGTTGTTAGTAAATTAGCTAACTGGCTAAGCGGCATAAGAAAACCACCGCTTAGAAGAATATTTGTTGTTGCATATAAAAAACTATTGCAATTCCATCTGAATTGTGGTATACAATGGGTGAGCGAACCTTTGCTATTCTGGCGGGGGGGCGCTCTTTTTTATTTTTTATAGCGATATACGGCTTGCGCAGTTCCTTTCCCTACTACCATAATGTCAACCGTGATTCCATGGACCCATTGCATTCGCTTATCCAGGACCGTTCTTAAAAGGAGGGCGCTGCTTCCGCTCATCAGGCAACCGCCGCTGAATTGCTTGGTATGGATCTATCTCGCGGCAAAGCGGCTCCGGCATGGAGGCCGCTGGAAAACTTGCGCTTTCCTGTCGTCTCAGACGGCTTTTCCTATTGACAACACAAATGATAATTTAGTAATATGGTGATAAAGCATGATGCTTGTATACCGATTCTGTCAGACTTGGCTTTTTCGGTGGAGACAAACCCGTTCGCTGTTCGGAAATCTTCGGCCTCCGGTTCCTGAACGTATGGAATCGTGATGAAAAAGGAGGAACTTCTCATGAAACGAACCAAAATCATCTGCACCATCGGTCCCGCCAGCTCTGACGAAAAAACCCTGCGGGCCATGATCCAGGCGGGCATGAACGTGGCCCGGCTGAACTTCTCCCACGGCACGCACGAAGAACACAAGGCGCGCATCGACATGATCAAGCGGGTTCGGGAGGAAATGAACCTGCCCATCCCCATTCTGCTGGATACCAAGGGGCCGGAGTATCGGATCCGCACCTTCAAGGACCACAGGATCCGCCTGGAGGACGGCGCCCCCTTCACCTTCACCACGGAGGAGATCGAAGGCGACGAGACCCGTGTGACCGTCAGCTATAAGGGTCTGCCCCAGGATCTGGAGGTGGGGGACACCATTCTGGTGAACGACGGCCTGGTGAAGTTCCGGGTGGAGGCCAAGACCGATACGGAGCTGCACTGCGTCACCCTCATCGGCGGCGAGCTGTCGGATCGGAAGAGCATGAGCTTCCCCAACAAGGTCCTCAAGCAGGTCTATCTTTCGGAGCAGGACAAGGAGGATCTGCTGTTCGGCATCGAGCAGGACGTGGACTTTGTGGCCTGCTCCTTCGTCTCCACCGCCCAGGATATCCGGGACGTCCGGAGCTTCCTGGACGCCAACGGGGGCCGGGACATCGAGCTGATCGCCAAGCTGGAAAACCGTTCCGGCGTGGACAACGCGGAGGCCATCCTGGAAAACTGCGAGGGTCTGATGGTGGCCCGGGGCGACATGGGCGTGGAGATCCCCTATGTGGAGCTGCCCGCCATTCAAAAGCAGCTGATTACCATGTGCCGCCTCAAGGGCGGCCTGGCCATCACCGCCACGGAGATGCTGGAGTCCATGATCCAGAAGCCCCGTCCCACCCGGGCGGAGATCTCCGACGTGGCCAACGCGGTCTTTGACGGCACCAGCGCCGTGATGCTCTCCGGGGAATCCGCCGCAGGCAAGTACCCGGTGGAGGCGGTCCGGGCCATGGCGGGCATTGCGGAGGAGGCAGAGAATCACATCAATTACGTCGACAATTTCAGCAAGCAGCCCTTCGAGTTGAAGAACAACGCCGACGCCCTCTCCCATTCCACCTGCCAGCTGGCCATCGACACCAGGGCGACCTGTATCGTGGCCACCACCCGCACCGGTCTGATGGGCCGGCTGGTGTGCCGCTTCCGGCCCCCCATGCCCATCATCGGCATGACCACCAGTGAGAAGGCGTACCGGCAGCTGGCCATGAGCTGGAACGTGCGGCCCGTGGTGGTGGACGAGTTCACCTCCACCGACGTGCTGTTCTACCACGCCATGCTGGTGGCCCGCGCCTCGGGCCTGGCCAAGAAGGGGGATACCATCGTGATCACCGGCGGCATCACCAACGGAGAAAGCGGCAATTCCAACATCATCAAGGTCGAAACCCTGCAAAAATAGAGATTGTACGGCATATTTCCCCGGCCTTTGCCCAGGGCGGCACCCACATCATGTGGATGCCGGAATCAAATGGTTCTAAAAATATCCGTATAAGCAGCCCCGGCGGAATATCCTCCGTGCGGCGTCCCTTTTCCGTCTGACCCGCAGAAGCAGCAGTGCCTCAGAATCGTTGACGATTCTGAGGCACTTTTCCGGCAAGGCCGCTAAGGAAGCTGCCTGTGCAGCCGGTCTTGTCATAGCCCGCCGCCCAGGGAAACGCGCCGGATCCAATCCGGCGAAATTCTTTCCTGTGCAAGTCCCTTCTCCGCTTACACCGGCGCGCCGCATTCCAGGCAGAAGCGATAGTCCGGGTCCAGCTCTGTGCCGCAGCGGGGGCAGATCTTCCTGGCGGGGACAGTCGCCTCCGGCGGGGTCTCCGTCTCGGCGGCGACGGGCGTCAGCTCCGGCTGCTCCGGCTCCGGCGCGGGGAGCGGTTCGGCGGAAGCCGCGGGCGGCTGGACCGGCGGGACGGGGCTGCCGACCGGCGCCTGGGGCTCGGGTCGCTGCGTCTGAACGAGGGGCGGGATCCGGGCGGGGGACTCGACCCGGGCCGGCGCCTGCCGCGGTACTTCAACAGGCATCTCAGCCCGGACAGAAGACGGGTTGGAGGCCACGGCAGGGTTGCCTCTTGGGATCGGCGCCTGCTCCGCCGGGCTCTGGGCAGGCTGGGGCGCCGCCTCGGGAAGGCGGGTGCCGCAGCGGTTGCAGAAGCGGTTGCCCGGCGCGGCAGTCGTCCCGCAGCTGGGACAGACCCGCAAGCCGGAGACCTGGACGGGAGCCGGGGCCTGTCTGGGCAGTCTGGTGCCGCAGCAGCTGCAGAAGGCGGCGTTGACGGAGACCTCCGCTCTGCAGCCGGGACAGACGGTGATCCCCCGCAGGGCGTTGATCTGGTCCTTGTAGAGCTTGGCCCGTTTCATCGCCTCCTGCACGGCCAGGACGTTGGAGACCTGGGCTTCCTCCGGGTCATTCTGATGGGCGGCAAAATACGTCTGTCCCATGCGTTGGAAAATGGCGTTGATCGTCTGGCCCTCCGCGTCGATGGCCTTGGTCAGGCGGTTGATCTCTCCCCGGTTTGCGCGGTTTTCACTGCTCATGACGGAAGCTCCTCTCAATCTGATTTGAACCCATTATAAATCGACGGGATCCGATTGTCAATCACTCCCCGCAACATTTTGCCCGGCTGAAACGTGTAGAAAATAGAGCTGGAATTTCTCCGCCGGATGTGGTATAATATGGTTTCAATGTGAAAGTACGGAGGAAACATCATGATTGACAAAGAAATATCTGAGCTGCGGCGGCGCTTCCGGGCGGACCGCACGGCCATTACCCATATTTACGGCTGCTACGTCAGCAGCCTCGGGGATATTCTGGCGGAATTCGACGAGTCTCTGGCGCTGCTGCCCGCGGACGAGCAGGAAAAATATCTGGAGCTGCTGAAAAAGGGCGTCTCCGGCACCATCGGCAGGACCCTCTCCGACCTGAGCTTCCCCACTGCTGAAGTGCAGAACGGGGAGGCCCACGGTCTGCTGATGCGGCTGCGGGAGGAACGGCTGGGGGGGGCGGAGACCCGCCATGCCCTCTACGAAAAGATCGCCGGAAGCCTGAAGCTGGCCGACAGCAATTATCTGGTGCTCCTGGCCTCCGACGTTTACGACGTCCCCTTCCGGGGCAAGGACGGAAGCATCCACGCCGACAGCGGCGACAGCCAGTTCTCCTATCTGGTGGGAGCCATCTGTCCGGTGAAGGAAACCCGACCCGCCCTGCGCTATGAGGCAGCCGAGAAGAGCTTCCGGGGCCGGGGCGTGGATTCCGTGGCGGGCAACCCGGAATTGGGCTTCCTCTTCCCTGCCTTTGACGACCGGGCCACCAATCTCTACGGGGCGCTGCTCTACAACCGCTCCAAGGACTGCGGCTACGACGAATTCATCGACGCCGTGTTCCACACCCGGCCCCCCATGGCAGTGGGCATCCAGAAGGACACCTTCCGGGAGGTGCTGGTGGAGGCGCTGGACGAGGAGTGCAGCCCCCGGGTGATCCAGACCGTCCACAGCGAGCTGCGGGAGCTGGCGGCGGCCCACAAGGAGGCCCATGACCCGGAGCCCCTGACGGTCTCCTGCGGCGCGCTCAGCGACATTCTGGAGAAAACCGGGATCTCCGAGCCCCGGATGGCCGCCTTCCGGGTCAAATACGAGGAGGCCTTCGGCGTGGATTCCGAGCTGCCGCCTCAAAATCTGCTGAACACGGCTCAACTGGAATACAAAACCCCCGACGTGGTCATCAAGGTGAATCCCGACCGGCAGGATCTGGTCCAGGTCCGGGAGCTGGGCGGCGTCCGCTGCGTGGTGATCGCCGCGGACGAGGGCATCGAAATCAACGGTGTGAACGTGCTCTGAGTCAAAGAGCAGGGAGGCAAGCATGAAGCGTATTCTTTGTATCTTATTGGTTTTGCTGTTGTTTCTGAGCTTGGCAGTACCGGCGACGGCAACGGAGCCCCAAATTCCGTCCGATGCGCCGACGCCGGTCACCACGGAGCCGGAGGAACCCGACGACCCCGTTCCCACGGAGCCGGAGGATCCCCAGGACCCGACCCCCACGGAGCCGGAGGAACCCCTCCCCACGGAGCCGGAGGACCGGGAGGACGAGTACCACAAGCCCATCGTTTCCGGCATGACGGACGGCAGCTTCCGGCCCGGCGCGGATCTCTCCCGGGCCGAGGTGGCGGCCATCCTCTGCACGCTGCGGGACTATCCCGACGGTCCGCCCCGCTTCAACGACGTGCCGGAGAAGGCCTGGTATGCCAGGCCCGTCAACGCCCTGGCGGCAGCCGGGGTCGTGGCGGGCTACTCTGACGGGGGCTTCCATCCCGGCGCCCCCATCACAAGAGCGGAGCTGGCGGCCCTGCTGGCGGTGCTCTATGGTCAGCCCTACAGCGTCCCCTGCAGCTTCCGGGACGTCCCCCCCAACAGCTGGTGCTACGCCGCCATTTCCCTGGCGCAGGAAAAGGACTGGGTCTCCGGCTACAGCGACGGCAGCTTCCGGCCCAACCAGAGCGTGACCCGGGCGGAGGCCATGGTGATGCTCACCAAATTCCTGGACCGCCACGCCGACATGGAGGCCATTGACCGGGGCGAGGGCCTGCACTACTTCCCGGACGTGCAGCCTGGAAGCTGGTATTACTACTACGTCATGGAGGCCGCCACCGGTCACACGGCCCATTTTGAGACCCCGGAATCCACGGAGACCTGGGCCTCGCCGGATGGCAGCAGCTTCCCCGTACCCGACGGCTTCTATTGCTTCGGGACCTCTCTTTTCGCGGTTGAAAACGGCGCCTACGTACGCAGCGCCGGGGACGGCAGCCTGGAGGGCGTATCCTATACATGCACCGGCAGCTCCGGCGTCTGCACCGCCAAAACCGAGGTCCTGACCCTGGCCAGCGGGGAGCTGATCCTGCTGTCCAAGGGCAGGCCCCTGGCGGAGCCGGGCCGGTATACCGACGGGCTCCGGCTCAAGGCCGGGCACCTCTACGCCGCCCGGGATGGATATCTGCTGCACAGCAAGCTCAGCGGCACGGCCTCCGGCGTCAGCTACCACTGCACCGGCGCCAGCGGCCGCTGCCAGGTGGACGACTGGACAAAGCTCTCCCTGCCCGGCGTGAGCCTTTCGGTCTTCAATTCCGGGCTGACCGCCGACGCCTCCTCCCAGGGCAGCGGGACCGTCAGTCTGGGGCAGCTGCTGCGGGCCTCCGTCCGGGTCTACGAGCGCTATTTCCGGGTGGAATACCCGGTTGCGGGCAACGATTTACAGGGCTACGTTGACAAGGCCCTGGAATACGGCATCCTCCCCGACGCCGCCTCCGGCTGGGACAGCGCCGCCACCACGGCGGACGCGGCGATTTGCCTTGTCAATGCTCTGCACGGACGGGAGCTGGAGCAGATCAACGAGATCGACTCCGTGCCGGAGCTCGCCCAGAGCAGCGCCTGTTACCGCAGCGCCCTGACCCTGTACCGGGCCGGCGTCATGACGGGCCTGGGGGAGGAGCACAGCTTTGACCCCGACGCCCCCCTCAGCGCCAAGGAGCTGGGCGAGATTCTGACCCGGCTGGAGCAGCGCGGCAAACGGATCCGCTTCAGCATGAAAACCGTCAAGACCCTGCAGTACGGCACCAGCGGCTCCGGCCGCTATCCCCTGACTGCCTACCAGATCGGAAACGGCAAAAACGTCATGGTGCTGAGCTTTGCCATCCACGGCTGGGAGGACAACTGGAGCCGGGACGGCCAGGAGCTGGTCTATCTGGCGGATCAGACCAAGGACTATCTGGAGCGCCACTACGAGCTTGTGCGGAACGGGGACTGGACCGTCTACATCATGCGCTGTCTGAACCCGGACGGTCTGTATCTTGGCAGCACCCACAATGGGCCCGGCCGCTGTACCACCACCCGTTATAATGCCAGCGGGAAACTGGTCAGCGATAAGGGCATCGACATGAATCGCTGCTTCCCCTACAAATTCCAGGTCCGCACCGATCCCCGGAACTTCAACGGCACCGCGCCGCTGCAGTGCAGGGAGGCCCAGGCCATCGCCGCCTTTATCCAGAAGGTGAAGGGCAATGGCTTCAACATCTGCATCGACACCCACGGCTGGCTGGGGCAAATCATCACCACCTCCGGGAAGGGCACGATCTATCGGGCCTTTGCCGCCCAGTTCCCCAAAAACGTCTATACCTATATGGGCGGCGGCAGCGGGTACATGACCGGCTGGACCGGCTTCATACTGGGCTACGACAGTTGCCTTCTGGAGCTGCCCAAGGGCATCACCAGCCACAGCGCCTTCCTGAACGCGGGCTGCGTCTGGCGCTATGAGAACGCCATTGCCCAGCTCCTGGCCCACTACAACGGCCCCAACGCCACCCGGAATCCCCGCGACTACGTCGAAGTGGAGCTGGACGGCAACTGATACGAAACTCCGATGAGAAGCTTTGGATTCTAATCGGAGCGGCGCCGTGCTCCGCTCAATAAAATACCAGTATAAGCAGGACTCCGCGCCGGATCGCCCGGCGCGGAGTCCCGTTTTCAAAGATCCCGATAGAAGAAGATATTCGCCTTGTCCGCCTGCTTGGTGCCCCGGTAGCCGCGGTTGTCGAAGCCGCCGATGGAAAAGCCGTGGGCCAGATAGAAGAGGCAGGCGGAGGCGTTGTTGTCCTGGCACACGGCGTAGACTCCCTGCAGGTCCAGCCGGGCCGACTGCTCCATGCAGGCCTCGATGAGCCTGCCGCCCACGCCTCTGTCCCGAAAGGCGGCGCGGACCTTCAGATCATCCAAATACAGATAGCGGAACATGCCCCGCCGCAGCACCGCCAGGCCCAGACATTCCCCGCCCTCATAGGCTCCCAGGAAGATCGCATCGTCCCGTTCCGGGTCATAGGCCTCGTCGGGGAAGCAGTCCCACCCGGGCTCCGCGAGGGGCTCCACCCGATGGCTCCATACCCCGTCCCGCAAAGCGGGGATAATCCGGCCCCAGAGCCGGAAGGGCTCGTTTTTCAGCTTGGCGTCCTGTTTATGGGCCGCGTCAACGGCTCTGATTTCAAGCATGGCTCAGTACCTCCTGCTGCCCGACTGCCGCTCGTCGGTCACGTCGCAGACCCGGAGGCCGAAGTCCCGGGCGTAAAGACGGCGATAGTGATAAAACAGATCCCGCTGCCGGTAGAGCCGCTGCCCCGACGGGTCTCCGTATCGCGCCGCCAGCTCCTCCGGGGTGGGAAAGGCGGCGTAGTAGGCCTCATCCAGGTCTTCCAGCGCCCGGATCAGCGCCTGGGGCTCCATGGCCTCATACCGATCCATATTGTCTGCCCGCAGAGACAGCAGCAGGGCCCGACGGGTCTCCGGGACGAAGCCTTCCCGGAGCCATTCTCCCTCCGTCCGATAAAGTCGGCGGTTCAGCAGGCCGCCTGTTTCCTCCGGCAGGGCCGCAAGATCCGGTTCCCGAATCCGGATCGGTGCAAGCGCCGCCCCTCTGCCCTCCTCGTGGGGAACGAAGAGAAAGAGCCGAAGTCCGGGATTCCGTTCCAGGAGGCGCTCGGTCAGCGTCGGGAGCTGATTCAGGTTTTCCCGGGTCAGAGGGATCCCGCAGCTGCGTTCCAGCCCCACAGCCCCGGCGGCTGCCATCAAGCGCAGCAGATTGTCGAAGTCCCCCGCTCTGCCGGCGAAGCGGTCATGGTAAGCCCGCTCGCCGTACACGGTAAAATTCAGACTCTTGACACCCTCCGCGGCCAGGAGCTCCGCCAACGCGCCGCTTTCCGCCTTGTCCCGGAGCTTCATGCCGTCGCACTGCAAAAACGCCGCCTGGGGACTTCCCAGCTCTCTCAGCCTTCGCAGGGTCTCCCGCAGCCGGGGATGCTCCATGGAATAGCCGAAGCTATAGCTGAAACGCAGCTCCGGCCGGCGGATCGCCATCCAATCCCGGAGCAGTTCGGCGTATCGGGTTCCCCGCTCCCAGTCGGTTCCCACAGCTCTGCCGTCCCAGGACAGCAGACAGTACCGGCAGCGGCAGCCGCAGGGAACGCAGAGGTTCATCACCTGGATGGATTCTGTGCGGATTTCCATATTATGTTAACTCCCGTTGGGCCACGACGACGGTACAGCCGCCCGCGTCGTAGCGGACGCCGGTTTCTGTGAAGCCGTTTTTCTTCCAGAAGTGCTCTGCCTGGGGATTGCCCTCTGCCCAGCCCAGGCGGACCGAGCGAAAGCCCAGCTCCCGCAGGGCGGCGCAGAGCTCCGTCACCAGGGCCGTCCCCCTCCCCTTTCCCTGGAGCGCGGCCTCCAGCATAAAGAAGCCCCAGAAGGCGATCTCCGGCCGGGGAAAGCCGGAGATCAGATCCAGCACGGCGCACAGCCGCTTCCCTTCCCAGAAGCCCAGATAGTATTTGTCGTTCAGGGTCTTCCGGGGCGGCAGAGCCGCCAGATCCGCCAGCAGGCTCTCCTCGGAGGGCTCCGGCGGGTAGTGTCGATAAAACTGCGGATTGCCCCGGCAGAGCCGCAGCAGGGCAGGCAGATCTCCCGTTTCCAGGCGACGGACCTGATAGCGGGCGGAAAGCCGGATCGGTTCGATGCGCTGGGCGGGCCAGCCGCCGAAGGAATAGCACAGGCCCCGGGCACGGGCATCGGTCTCCCCGCTGAAGGGGTCCACGGCGTTTTCCTGCCAGACCGTGAAGCCTGCCGCCCTGTGAAAGGCCAGGGAGGGCTCGTTGCGCTTGCCGACGCTGTCCCGCAGTGCGAAGGGTCCTTCCTCCGCCAGCGCGCGGCAGAGCAGCTCCAGCAGCTTCCGGGCGTATCCCCGGCGGCGCAGCGCCGGCGCCGTCTCCAAAGCCTCCGCGTACCAGTTCCCCGGCTCCGACAGGGGGCTCAGCCGAATGGCGGCGCACCAGCGCGCTTCATCCGCCAACACGTAGAGTCGATTGCCGGATTCCGCGAAAAAGTCGTTTTGCAGATAGTCCCGGAAGCCCGCCTCCACCCTTCGCAGGCCCCGCTCCCGGTCCGTCTCCTCCGGGAAGAAGTACGGGATGTTCTCCAGATTGCTCTCCCGGTAGATCTCCATCAGCTTCGGGAAATCCACATCCTCCATCCGGTCAAATCGCAGCAGCTTCATTTTACCTCCTCACGCTCCGGATTGCGCGACTGTCTCACGCAAGGCTCGAACTCATTCTGAATTTCATTATACACCATTCTCCATGCCGTTGCAAGAGGCAACGCATATTCGTTTCTTGTGTAATATGCACAATTAATCTCATCTCATTTGTTGAAACTTCATAGAAATTTATATTCTGAATATACTTGACTTTTATGCAAGAAGGTGGTAAGATGTGACCGTACTTGAGAGAACAAACTGAATGCATTGAAAGGAGATTTCATCATGAGCTTTTTCGTTTTTATGAAGGATCACGTTCTGTCCGTGTCTGAGCTTCTGGGGCTGAACACCAACACCGCCTACAACTCCAATCTGGACTACGCTCTGAAGGTCCTGCGGTAATTTCATAAGATCCCATAACTGCGAAAAACGACCGCGTGCGAAACGCACGGCCGTTTTTTCTTTTTCTCCGGCCCCTCCCCGTCCGGCAAAGGCCGGACTTTACAAAGTCCCGTTTTCGTAGTATAATCCGAGTAGAACACAGCGCGAGCACGCGTGAGGAGGCGTAACATGCAGGAATTGGAATACAAGCTGATCGACGACGGCACCTTCTGTGTCTCCGGCTACATGGGGGACGAGGCCGTGGTGGAGGTCCCCGCCCAGGTGGACGGCGTGGCTGTAACGGTGATTGCCGACAGCGTCTTTCAGGGGCACGGAGAGATCACCGAGATCCGTCTGCCGGACTGCGTCACGGATCTGGGGGAGTTCGTCTTTGACGGCTGTGAGAATCTGAAGCGGCTTCGGCTGCCCGCCAAATTGGCCCGGCTCTGGGGCTACACCTTCGTCCGCAGCGGCCTGGAGGAGCTGGTGCTGCCCGCAGGCGTGGAGAGCATTCCGCCCTTCTGCTTCAAGGACTGCAAGCAGCTGCGGCGGCTGGTCTGCGGAGACGGACTGAAAAAGATCCACGCCTGGGCCTTCGGCGGCTGCGAAAAGCTGGATGAACTGGTCTGCGGCCACCAGGTACAGATCCACCCCCAGGCCTTTATGACCAAGGAGCTGAACACCTGACAGATCATAACCGGCCCCGTGCTGCGGCACGGGGCCGGATTTTTTTACGGGCCGAGGACCCGCCAGAGGATGGTGACGATCTGGGCCCGGGTACACAGGGCGTTGGGGGAAAAGCTGTCGGAGGAGCTGCCCGCCACAATGCCGCCGCCATAGGCCCAGCAGACAGGCTTCCAATAATAGGCGCTTTGGGGCACGTCCGTAAAGGGCAGCTCCGTAAGCTCCGGCTCCGGGTTTCCCAAGGCGTGCCAGAGGAAGCTCAGCACCTGGGCCCTGGTACAGGCCAGCCGGGGCGAGAAGCTGTCGGCGGAGGTGCCGGAGCAGATCCCCTGCTCCACCGCCCAGAGCACCGGCTTGCGGTAGTAGGCGTTGGCGGGCACGTCCAGGAAGGGCATCTGAGCCGACTGCGGCGCGGGGCAGCCCACAGCCCGCCAGAGGAAGGTCATGGCCTCCGCCCGGCTGCAGGAGGCGTTGGGAGAAAAATGGGTCCCGTCGGTGCCGGAGGTAATGGGCGGCTGATGGAGCAGCGCCCAATAGACCGGCTGGAAATAATAGGCCGTCGGATCGGAAACGTCCACGAAGCGGAAGGGGATCTCCTCGCTCCGGGTCAGGCCGCAGCGGGGGCAGCGGAACCGCCGCTCGCCGGGCTGGGTCCTGGTGGGCTGCCGGATCACCGTACCGGCATCCCAATCGTGGCCCAGCGGCGGATCGCCGGGCGTCTCCAGTTCCACGCCGCAGCGCCAGCAGGCATTCAGGGTATATCCCGCCTTGGTACAGCCCGGCGGGACGGTCTGCGTGTGCCAGTCATGGCCCACCGGGGGAATGGGCTCCGTCCGGGTCTCTCCGCAGACCTGGCATCGGAAGCAGCGTTCTCCCGCAGACTCGCAGCCCGGCTGCCGGGTCACGCTTCCCCCGTCCCAGCTGTGTCCCAGGGCGCAGGGGTTTTCCAGTCGGAAGCTGACGCTCAGGGTGCAGCTCTGCCGCAGGGGGGACAGGGTAAAGAGATTGCCGGATTGGGTGACGGCGGCGGCCTCCTCCGGCTCCAGGCTCCAGCCGGACAGCACCCATCCGCTTGCGGGGACTGCCCGGACTGTATGGCCGGAGACGCTGACGCTTCCGCCCTCCGACGGCAGCGCCAGGGCGGACAGGGTGCAGTATCGGTCATGGGCCAGACCCGAGGGCGTGGGCATATCCGGGATTGGCTGCCCGAGGAGGGAAAAGGCCAGCTCCGGATAGTCGATGAAGGGGTTCCGATTGCCCTGGATGGCCTCCACCGCGTCGTTCCGCCCCAGCTCCCAGCTGTCCACCGGATCCAGGGCCATCCAGCTCAGCAGGGTATCCGGATCCTCCATCACCCGCAGCCCGTCGCTGTAGAGCAGGCCGGAGCCGGTCTGGGGCAGATCGGTCCACAGGTTGCGGTTCCCGCCGTCCTCCTGGCCCCAGCAGACGTAGACGTAAAGCAGGATCCGGGCCACGTCCCCCTTGATCTCGTCCCGGACCTCCGCCAGACCCTGCTGATTGTTCCAGCCGGGATCATACCAGAACACCGGCTCCCCGGTTTCCGGCCAGCTTTGGCACGCCGGGAGGCGCTCCCGGACGCAGCCAAAGCACATCGTGCTCCGGATCAGATTGGCCTCCGGATCCGCGGGCCGGAGGTGGTGCAGGTCCCGGCCGGCCTCGTCCTGGTAGAAGCTGCCGTGGAGCTCCGCCCAGAGCTGCTCCCGGTTGTAGCTGCCGAAATCGTCGCAATAAAAACGCAGGGGCTCCGTGGAGCCCCCGCTGATATCGGTATTGGAAAAACAGGACAGGGTCTTGCTGTAGCTGACCAGGCCCGTGATACGGTCCCGGGTCAGGGCGCTCAGAGCCGTGCGCAGCGGGCATGCCCAAACCGCGGCCTCTTCCTGGGAGACCGGACCGGCCAGGGCAAGCAAAGTCTCCGGCGCGTACGCTCCGGTGTAATAGGCCTCCGCCTGGGCGGAAAGCGCCGAAGCGCTTTCGTGCCGGGTGCCGGGATTGGATAATCCGGCTGTCAGCAGGGCGGCGGTCAGCAAAAACACGATCATCATACGTTTCATGTTCTTTCCTCCCCCGGATCCTTGACCCTTACTTCCAGTTTCTCAGTTTACAGCTTTTCGGCCAGCGCCTCCAGCGCGGCGCCCAAGGCCTCCTCG
>CAMNHH010000052.1 GCA_946539175.1 uncultured Clostridia bacterium | reverse complement strand
GCGGCAGGCCGGCGGAACAGCGCCCGTCATCCGATCCGGATCGCGTAGTTCGGCCGCTCGGGCAGATATTTCACCCGCACCCGGGTGCCCTCATGAAGGTCGTAATCCCAGGCCTTCTTGCCGATTTTGAAGTCGAAGCTCTTCCCGCTGGTCAGCTGGGCCTCCGCGGTCTGGCCGTTCATGGTCCGGTAGGTGACGTAATAGGTATAGCTGTAGGATACGCTGCCGTCCGCGTCGGAGCTCACGTTCTCCTTCACCCGGGACACCACCGCGTCCGCCTCGATCCCGTTCTGATGGATCTCCCCGTTGATCCGCCTGGTGCGGATGATCAGAAACGCGACCACCAGCAAAATGACGCACGCCGCTATGATTGTATAATGCATGTCCGGTTCCTCCTGATACAGTAATATAATGTATGACCGTTTCCATTGTACCATCGGAGACCGGCAAAGTCAAATGCGATCTGGTTCCCGGAAAGCGTTTCCGCCGGAAAAGCGTTTTGCCAAGGCGGCCGCTGTATGGTATAATCAAAATACCGTATATTGCGGGATGCATATACAGGTGACCCGCCCGCCCACCCCGTTCCTTGAAAATTGGGGGATTTCCGGCGGCAAGGCGCCGAGCGTCGGCCCGGCCGAACAGACGGATATGAATGAATATGAGGAGGGAATCAGACGGTGCAGGCGGAACGGGAAGCCGCGGAATCCCGGATCCAGTCCAAGGAGCTGCGGAATCAGGCCGCCGGGGAAGGGCTGGGAATCCAGAACCACTGACCGAGGCCCCGCGGCTTCCCGCCGCCGGGGGCGCCGCGAAAAAAGCGGCTCCCGCCAAAACGGTGGGAGCCGCCCGGAACAGGCCGGGTGACGCGGGGGCTTACTGCCCGCTGTCCGGGCTGATGCGGATCTGGCTGTGTCCGCTCTCATCCTCATAGATCTCCAGACTGTAGCGGTATTCCCGCTCCCCGTCCCGGATCGCGAAGCTGGTGGTGCCATAGTCCGTGGCCCGGACCAGAACGATGCTGTCCTGGGTGTCTTCGATGGAGACTTCCGCGATTCCGCCTTCCTCCATCACGACCACGGCGTTCTCCGTGAGAACGGGCTCGTCCGGCAGGAAGGAGGTGGCGCTCAATTCAAGCGTGGGGCGGATCAGCAGAGCGGCGACCACCACCAGCAGCGGGACAAAGAAGCCGATGAGCTTTTGCCAGCGGTTCTCTGTGAAGCGGAAGAGGTAGATCAGCACCTGGGCGAGGCAGAACAGCGCCGTCACGAGCATATAGGGGAAGTGCCTGGAGCTGTGGACAAAGGAGTTTACATAATCACTGGTCAGCGCCAACAGGATCGGCGCCAGGATCAGCAGGCTGAGCCAGTCCTTCCTTCTGATGTACCAGCCCGCGTAGGCCATGGGAAAGGTCAGCAGGGTCCACAGGATCCAAAATCTGTAATACCCGAAAAGGCTCCATCCCATCTCCGAAAAGGGAACCTGCAGCAGGTAGATCAGCGGCTGGCTGATCACAAAGAACACAAATGTTTTCAGGGCGGACTCCAGGGGCTTTTTGCAGTTTGCCATAATGAGAATGGCGAAGAAGATCCACGCCTCAAAGGTTTCGCCCATGCGGGCAAAGGACGTGCCGTGGAAGATGGGAACCAGCAGAAATACCGCGGACAGGACCGCCGTGGCCACGGCGAAGAGGATCACTGCCGGCCAGCTCATATGCAATCCGCCGTAGATCTTTTCCGTGAAGCGTCTCAGCGCGTGGCGGTTGCTTTGATTCATTGACATGTTCCTCCGAACGATTCAGACTTGCGGCGCCCGATCCGGAGCAAAGGGCTCTGCCCATGGGCGTCAGCGTTTCTTTACTTGCTTACAGGGACGCAGGGCCCGTCCCTCCCGCAGAGGGGCGGGCCGGCAAAGCGCCCGAATGAGGCTGCCGCCGGGCTCCGGGGGCTTCCGGGAAAACGGGAGCGCCGGAAGCGTTGAAGCAAACGACCATGGCCCGGATCGCCTACCACTGGGGATGAATGATCCGCCGCAGATACCGGTCGTAGATCTCCTCCACGCCCCGCATCTGCGCCTCGCTCAGGGGCTTCAGCCGGGCCAGACTGTCCTTTTAATGCAGAGAGAAGTCCGGGCTTCCCGGCGTCACGGAGCGGGGCGGCCCCGAGGCGCCGGGCCGTCCGCCCGGCGCGGCCGGAAGCACAGGCGGATCTGGAGGCTGCCGTCCTGGTATTGGGCCTCGATGCTGCCGCCCATGCGCTGGGTCAGGGTTCGGGCGATGGACAGGCCCAGGCCGGTGGAGCTGCGGCCCGCCTCCACGGTGTAGAAGCGGTCAAAGAGCCGCCCCACCGCCACCGGGTCCAGGCCCCGGGCCCGGTTGGAGAAGCGGATCTCCCCGCTTGGCTCCATGTTGACCCGCAGGTCCCCGTCGCTGTATTTCAGGGCGTTGCTGAGGACGTTGGCGAAGATCCGGTTCAGGGCCGCCGGGTCCAGCTCCCGCCAGACCGGCTCCTCCGGGATTTCCAGCTCCGGCCGGATGCCCTTCTCCTCCAGGGCCCCATAGAAGGACAGCAGGCTCTCGGCCAGGGCCCGGGCCAGGTCCAGCCGCTCCGGGCGGAGATCCCGGGCGGAGCTGATGACGCTGTAGCGGAAGAGCTCCTCCGTCAGCGCGCGCATGGCCTCCACCCGGTTTTCGATCTGGGCCAGGCAGCGCTCCGCCGCGGGGCTCTTTTCCTCCCGACCCAGCAGCTCCAGGTAGCCCCGGATGGCGGTGAGGGGGGTGCGGAGGTCGTGGGAAATGTTGGTGACGGCCTCCTTCAGCTCCCGGTCCCCCTGCTGATAGCGGCGGCGCTCCGCCCGGAGCTGCCCCAGGGGCTCGTTGAGCTCCGACGCCAGGGCCAGCAGGGCCGGGTCCCGAAGCCGGCAGTCCAGGAGGGTGTTGCTGTCCCCCTTTAGCTTTTGCCGGAAGTCCTCTCCCAGCCGCCGGACGGCCCGGCGCCGGCAGAGACGCGCCTTGACCAATCAGCCGGAGCGGGAGCGCCCGTAATCCGGCAGTCGCTCGAAGCCGTAGCCCACGTGCTCCGGGCGGTGGGCGTCGGAGCCGTAGCTGAGCCGTTTGCCGCCCAGCTCCAGATAGCGGCGGATGATCCGCTCCTCCGGGTTGGTGTTTCCCGTGCCCTTGTAGAGCCCGCCGGTGTTGACCTCGACGGCAACGCCCTTGGCAATGGCGGTACGCAGGATCCGGTCGATCTGCTCCGCGTGCTCCTCATAGCGATAGGGCTGCAGGGTTCCGGGCTGATAGCGGCACATATAGTCGATGTGGCCCAGGGTGTGGAAGCAGTCGAACTGCTCCAGGTTTTTCAGAACGGTTTCAAAATAGACCGTCATCAGCGCCCGGACGCTGGGGAAGTGGCGCCAGGAGCGGGCCGAGTCCCTGGGATCCGCCGGGTCCGCGTAGTATTTGCGGCCGCCGATCCATACCGGGATCAGATGGGTGGAGCCGATGATGAATTCCCAGGGATAGTCCCGGGCCAGGGCCTCCGCCTCCCGGGCCAGCCGGGGATCGTCCGGCACCAGGCCGAGCTCCACCCCGATGTGGACCTTGAGCCGCCCCGCGTAGGCCCGCTTCACCGCCTCCAGCTCCTTGAAGTAAGCGTCGGGGTCAAAGCGGAACCAGCCCGGCTCGGCAAAGCCCAGATCCTGGTGGTCCGTGAAGCAGATCTCCGTCAGTCCCCTGGCAATGGCCGCCTCGCACATGGCCTCCGGCGCCGCGTCCGAATCCGTGGAGAAGCGGCAGTGGGTGTGAAAATCCCCTGTAAGTCTGCTGTTTCCCATTGGCGCCGTCAGTATCCGGGGTTTTCGTTTTTCACGAATTGCTTTGCCTGCTCCTCGCCCCGCAGCACCCGCAGCCCTCCCAGGGCCAGGGAAAGCATCTCGTCCTCGCCGGGGTAGACGATGACCGGGGCGATGAATTCCACCCGCTCCCGGATGTAGGAGCAGACGTAGTCGGAGTAGGCGATGCCGCCGGTCAGCAGGATGGCGTCCACCCGGCCCTTGACGCAGGGGGCGCACTTGGCGATGTTCTTGGCCACGTTCAGGGCCATGGCGTCGTAGACCAGCCGGGCGTGCTCGTCGCCCGCCCGGATCATCCGCTCCACCTCCCGGCTGTCGGTGGTGCCCAGGTGGGCCATCAGGCCGCCCTGGCGCTTGACCAGCTTCATCATGGAGCCGTAGTCGTGTTCCCCGTCATAGCACATCTTGATCACGTCGAACATGGGCAGGCCGCCGGCGCGCTCGGGGGAGAAGGGGCCCTCCTCGTCGGAGATGAAGTCTATGATGCGGCCGCCGTGGTGCAGGTTCACGGAGATGCCGCCCCCCAGATGGGCCACGATGACGGTGATCTGCTGATAGCTCCTGCCGTTCTCCCGGGCGTAGCGCATGGCGGCGGCCCGGGTGTTCAGATTGTGGCCCATGCCCTTCCGGCGCAGGATGGGCAGGCCGGTGATCTTGTTGATGGGGTCCAGCTCGTCCACGGTGATGCCGTCGTAGATGAAGGCGGGGATGCCGTACTCCACGCTCAGGGCCCTGGCGATCATGGCCCCCACGTTGGAGGCGTGCTCGTTCTGGGGCCGGTTCCGCAGCTGCCAGACCATGTCGTCGTTGACCTCGTAGGCGCCGGCCCGGATGGGGGTCAGCAGACCGCCCCGGGACACGATGCCCGTCAGAGAATCCAGCGCCACACCCTGCTCCTCCAGGGTGCGGACAATCAGCGCCTTGCGGAACGCGTACTGCTCCGCCACGTGCTCAAAGGGGGCCAGCTCCTCCGGGCTGTGGACGATGGAGCGGGTGAACAGGGGCCGCTCATCCTCAAACACCGCGATTTTGGTGGAGGTGGAGCCGGGGTTGATGATCAGTAGTTTTTCCATAGTATCCTCCGTGTGATCCCGCGGCGGCGGGCTTGGGACCCGCGCCTGCCGCTTTGCTGCTTTCCTTCTGTCCAGGGCGCTTCCCCGCCGTCCATTCGAGGGGGAAAAGCGCCGACGCCGGAGCCCGGAAAAAAACCGGCCCTTCGGCGGATTTTTTGTGGCGTTTTGGGGAGAAATGCGCTATAATAAGCGCCGGGAACTCCCGCGGGGGCCCTGCCCCCGGAAGAACGTGGCGCCGCTGCGCCGGAAAGAGGAATCGAATGATCGGTACGATCGTGAATACCGCCGCGGTGCTGGCGGGGGGCGTCTGCGGACAGTTCTTCGGCAAGCTGCTGAAGCCCCGCTTCCGGCAGACCCTGACCGTGGCCTGCGGCGTCAGCACGCTGTTTTTGAGCCTGGCGGGGGCCATCCGCTACATGATCCCCCTGGACGGGAAGAGCCTGCCCGGAGGCGGCTCCATGCTGATCATCGCCTGCATGGCCCTGGGCGGCCTGATCGGGGAGCTGATCAACATTGAAGGCGGCTTCGAGCGTTTTGGCGAATGGCTGAAGCGCAAAACCGGCAGCGCCAGGGACCAGAACTTTGTCAACGGCTTCCTCACCGCCTCCCTCACCACCTGCGTGGGGGCCATGACCATCGTGGGCTCCCTCCAGGACGGCATTGCGGGGGACTGGTCCGTCCTGGGGGCCAAGAGCATCCTGGACCTGGTGATGGTCATGGTGCTCACCAGCTCCCTGGGCAGGGGCTGCGTGTTTTCCGTGATCCCCATCTTTGTGATCGAGGGCGGCCTGACCCTGCTGGCCAACTGGATCAAGCCCCTGATGACGGAGCTGGCCATGAGCTATCTGTCCATGGTGGGCTCGGTGCTGATCTTCTGCGTCGGGGTCAATCTGGTTTGGGGCAGCAGGATCCGTACCGCCAATCTGCTGCCCGCGGTGCTGCTGGCCGTGGCGGCGGCCTTCCTGCCCATCCGATTCTGAGGGGCTGAAGCAGGGCGCCGTCTACTCCCGGGCCGTCCGCTGCACGCCCCAGATGCCCACGAGGATCAGGCAGACGCAGAGCAGGCTCAGCCAGGAGAAGGGCTCATGGAGCACCAGCACCCCGGCAAGGACCGACACGGCGGTGGTGAGATTAGAGAATACCGTCTCCCGGGCCAGAGGCAGCCGGGTCAGGGCGTAGTTGGAGAGGAAGAAGCTCAAAACCGAGCAGCCCAGGGACAAAAACAGCACCGAAAGGAGATAGGGCGTCTCGGCCAGAGGGGCGAAATAGGCGTCCAGGCTGCCCCGGCACTGGACCAGGGCCAGCAGGGTGAAGACCAGGGCCCCCACCCCCGTCATGGCGTAGGTCCGGGCAAAGGGGGAGGTCCGGGCGGAGATCCCCCGGGCCAGCAGGGAATAGGCGGAGCCCGCCAGCACGGCGATCAGCAGACAGACCACGCCGATCCAGTCCAGCGTGCCGGAGCCGCGGGCCATGAGGCCGATGCCGATGACGCCTCCCACGGAGAGCAGGCTGAACAGCAGCTGCCCCGGGCTGGGACGCTCCTTCAGAATGGGGGCCGCCGCCAGGGTGGAAATCACCGGGATCATGGCGATCATCACCCCGGAGAAGCCGGTGGTGGCGTGGAGGATGCCGTACTGCTCCCCGAAAAAATAGATCACCGGCTGAGCCAGCCCCAGGGCCAGCAGGGGCAGCAGCTCCTTCTTCACAGCCCGCAGCCCCGCCACCTGCCGGAAAAACAGCTGCATCACCAGAAAGGACAGCAAAAACCGGTGGCTCAGCAGCACGAAGACGTGGGCGCTGTCCAGCCCCCGCCGGGAGGCCAGGAAGCTGACGCCCCAGCAGCTGTGGCAGACGACGGAGGCCAGGGTGGCCTTCAGCCCGGAATTGGAATCGAAGCGCTTCTTCTGCACGGTGCGGGTTCCTCCCTGCGGATTTGATCGGAGCCGGCCGGCGCAGGCCCGGGATCGGAAGACCCGGCCCCCGCCGTCGGAGCAAACAACAAAACAACGTAAAACACTGTTTTTTGCAACATATATTCAGAAACCTGATGATACTCTTACAAAACGCTTTGTTTACGTTTAGCGTTTTACACAATATTCCTCTTTTGTGGCGTGTATATCATATCACATCATCCGCCGTTTCGCAAGAAAGATCCCAATGAGATTTTTTGCGGAGCGGCGCCATATTTTCGTCCGGGCGGTTGCTATTTTGAAAAAAGCGGTGTATAATAAAATGTCAAAATATCAGCCGCGGCGCATTTGCCGCGTTTTACGCTGGTTTTCTATCATTTTGCGGCCCGCGTTTTGCGTGCCGCGTGTATCATTGGAGAACGCCATGTCCAAGTACCAACGGTTTCAAATCCTGTCCGCCGGGCGGCAGGACCTGTATCTGCCCGAGAGCCCGGTCTGGGTGAGCCGCTGCCAGCTTTCTCTGGATCTGGAGAGCGGCAAGCGCCTGCTGCAGACCCGGATGGTGAACTGCTCCGAGCGGACCGTGCGCCAGGTCTTCCTGCGGGTGGTCTGCTACGGCGCGGACCGGCAGCGGCTGGCCCAGCTGGAGCTGGTGCCCATGGAGCGATTTTCCGTGCTGCCGGGCCGGGTCTTCGGAGACGACCGGCTGGTGGAGCTGCCGGTGAAGGGGGCCGTCTACGCGGAGGCCTACGCCCAGCGGGTCCGCTTCAGCGACGACAGCGCCTGGGACGAGCCCTCCCGCCCGGACTATCTGGCCTTCCGGGCCGAGCCGGTGCGCCCCACGGACCCCCACTACGAGGCCCTGGCGGAGCGGGCCCGCTCCGGCGGGGTGCGGAACGACTGCTATTTCCGGGCCCAACAGGGGCTCTGGGTCTGCAGCTGCGGTCTGCCCAACGGCAGCCGGGCCCTGCGCTGCGCCCACTGCGGCGCCGGCCGCCTCTGGCTGGAGCAGCACATGGACAGGAATCTGCTGGACGCACCCCCCGCCCCCAGGGCGGCGGAGCCCGTGACCGCGGCCCCGGCCTATCCCATGCCGGCCCCCGCCGTGACGGTGGTACCGGCCCCCATCCACACGGCGCCGGCGCCCCAGCCCACCATCATCGTTCAGCCCGCCCCGGAGCCGGAGGCGGAGGAGGCCCCGGTCTCCCACGCGGGACGGAACGCCGCCATCGTCTGCGGCGTGCTGCTGGCCCTGGCGCTGGGGGTGCTCTGCGCCGTGAAGTGGCTGCTGCCCTTCCTCCACTACCGGCAGGCCATGGAGGCCCGGTCCGCCGGGGACTATGACGGCGCCGTGGCCATTCTCCGGGATCTGGGGGACTACCGGGACAGCCCGGAGCAGGTCAACGAGACCCTGGCCCGGAAGGCCGCCCAGCTGATGGCGGCGGGGGAATACCAGCAGGCCCTGGAGCTCTACACCGCCATCGGCGGCCATGAGGACCGGATCGCGGACTGCATCTATTCCCTGGGGGTGGTGGCCTACAACGACGGAGACCCGGAGAAGGCCCTGGACTACGTGAATCAGCTCCGGGAGCGCTTCCCGGATTACGAGAATACGGAGCAGCTGGCCCAATACTGCAGCTACAGCCTGGGCAATCGGGCCATGGAGGCCGCAGCCGGGGAAACGGAGCCCCTGGAGGCCATCCACGGCTACGAAGCGGCCGAGGCCCGCTTTGCCGAGGCGGGCTCCTACGAGGACAGCGACGCCCGCGCCATGGAGTGCGAGTACCAGATCGCCAAACGGGAGATCGCCCTGGGGCGGCTGCCGGAGGCTGCGGAGCGGCTGCGGACGCTGGCGGACTACAAGGACGCGGACAGCCTGCGGCTGGATACCATGATGTCCTACGTGCTGGAGCACAGCGACGAGTATTCGTACAGCGCCTTCCTTCCGAGCTGGCTGAACGAGCTGTCGGAGCGGGAGTATCCCGGCGCCGCGGAGCTGCTGGCCCGGCTCAGCGGGCAGGGCTTCAACATTGAGCTGCAGTATCAGGACGCGGAGGTATTTCCCGACGCCGCAGGGGACCTTTCCAAGATCCGGATCGCCTATCAGGTGACAGCCACCGACCAGGGCGAGCCGGTGCTGGTGCTGGTGCGCTACACCCTGCCCGACGGCCGGGTGGGCCGGGGTCTGCTGAATCCGGCCCGGAACCGTCAGGGCAGCATCGGCTGGACCCAGATCCCCTTCCCGGCGGATTGCACGGTCAGCGGCGCGGTGGAGCTGAGCTTCTATGACGCGGAGCTGGGCGAGAGCGGCGTGCCGCTTCTGAGCACCGACTTCCAATACGTCCCGGGCTCCGACCCGGAGCCCGAGGAGCCGCAAACCCAGCCGAACCCCACGCAGCCCCCCGACCAGGAGGAGCACACCGCGCCCACCGGGGAGAGCTCCCCGGCCACCGGCAACGGAGACTGAGCCCATGACCCTGGATTTTGCCCCTATGGAGGGGATCACCGGCCGGGCTTACCGGGAGACCCACGCCGCCTGCTTTCCGGGGGTGGACCGTTACTGGCTGCCCTTTCTGACCCCCGCCTCCAACCACCAATTCACCCCCCGTCAGCGGCGGGAGCTGGACCCGGGCCCATTGGGTTATACCCGGCTGGTGCCCCAGGTGCTGGCTAAGGACCCGGCGGACTTCCTCTGGGCGGCCGCCGCCCTGGGGGAGCTGGGCTACGGGGAGATCAACCTGAACCTGGGCTGTCCCTCCGGCACCGTGGTCAGCAAGGGCAAGGGCGCCGGCATGCTCCGGGATCCCGAGGCCCTGGACCGCTTTCTGGAGGCGGTCTTCGCCGCCGCCCCCCTGCCGGTCTCCGTCAAGACCCGCATCGGTGTGGAGGAGCCGGGGGAGTGGGAGCGCCTGCTGCCGGTCTTCGCCCGCTATCCCATCCGGGAGCTGACGGTCCACCCCAGGACCCGCCGGGAGCTCTACGGGGGCGGGGTCCGCTTCGGGGCCTTCCTGGAGGCGGCGGCGCGGCTGCCATTTCCCCTGCGCTACAACGGGAACCTTTTCAGCCCCGACGCCGTCCAAAGGCTGGAGACGGCCTGCCCCGGACTGTCCGGCGCCATGCTGGGCAGGGGCCTGCTGGCGGACCCGGCGCTGATCACCCGCTGCAAGGGCGGCGTCCGGCAGCGGCAGGCCCTGATCGACTTCCACGAGGGCCTGGCGGAGCGTTATCTGAGCAGCATGCACCCGGACGGGGCCGTGCTGCCCAAGTTCAAGGAGCTGTGGCTCTACCTGGCGCTGCTTCTGCCGGAGGAGAAGGCCTGGAAGCGGCTGCGGAAATGCGGAAAATGGGCGGAATTCCATCCCCTGGCCCTGGAGCTGCTGCGAAATTCCGAGCTGCTTCCCGAGCCGGAGCTGGCCCGTTTGCATCAGCAAGACGTTCAAATCGACATCTGAACAGAAAAGGAGGAAACAAGCATGTTCTGTACCAACTGCGGCAAACAGCTGGATGACAAAGCGCTGTTTTGCCCCTACTGCGGCGCCCGGAGGACGGCGCCCGGCGCCGCCCCGGAGGTCCCCGGAGAGGCCTCGGAGCCCCGGATGACCGAGCCGACGCCCCCGGCATCGGAGGACCGGACGGACCAGGGCTTCGTGCCCCGGCCCCTGTGGCAGGCGGAAGCCCAGGCAGCCCCCGGGCCCCAGGCAGCCCCCGGGACCCAGGCAGCCCCCGAAATGCCCGCGGCCTCCGGCCCCGTGACCGCCGCCAAGCGACCCCGGAGGAAGGGCCTCCTGATTGGCGCGGGCTGCGTGGCCCTGGCCGCCCTGGTGGGCGGCGGGATCTGGCTTCTGACCCGCCTGCACAAGCCGACCAACCGGCTGCTGGCGGCGGCCCAGCGCAGCGTGGAGGCCCTGGAGGACTACACCGCCGACCTGCCCAATCTCCACAGCATTCTGGAGAACGCGGACAAGCTCGCCGACAGCAACACCGAGCATTTAGACCTGAGCTACGGCAACCACGTCACCAACAACTACAACGGCCAGAGCTTCCGCCAGGGGAGCACCTTCAGCCTGGAGGCGGATCTGGACCGGGCGGCAAAGCAGGCCGCCGTGAATGCGGGCATGGACGTCAACATGTACGACGAGACCCTGTCGATCCCCTTCCGCTTCTACGCGGACCAGGAGCAGCTCCAGATGGGCTCCGACGCCCTGCTGGACAAGGGCGAGGCGGTCTCCCTCCCCCTGAAGGATCTGGCCAAGCAGTGGAACGCCTCCGAGCTGGGCAAGCTGTCCGGGATAGAACTGCCGGAGGATCTGGATCTGAGCGCCAAACCCGACGCCGACCTGGAGCAGGCCCTGGAAAAGGCCTACGGCGAGGACTGGATCCTGCTGCGGGACTCCTTTGACACCCTGGAATACGACGGCGATTCCCACTTCGGCGCCGACGGCACCACCTACACCCTGAGCTGGGACCGGGACGCCCTGAAGCGGATGTACGACAAGACCGACCTGGACACCGACGAGCTGCTGGACATCCAGGATCTGGACGATCTGACCCGCATCGATCTGAATGACCTGGCCGCCAAGATCGTCGTAACGGCCCTGGGCGAGATCAACGAGAGCGTGAGCCAGCAGCAGTTCTACGTGGTGGACGGCTGCCTCACCGGCATCTGGCTGGAGATCACGCCGGAGGACGAGGAGCCCGTTCAGGTGGAGCTCCGCCTGCTGGGGGAGAACAATCTCTGGGAGCGGCTGGAGATCAACGTGACCATCGGCGACAACGGCCGCAGCAGCACGAACACCGTGGAGCTGGCCCTGCGGAAACAGGACGGCAGCCTCCGGGCGGAGCTGAGCGCCAAGAACGACGGGGAGATCCTGGAGACCTACGCCATCGTCTATCAGGACGCCGACGGTCTGATCACCATGGAGGAGGACGGGGAGCCGGTGGAGGACCTGCCGGAGATCCGTCTGAAGCCTGCCGAGCAGGGCTTCAGCTTCTCCGTGGAGGAGCATGAGGAATACGGCGACAGCTACCAGATCGATATGGAGCTGTGGCTCCTGGTGAGCGGCAAGCTGAACGCCGCCGTCGAGCCCATCAGCCCCACGCCCATCGAGCTGCTGAAGCTCAGCCAGCAGGAGCTGGAGGACCTGGCCCGGCGCATCGAGGACAAGCTGGACGAGCTGGAATAAGCGACAACGAAAGTCCCCGGATACCGGCCGGTATCCGGGGACTCTTGCGCCCCAAAGGAACGCCCGCCGCTGCGGGCGGGAAAGGATGCGAATGCGCCGCAGGGGCGCACAGGGCGCGCCCGCTTTGCGCGGCAAAAAGCGTGATTTTCCCAGGAAAAATCCTGAAAAAGAGCTTGACGAATCGGCCGGATTGTGCTATAATGTTGCCCTGCGTGGGCAAATTGCGCCCATTTGCGCCCAAAACCGGATGTTCGGAGGTGCCAAGTTGCTGAGCGAGCTGAAGAATTCCCCCAGAGTCGTGGGCGTCAAGCAGCTCCGCAAGGCCGTTGGCAGAGACGAGATCCGCCGGGTCTTCCTGGCTGAGGACGCCGACCCCGCCATCACCGGGCCCATCGAGGACCTGGCCGGGGCCCGGGACGTTCCCATCACCCGGGTACGCAGCATGAAGGAGCTGGGCCAGGCCTGCGGCATCGCCGTGGGTGCCTCGGCCGCGGGCCTTCTGAAATCGTGATCCCGCGGGTTCCGGTATAAACCGGAGCTCCGCCGGACATAATAAAAAACCGGCAAGACCGGAATTCTGAAGAAAGGAGACAACTATGCCTACTTTTAACCAGCTGGTAAGAAAGGGCCGCGAGCAGGTCACCTACAAGTCCACCGCTCCCGCTCTGCAGAAGGGCATGAACACCCTCAAGAACCGGACCACCGATCTGTCCTCCCCCCAGAAGAGAGGCGTCTGCACCGCCGTTCGTACCACCACCCCCAAGAAGCCGAACTCCGCTCTGCGTAAGATCGCCCGTGTTCGCCTGACCAACGGGTATGAGGTTTCTTCCTACATCCCCGGCGAAGGCCACAATCTGCAGGAGCACTCCGTGGTTCTGATCCGCGGCGGTCGTGTCAAGGACCTCCCCGGCGTTCGTTACCACATCATCCGCGGCACTCTGGATACCCAGGGCGTTCAGGGCAGAATGCAGGCCCGTTCCAAGTACGGCGCCAAGCGGCCCAAGGCCGGCAAGAAGAAGTAATCCTTCTCCGACACAAATTTGACACCTTTGCCTTGTGCGCAAGGCAGAACCTTGCCATGAGTTTATATAGATAACCTCTGGCAAGCACCGACAAAGGACGCAGATTCCTTTGAAGTACCTATGAAATCATTATTATATGAAGGAGGGAAGCGAAGTGCCCAGAAGAGGTAATGTTCCTAAGAGAGAAGTT
>CAMNHH010000051.1 GCA_946539175.1 uncultured Clostridia bacterium | reverse complement strand
GTGGCGTAGGCGCAGGAGCCGCCGATGACGCAGGCCATCAGCACGGCCCGGGGGTCCGCCCCCATGCCCTGGGCGATGGACAGGCAGATGGGAGCCATCAGAGCGGTGGTGGCGGTGTTGGACATAAAGTTGGTCATGACGCAGCAGAGGATGAACACCACGAAGGTCAGCAGCAGCGGAGAGGGGTTGGCACCCAGCAGGCCGATGACCGCGTCCGCAATCATCTTGCCGGCGCCGGACTTGTCCAGGGCCTCCGCCAGGGAGAGGGTGCCGCCGAAGAGAAAGATGGTCTTCATGTCGATGGACTTGATGGCCTCCTTCTCGGAGATGACACGGGTGAGGATCAGCAGGATGGCGCCTACGCAGCCGGAGACGGCCAGCTTCACGCCGATCTGCTCCTCAAAGATCATGGCAAGCAATGTCAGCACCAGGATCACCAGGGAGAGGATCTTCTTCCACTTGGGGACCTTGCTGAAATCCTTCTGTTCGTCGAAGACGGAATCGTCGTCCTTGGCGTCGTGGTTGGGCAGCAGCTTGTGGCCGATGGTGGCGTAGAACAGGATGCCCACCAGCAGAATGGGCAGGCCCACGATGGCATACTCAAAGAAGCCAAACTTGAGGCCCACAGGCTCCAGGGTGGTCTGGGCGATCATGTTGCCGGGGGCGCCGATGAGGGAGAGGTTGCCGCCCATGGCCGCCGCAAAGACCAGAGGCATCAGAAGGCGGGAGCGCTTGAAGCCGGACTTGGCGGAGATGCCGATGACCACGGGGATCAGCACGGCGGCGGTGCCGGTGTTGGACAGGACGCCGCTCATGAGACCCACGATCAGCATGATGGCGATGATGAGGCTCCGCTCGGTCTTGGCGAACTTGGTGACGATGCCGCCGATTTCGTTGGCCATGCCCGTCTCAAAGAGGGCGCCTCCCACGATGAACATGGCGACAAAGAGAATGACGTTGCTGTTGATGAAGCCCTTGAAGGCCGCGTTCACGTCCAGAACGCCCGTCAGCACCAGGCCGACGCAGACGATCATGGAGGTGAGGCCCAGGGGAATCTTTTCGGTCACAAACATGACCACGGCGAAGGCCAGGAAAATCAGGGTGATGACAGCGGGACTCATGTTCCGTTCCTCCTTAATTCACGTTTGACTGATTTTGAAACTTCGCTGCGCAGCTTTGTCTCTGTGACTGCATCATAGCATAGATAATTTATTTTGTAAAATACAAAAAATCTCTTGTGTATAAATTTCTCTTATGCTAAAATTGGAGCGGCGCACAGTGTGCGCCACCGAAAACGCGATTCATGCGGAGGAATGCGTCATGACCTTGAATCAACTGAGCTATTACCTGGCGGTGTGCAGGCATCAGAATCTCACCAAGGCGGCGTCGGAGCTGTCCATTTCCCAGCCGGGGCTCTCCGTGGCCATGCGAGAGCTGGAGGAGGAGTGCGGTTTCCCCCTCTTTGAGCGGCGGCCCAACAGCATACGCCTGACCCAGCAGGGCCGGGCCTTCCAGCGGGAGGCGGAGCATCTGCTGGGACAGTACCGGCGGCTGCGGCAGCACGCAGAGCTGATTGCCCGGGAAAACAGCATCCTCCGGGTGGGGGTGGCCACCATGGGAGCAGGCGGGGTCTTCCCCCGGCTGCGGCGGCGCTTCGCCCGGGACTGCCCGGAGATCACCCTGGAGGTCACGGAGGACTCCACGGAGCGGCTCTACCACAAGATCGACCAGGGGGAGCTGGACTTCGCCGTCACGGTCTCCATTGCCCTGCCCAGGGAGGACTACGGCTATGTGACCCTGTCCAACAGCCGCCTGCTGCTGTGTTCTAACCGGGACAATTCCGTGGCGAAACAGAAGCCCCGCTCTTTGAAGCAGCTGGGGGATACGCCCCTGATCCTGCTCTCGGAGCGGTCCAGTCAGACCAAGTATCTGAAGCGGCTCTTTGACCGGGCGGGCTGCACGCCCAACGTCATCCAGTACAGCGACCAGGCCTTTACGATTTTGCAGTATATCCGGGAAAACGCCGCCTGCGGCTTTTTGCCGGAGGACATTGCCGCCCAGGAGGGCGGCCTTGCCTGCTTCCCCATGTTTGAAATCGACATGGCCTCCGTCACTGCCATCTGGCGCAGGGACCGACAGAGCTTTGCCGCCTTCGACCAGTTTATCCGCTATCTGAAAAAGGCCGGGAATCGTTGAAAAAGATAGAAATCTGCAGAGAAAAACGTAAAAGCTTACCATTATGAGCGGTTCAGCACGGCCTGGCGGGCGGCGCTGAATACGGCGTTGTATTTTTGCTTCTCCGAAGCCAGGCAGGCGATGTAGTAGACGGTGCTGGCGTCGGCGTCCGAGATGGGTACGGAGACCCGGTCCGGCTGCCGCGGAGCGCGCTCCATCATCCGGTCGGAGTTGAAGAAGGGCAGCTTGGAGGCGTCGATCAGCTCTCCCAGGGCCTCGAAGCTGTTCTGAATCAGAAGATTGCCGGGCTCCAGGTGCCGCTTGCAGACCTCCATCCAGAAGCCCACGCTGTGGACCATCAGAATGCTGATTCCCCGGAGGTCGGAGAAACGGATGCTTTGCCGCTGCGCCAGTGGATGCTCTCTGGGGAAGGAAACGTATAACTGCTCGTCAAGGTAACGCTGAACGAACAGCTCCGGATCATTCGGATTCTCGTGGAGGATGGCCAGCTGGTACACCCGGTTTTTCAGCCCGGTGAGAAGCCTTGCGTCCTCCGCCAGCTCCGTGGTGAGGACCATGCCGAAATACTGCTCCTGGAGGGTGGGTTGAATGGCGTTCAAGGGGAAGGGAGCACAGGAGCCCAAACTGACGGTACGCCTGCGCCTTTCATATTCCGCAACTCCCTCCGCCATTTCCCGATCCAGAGCCAGAATACGCTTGGCGTAGTCCACTGCGTGGGCGCCGGTGTCGTTCAGGGTAATTTTGCTGTTCTCCCGGTCAAAGAGCTGGACGCCCAACTGGGCCTCCAGCTTTTTCATAGAGCGGCTCAGGGCGGGCTGAGACAGATGAAGGGCCTCCGACGCTTTCAGAAGCGTACCGTGCTCCGCCACGGCTGCCAGCTGTTCCAGCAGATAGATTTCGATCATGGCGCTCGCCTCCTATAACTGTAAGTAATACCAGTATACCCGATTGGCAGTGGACAGTCAAGAAAAATTGTGGTAAACTCCAAACAGAAGCAAAGAAATACGCCTGACAGAAAAGGAGATTGCCCCATGAAACAGCCCTTGATTCTATACTTTTCGGTTTACAGCAGCACCAAAGCCCTTGCCGAGGAGATCGCAAGACAGACCGGCGGAGATCTGGTCCAGATCGTGCCCGAGATCCCTTATGACAGCGACCGCAGCCGCTACAACGCCCTGGCCCGCCTGGCCAAGAAGGAGCACGACGAGGACCGGCGTCCCCGGATCAAAAATCCCCTGCCCATTGCGGACTACGACGTCATCTACCTGGGCTATCCCATGTGGTGGTACACCTTTCCGATGATCCTCTACACCCTGTTCGAGCAATACGACTTCAGCGGCAAGACGATCATCCCCTTCAATACCCACATGGGCTCCGGCGACGGCGGCACCTACCGGACCATCCACGAGCTGACCCCCAAGGCCAGGCTGCTCCCCGGTCTGCCGGTGGAGATGTCCGACGCCGAGCGGGGCGTTCCCCAGCGGATTCAGCAATGGCTGAACAATATCGATCACAGAAGTGAAACCGAGAAAAAAGGATGGTAAGACGGATGAAACGACTGATTGCAACGGCCTTGATTCTTGCGTTGGTTCTTTCGCTTGCGGCCTGCGGCAACGTCGAGAAGCCCGCTGCATCCGGTACCGAGGCTGCCCCTGCCTCCACCGACGCAAGCACTCCTGCTGCCACAACCCCGCCCGCTTCCGAAAGTGAGCCCGCTTCCGAGGGGGCGGACCCCATCCCGGAAAGCACCGGAGCGCAGACCGGCGCCAAGGTCCTGGTGGTCTATTTCAGCTCCGCCAACACCGTGGATGCGGTCTCGGCTGCCACGCCCTACTTTGACGGCGTGGCCTCCACGGCAGTGCTGGCCAATCTGATCGCAGAGCAGACCGGGGCGGATCTGGCGAAGATCACCCCCGTCCGGGACTATCCCGAGAGCTACAACGACACCGCGGACTACGCCAAGCAGGAGCAAAACGAAGACGCCCGTCCGGAGTTCCTGCCCCTGGAGTACAACCCCGAGGACTACGACGTGATCTTCATCGGCTACCCCATGTGGTGGTACACGATCCCCATGCTGCTGGACACCTTCTTTGACAGCTACGACTTTACCGGCAAGACCCTGATCCCCTTCAACACCCACGAGGGCAGCCGGGACGGCGGCACCTGGGATACCATTCGTGATCTGGAGCCCGGCGCCGCCGTGCCGGACGGCATTGCCATCCGGGGCCGGGACGCAGTCGACGAAGACACAAAGGACCAGATCCTCGCCTGGCTTTCCGGGCTGGACCTGGAACCATAACGGGGGCCGGGCCTATGACCCGCAGCCCCTACACCAGGAATACCCCCATTGCAAGTGTGATGGACGACCCGGTTTTCGGAGCTTCCGGCAGGCTGATTCTGCCGGTGGAGGACTTGTATTACGACGGCTCCACCCTGGAAAGCCTGTCCCTGACCTGGTACAATCACATGGACCCGGACAAGACCGTGGAGCTTGCAAACTACCTCCACGATCACGCGGCGGCGGGGGAGACGGTCTTTTTCGACATCTATTCCGACGCGGAAAAGGCGGCGGACCCTGCGAAGCGTGACACCGGCCTGTTCTTCTTCCGGGGCGGGGCCGGAGCGAAGACCGCCATCGTAAACGCAGGCGGCGGCTTCGCCTACGTGGGCGCCATGCATGACAGCTTTCCCCACGCTTTGGAGCTGTCCAAGCTGGGTTACAATGCCTTTGCCCTGATCTACCGCCCCGGGGCCCAGACTGCCTGTGAGGACCTGGCCCGCGCCATCGCGTTTCTCCATGAAAACGCGGAGCGGCTGCAAATCGACATGCGGGATTACTCCCTCTGGGGCGGTTCGGCAGGGGGGCGCATGGCAGCCTGGCTGGGCAGCTACGGCACGGAGCGCTTCGGAGAAGCCGCTTATCCCCGGCCCGCTGCGGTCATCGTCAACTATACCGGCCTGTCGGAGGTCACAGGCTACGAGCCGCCCACCTACAGCGCAGTCGGCACCTCGGACGGCATTGCCTCCTACCGGACCATGGAGCGGCGCATCCGGGCCATTCAGGCCAATGGAACCGACGCGATGATCGAGATATTTCCCGGTCTGCCCCACGGCTTTGGCCTGGGGACGGGCACGGCTGCGGAGGGCTGGCTGGACAACGCCGTGGCTTTCTGGAAACGGAACATGAAATCGGAATGAAAGGACGCAAACGAATAAAATTGGGAGGAACTATAAATGAAATCTTACGTAGCACTCAACAACGGAATCCAAATGCCCGCCGTGGGCCTGGGCACCTTCTTGATGGCGCTCCCCGATGCGGAGGAAGCGGTCTATAACGCCTTGAAGGCCGGCTACCGTCTGATCGACACCGCCAACGCCTATATGAACGAACGGGCTGTGGGCCGCGGCATCCAGCGCTCGGGCCTCAAGCGGGAGGAGCTCTTCCTGGAGTCCAAGCTCTGGCCCACGGTCTACACCCGGGAAACCGCGGTGGACGAGATGCTGGAGCGTCTGGGCACCGACTACGTGGACCTGTTGCTGCTCCACCAGCCTGCGGGAGATTATATCGCCGGCTGGAAGGCCCTGGAGAAGGCTTACAAGGAGGGAAAGGCCAGGTCCATCGGCCTGTCCAACTTTGAGGGCGAGCCCCTGGAGGAGATTCTGCGAATCTGCGAGGTCAAGCCCGCGGTGATCCAGGTGGAGGCACACCCCTACTACCCCCAGACCGGGCTGAAGGCCCGCACCGCCGCCGACGGCATCCGGGTCCAGGCCTGGTATCCCCTGGGCCACGGGGACAAAGCCCTGGTGAACGAGCCCCTGTTCACGGAGCTTGCGCAAAAGTACCATAAATCCAACGCGCAGATCATTTTGCATTGGCACGTACAGAGCGGCAACATCGTCATCCCCGGCAGCAGGAACCCTGCCCACATCCAGGACAACGCGGATCTCTTTGACTTTGAGCTGACCGAGGCGGAAATGGCTGCCATTGCCAGGCTGGACAAGAACACCCGCTATTATATTCCCACCCCGGAGGCGCTTGCCGCCTACGCGACCATGGAGCTCAAGCCTGAGCTGGACGTGTGAGGCCATGCGAGGCGTATATTGGGTTTTGGCAGTGGTTTTGCTCCTTGTCCTGGGGTTCTGCGCCTGCGCCGGGAAACCGAATCCCCATGAACCGGCGCAGGGCGCAACCCAGGCTGCCCGCCAGGAATCCGTGACGTCCGGAGCAGACGAAGCGCCCGCAGCCGCACAGGCGGAGCAGCCTGTCACAGAGGCTCCCACCGCGTCAACACCCGTAGAAACGGAGGCAGACGTGCAGCAAAGCATCCCGCAAACCGGTATGTCCGTGCCGGTCCCCAGCGCCTACACGCAGCCCGCCGCGCATCCCGGCCAGGTGGTCGCTTTGACCTATGAATCCCGGGACTACGCGGGAGACGGCGAAGATATCGAGAAGACCACCTGCGTCTATCTGCCCTATGGCTATGAGGAGAGCGGCGATACGCGGTATGACATCCTCTATCTGATGCACGGCTGGGGTGGCAGCGCGGGCGAGTATTTCTTCATCGGAAACGGCATGATCCAGAACGTTCTGGACCACATGATCGAAAATGGAGAGATCAAGCCCATGATCGTGGCCTCCGCCAGCTTTTACCACGACGGCAGCGATACCGACTTTGGCTCCTCCGTGGCTGCGCTGCGGGCCTTCCACAGCGACTTTGAAAACCATCTGATGCCCGCTGTGGAGGGAACCTACCGGACCTACGCCGCCTCCGCCTCCGACGCGGATCTGCGTGCCTCCCGGGATCACCGGGCCTTCGGCGGCTTCTCCCTGGGCTCCGTCACCACCTGGATGCAGTTCTGTTATGACTACGACTACATCCGGTACTTCCTTCCTATGAGCGGCTCCTGCTGGTATTACGGGGGCTTCGGGGACTTCCGGACGGAGCAGAACGTAGACTTCATCCAGAGCCTGGTGGAGGAAAACGACCTGGACCGACGCGGTTACTTCATCTACCACGCCGTGGGCACCCGGGACTCGGTGAAGGAGCAGACCTTGCTGCAGGCGGAGGAAATGCTGGCCCGCCCCGAAATCTTCACCCCCGCGCACTACGTCTTCTACCAAAAGGAAGGCGGCGTCCACGACCACAACGCGGTCATGGAATTCCTCTACAACGCGCTGCCGCTCTTCTTTGACAGCAAGGAATTTACGAAACAGGAGGCTCCAAAGAAATGAGCAGACCCTTTGTTGTCTGTTACATGCTCTGCTCGCTGGACGGACGGATCGACGGAAGCTGGTTCCGCTTGCCGGAGACGGCGCCGGCGCTCCGTGCGACCGGACAGATCCGGCGGGACTATGGCTGCGACGCCGTGATCAACGGCGCGGTCACCTGTGCTGAAATCTACGCGGAGGGCTATGTGGATCGGCTGGAGGCCTGCCGCCCCCAGGCCGGAGCTCTGAGCTTGGAGCTGGATCCCGGGGAGGAGGATCTTCGGCCTGGGCCTGCCCATCGCCCGGAACGCCGCCCGCTGCATGGACGGCAATCTGGAAGCGGAGAACTGCCCCGACACGGGCGTCCGTTTCACGCTGACACTGACCCTGGCGCCGGTTCAGGTCACTGGCTGAAGGGCACCGATGTACATAAACGGCAGCCGCTGGCGCGACTGCCGTTTATGCGCAGAAATACGTTTTTCTTTGTTCTCCGTCTGTTTGTCCAGCCGCCGCTGGACCTCCTCCCAATCCGTTCCGGCGACCAGCGTGAGGAAAGCTGGCGCCGTTTCTCTTGATCAGAGTCCATTTCCGTTTTGTTAAGGAAAGAAATGCTATTTTGTCAAATCGGAATCGTATAGTTGTGTTCCGTCAATCAGTATGGCGTTCGTGTCATGGAACGTGAAGCCGCCGGTGCAGACAAATCCGACACCGGAAACGTCAATTCCCTGCATTTGCGCCAGTTGTCGGAGTTCCTGTGTGCATTCCTCTACCGTCATCGGGCGATCATAATACTTGCACTCGTAGAAATCATACTGATCTTGGCTGCGCTTCATCACGCAGTCGAACGCTCCATTTGTTTTTGTCATTGCTCGTCCGCACTTGGGGCGCAAGCATCGTTTGCCCCCGCAAACGATCGAAACGATGGGATTATGGGACCCGTTCCGGATTTGCCTTCGGCAAAATGTCCGCCCCCGGCGGACCGGACGGCCGATGGCCGCCCCTACGGAAAGCCGATAACCGGAATTCCGGTTTGTCAGAATGCGTTTCCATTATATTGCTCCCCTATAGTGGGGGGCACCGCGTGGTGACGCGGTGCCCCCTGTTTTTTTACTGCTTATCGGGCTTCTTCCTGCGAATCGCATGGACAATCAGACCCACAGCGGCGGGCCTCAGCAGAATGCCGAAGACGCCGTACTTCCACGCGCCGCCGCCGGGGACGGGCAGGTCGGGACCCCTGGCGTTGACCACGGTGAGGGGCGCCTGGGCGTTGACGGAGCCTTTGTTTCCCGGCACGGTGACTGCCTTGCCGTTGACGGCGGCGGAGGCGGTCAGCAGGGCGGCGCCGCAGAGCTTGCGGAGGGCGTCGCCCTCCCGGACGGTGATGACGGCCTCAAAGCAGATGCCTCTGGACAGCGAATATCAGTCACGCAGGACGGATCCCTGCGTTTGTAAGGATCCCGCCGGACAGGCTCGGCCTGTCTGGCTTGTTCGCCGCCGGGCGTTTGGAATTGAACGGGAGCCGTATTTTTTTGCCGCTGCCTGTTCAGCCCATCGCGGCGCGCCAGACAAGGCGCAATGGGGCGCGGCGTGTGCCGGCGCAGGGACTCAGTCCCGCTCCGCCAGGTAGATCTCCACCCGGTTCTGGATCCGGCGGGCGGCCTCTTCGGCGCTGCAGTCGCCGTTGAAGTAGGCTTGGGCTTCCTCCAGGACGACGGTATAGAGTTCGGAGCTCATGGCGTCCGAGAAGCTGTCCGCGCCCTCCAGCAGGCTTCTCCATTCCGCGGCGGCGGTCTCGCGGGCCGGGTCATCGGCGTAGTCCGCGCTGTCATGCTCGAAGTTTGCCTGGAAGCGTTCCAGCTGCGTCGGATAGCGCACGCTGACCCAATCCGCCGGATATTCCGGCTCGTCAAACCAGGGCCCGTTGAAGAGATAATTCAGGAAGGCCTGGCCGCCTGCCTCGTCTCCTCCCCGCACCACCGCGTAGAAGGAAGCGTGAGACAGGGTAAAGCCCGTACCCTGTCCGGCCGGGAAGCGGAAGAAGATTCGCGCAGCGCGGCCCGTCTCGGGGTCGTCCTGTTGCTGCCAGCAGTATCCGGACAGCTCAATCTGGTCGCTCAGCAGACGGGCAAAGTCGTTCCGCTCGCTGTCCGAGTTTGTCTGATTGGCCGCTACCGCCTCCCAGCTCTCCATGAAACGATTGCAGAACCGCAAAACCGTCAGAAAGGAGGGATCGGTGAAGCGGGCGGTCCCGTTCTCCCGGTCGATCCAGGCGTCGCCGCAGATCTGGAGGATCTCATTGAGCGTGCCGTCCTTGACCTGCAGCTCATAGGTTCTGGGACAGCGTTCATCCAGGAGCGCCATGAGCGCCTCCAGGCTTTCCAGCTCCTCCGGACGCTCCACGAGCCCGGCCGGGATGCTGCAGCCCTCCAGATTGACCCGCCGGGGCAGATACAGACACGCGCCGTTTTGGGAGCAGAGCCGTACCACGTTGGGCAGCACCTGATCGGTGACGCTGCGATCAATGGGGGACAGCAGGCCCTTCTCCCCGTAGTTCCGCAGCAGCTCCCGGCTGTTGACGCAGAGCAGATCCAGCTCGCCGTTCAGCAGAGCCAGATTCAGACTCTCCGCGTCGCTGAAGCTCCTGGTGCTGATCCGCCACTGGGTCCCTGCCCGGTTAAAGGCGGTAACGGCCTCTTTGGCCTCGTAGTCGGAGTGATACAGGCCGATGCGCAGGGACTTTCCGCCGCTCCGCCGGGGATCGACGCGCAGAATCCCCTCGGGATTCACCGCCAGGAAGCTGCCGTCCGGACAGACCAGCAGTCGCTTGAGAATGGAGTAAGAGGTATTGACGCCGAGGGCCCCCAGGTCGCATACCTCCTCACAGCCCACGCCGTCGGTCTGATAAAGCCTGGAGCCAGAAACCAGCCAGGCGCCGTTCTCATTCCAGCAGGAAATGAAGGCGTCCTCCGGGATCGGCAGGATCTGCTCCGGCAAGACCAGCTGTTCCGTGTCCGGACCGATGGGGCAGAGCCACCTGCCCACGGAGCCGCTGCCGTCCGCCCAGCCGGAAACCAGCGCGTACATCCGCCCTCCGGCCCGCAGAACACAGTTCACATTGTAGCGCACGCCGCCGGTCTGGGGCGGCTCGACCCTCCGTCCGTCGATCCAGAGTCGGAAGTTCATAACGGTGTAGAGACTCCCGTCCTCCCAGGCCAGCTGGGCCTCCTGAGAAAAGCCGTCTCCCAGCGCCAGCCACGGTTCATGATCCCGGTAAACCGCCGCGCCGCCTTGATCGTCGGCGTCGCACAGGACCCAGAAATGGCCGTCGGCCCGGAGGATGGCTGCGGGCGTGCCGCCGTTCCAGGGCTCATGTGTCCCCGGCTGCAGCTTCTCGTCCAGAGGCGTCAAAAAGCGCCCCCAGCCCTGGGCGCCTTCCGGCGCTTCTCCCTCCGAGAGCAGCAGCCACCCGTCCTCCGTGGGGCATAAGTCCTGCATGGTCTGACCCGGGATCCGCAGCGCCTCCGGGAGCTCAGCGTCCGGCGGCTGCGTCTCTCCGGTCGTCGCTTCGGGGGAGGCTTCTCCGCCCGGACCCATCGTCACCGTCCGGGAAGGATTCTCCGGATTCGCCGGCGCGGCGGGCGGATGTCCGCACCCGCCGAGCGTCCAGGATACGCTTATGATCAGGGCCGCGATCAGCACAAGTATTCTTCGTTTCATATGGATCAATCCTCTTTTCTCCCGTTTCTATCCAACGCTCAAGCCGTGGAATTCCACCGGCGCTTCCTCCGTCAAAACGACAGCCACCGGCCGGAGCAGGGCCGCGACGGCCTCCAGCTCGCCGGGATGGAGGCGAAGCTCCGTCAGGTTGGCCCGCAGCTCCACCTGGCAGCCCGGGTCCTCAAACCAGAGCACCAGCACCGTGTCCGGCTCCCCCGGGGTGAGCTCCGGATCCCGATAGTTGGCCTCCCGATACCAGCGGGCGGGATGGCCGTCCAGCTCTCCCTCCCGTTCCAGGCTGCAGCTTTCCACTCGGCTGTAATCCATGGGGCTTTCACGCGCCGTGATGCTGATGCTGGAGCCGTCATTTCGGGACAGGATCTGGCTGCTCCAGAGGGCGGAGAGATCCTGGCCGGGGTCCGCCAGCCTGGCGTTCAGCAGTTCCTGCTCCAGACTCGTGTTCTCCCAGTAGATCAGCCCCTCCGGCAGCTCTGCCCTGGGCAGACCGAAAACGGTCCTGGTCTCCGCCCTGGGGATGGGCAGTCCCGTGTCCCGAAGCCGCAGCGCCCGGGCCAGGGCCTCGCAGGCCTCAAAGCCCCGGTTGGAGCTGATGACCAGAGTACAGCCCAGGGTCTCGTCATGGCAGAACAGGTGGAAGGTATCGCCCAGCCCCGGCTCCCGGATTTTCAGCCAGGTGGCCTCCAGACCGTGGAGATCGCCCTGCTTCACCAGCTCCGTCTCATAGCGGGTAAAGTACTGGGGATAGCCCAGGCCTCCGCTGTCCAGCAGCTCGGCGCAGAGTAAAGCCCCGTCCGGCGTCTGGGCAAAATAGCGCACGTAGCAGGCGTCCAGCTCCCGCGGGGTAAAGTCCCCGGGCTCCGGCAGTCCGGACCAGCGCAAAAACTCCCGCAGGGTCCTGGTCTCCATGGGGTTCTCGTCCTGCGTGCTGTAGTTTTCCAGCGCGAAGCAGACGTAATTCCGTTCTCCCGGGTCTTCAAGCTGAATTCCGTTTTGAGGCTCCGGCTGCGCCGTGGGCTGAACGGGTCCGTCCACCTCCTTCAGCGAGGGCTCCGTGAGCGACGGAGCCTCTGTCAGACGGAACCAATTGGTGATGGCGTAGACCGTGCCGCCCAGCAGCAGCGCCGCCAGGGTCGCCGCGGCAAGCAGCGACGCCCAGCGGATCGGAGCGCCGGACTTTGGCTGCGTCTGCCGGGAGAACGCCAGCAGGCGGTCTACCGACTCCTGGGAAGGCTGAAGCTTGGAAAATGCTGCCCGATACTGTTTTCTTGTCATTTCAGTTCGCCTCCCGTTAACTCAGATCTCAGAAGCTTTCTCCCCCGGACCAGCCGCATCTTCACCGCCGCCTGACTGATTTTCAGCAGCGCGGCGATTTCCCGGACCGGCAGATCCTCGTAGTAGTGCAGATGGATCACAGCCCGCAGGGGCTCCGGCAGCTGCAGCACTGCGGCGATCAGCTCCCGCTCCTCCGGCTGCTCCGCGGCGGTCCCCAGGGCTTCCAGCTCGTCACAGGAGATCGGGCCTCTGGCCCTGGCCCGTAGCAGACTGCGGCTTTCGTTCACCGTCACCTTGGTCAACCATTTGTCCATGTGGGTCTCGTCTGTGAAAGCAATCGGATGCTTCCACAGCTTGAGAAAAACCGTCTGCATCACGTCCTCCGCGTCCTGCCGCTGCCGGGTGAAGGACAGCGCCAGCAGAAACACCCGTTGGCTGTTCCGGCTGACCGCCTCCGTATACGCTTGCTTGTCCAATCTGTCATCACCTGCCTCTGCCTGAACTCGCGATTGAAAAGGCCTTTCACTCAGATAACGCAGGGAAAGGGCGAAAGGTAACATCCGTTCTGTTTTTTTGTTTTTTATCCCGGCGTATGAATCAAAAAGGCCATGCCGTCAGAGAAAGCGTGTGCTGACGGCATGGCGTATGTGGGATTCACTTGTTTACCGGATTGCCCGGTGCGCCGGGCCCTGGCGGAGCCGGCCGCTCAGTGCAGGATGGGCTGGGGGGCGGGCTTGGGGCGGTTGGCGTAGGCCCGCGCCTCCGCCTTGTCTCCCAGGCGGCAGGCCAGGCCTTCCTTGGCCTCCCGCTCGTTGGTCTGGACCTCGTTGAGCTCTTCGCCCCGCAGAACCTTCAGCTTCTCCGTAGCCTTCAGCAGCTCCTTGGCGCAGTCCACCCGGCCTCTGGAGTACTCCGTCAGCTCGTCGAGGGAGCGGTCCATCCTGGGCCCCAGCTTGTACTTCAGGTAACGGTCGGCGGC
>CAMNHH010000050.1 GCA_946539175.1 uncultured Clostridia bacterium | reverse complement strand
TCGGCCCCTACGGGCGGATCGCCCAATCCGAATTTGCCTTACCGAAGGAGGTCCCTATGCCGAAATCAAAATCGAAAAGCTTTGAGGAAAATCTCGCCCGGCTGGAGGAGATCGTCAAGCTGCTGGAGGGGGGCTCCGTGCCCCTGGAGGAGTCCATGAAGCTCTTTCAGGAGGGCAGCGGCCTGGCCGCCTCCTGCGGGAAGCTGCTGGACCGGGCCGAGCTGGAGATCGTCAAACTGACCAAGGCCCCCGACGGGACCATGCAGGAGGTGCCCTTTGCAAATGACCCGCTTAACTGAAGTCTGGCAGGATTTTAATCTGCGCTTTGAAAATGGGCTGAAGGAGCTCTACGTCCAACACGGCGAGCCCCAGAACCGGCTGTTTGAGGCCATGTCCTACAGCCTCAACGCCGGAGGCAAGCGGCTGCGGCCCTTCCTGGTCTACCAGTTCTGCCGGGCCTGCGGCGGCACGGAGACCGCCGCCGACAGCGCCGCCCTGGCCGTTGAGATGATCCACACCTACAGCCTGATCCACGACGATCTGCCGGCCATGGACAACGACGACTACCGCCGGGGCAAGCCGACGAACCACAAGGTCTACGGGGAGGCCATGGCGATCCTGGCGGGAGACGGCCTGTTGACCGACGCCTTCCGGGTGCTGACCCAGGCCCCCCTGCGGCCGGACCGGATCGCCTCCTGCGTGGGCTGCCTGGCCATCAACGCCGGGCCCTGGGGCATGGTGGGCGGCCAGGTGCTGGATATGCTCTCGGAGGAACGGGAGCTGACGGAGGACGAGGTCCGGGCCATCCAGACCCGGAAAACCGGCTGCCTCATCAAGGCCGCCTGCTGCATGGGCGTGATCTGCGCAGGCGGCAGCATCGAACAGATGAAAGCCGCCATGGACTACGCCGACCGGGTGGGTCTGGCCTTCCAGATCCGGGACGACGTGCTGGACGTGACCGGGGACGCCGCCAAGCTGGGCAAGGCCGTGGGCGTGGACGGGGAGAAGAACACCTTCGTCCGGCTCTGGGGCCTGGAGCGCTGCGAGGCGCTGATCCGGCGGCAGACCGAGGAGGCCTGCGAAGCCCTGTCCGCCTTTGAACGCCCGGAGCTGCTCCGGGAGCTGGCGGAGTACCTGGCGGGCAGGGACCATTAATTACACAAAATAACCGCTTTGTGTAAATACATGGATTTCTGTATATACTTTTGCTTGTATATTTATCAATTATGTGTTATTATAACGATGGTGGCGCTGTATCCTAGTCGGAGCCGACGATTACCAGGAAGGGCCTAAAAATCCTTTGAAGGGCATATCGGTGAAGTCCCTGGTGCTTGCTTGTTTCGCCCAGATTCGGGTGGGTGCTGGGGGTTAAGGTTTCCGGGCGGCCATCAATGGCATGATGGTTACGACCCGGTTACCGCGGAGACCTGTTTTCGTGCGGCCGCCGCACATTTCCCGTGGACAAGGACGGCGTACGGGACAGGAGATGAACCTGCATTGCGGTGCAGATAGTGTGCTGTGTGCAGTGTAGCCTGCCTTGCGTGGATACGATGGGGAAAGAGGAGCTACGCGCACTTACCTGTGGCCACAGGCAAAGGCGATATTCTCTGGAAACCGTATCTGCAAAAGAGGCTAAGAATCGTCGGACCCCGGAGTGGAAAACACCTAGGCAGTCGAAACGGATATTCGTTGGATTACAGTGCGGACTCAGTGGCAATCGGGTATTGTGCAGGGCAACGGCACAGCGCGGACATGAAAAGGGAACTGCCCGTTCGGCGACGGCGGGTTGTCCGCGGGGAAAGCCAACCCGACCTTAAGCCGCAAGATTTACAACGGATATTGCCACCATTGTAAGAAATTTGAGGGATCTTTTTTGAAACAGAAACAGGACCGAAGCGATAAACCCGACCCAAAACACAAGAAAAACCACAACGGCGGGAAATCAGCCTCCCATCTGCGCTGGCTCGTCACCATCTTCCTGATGGCGCTGACCATTTCCGCGGTCTTCTCCTTTTTTTCCCAGGAGCTTTTGAGCAAGACGTCTCTCTTCGGCGCCTTCGCGGTGCTGCTGGCCATCATTGCCATCGGCATCCTCTTCGATCTGCTGGGCGTGGCTGTCACAGCTGCGGAGGAGAGGCCTTTTCATTCCATGGCCTCCCGCAAGGTACCGGGTGGCTCCGAGGGCATCTGGCTGCTGCGGAACGCGGGCAAGGTCTCCTCAATCTGCTGCGACGTGGTGGGCGATATCTGCGGCATCATCTCCGGCACCGCCGCCGCCGTGGTGGCCCTGGAGGTCTGGACCGGCATGCAGAGCCTGTCGCAGAAGCTGATTCAGCTGATGCTCTCCGCCCTGGTGGCGGCGCTGACCATTCTGGGGAAGGCCTTCTGCAAGCAGATCGCTCTGGAAAATTCCACCGCCATTGTCCAGGCTGCGGCCCGGACCATCTGGCGGGTGAAGCGCATATTTTCAAGGAACCAAAAGAAAAAGAAATGAACAATGCATTTTCATTCCCAACGGGACCGGAGCTGCGGGAGCTGGACGATGCCCAGCTGAAGGCGCTCTGCGCCAGGATCCGGGAATTTCTCGTACAAAACGTGGCCGTCACCGGCGGCCATCTGGCCTCCAATCTGGGGGTTGTGGAGCTGACCGTGGCCATCCACCGTGTCTTCGACACCTCCCGGGATCGGCTGGTCTTTGACGTGGGCCACCAGTCCTACGTCCACAAGCTGCTGACGGGGCGGGCGGAGGATTTCCCCACGCTGCGGCAGCTGGACGGTCTCGCGGGCTTCCCCAAGCCCTCCGAGAGCATCCACGACGCCTTTATCGCGGGCCACGCCTCCAACGCAGTGTCTGTGGCCCTGGGCATGGCCCGGGCCAGAAGCCTGAAGGGGGAGGATTACAGCGTCATCGCCCTGATGGGGGACGGCGCCCTCACCGGCGGCCTGGCCTACGAGGGTCTGAACGACGCGGGCTCCAGTCGGGAGCCCCTCATCGTGATCCTGAACGACAATGGCATGTCCATTACCCCCAACGTGGGGGCCACGGCCAAGCATCTGTCCAACATCCGCTCCAAGCCCAGCTATTACCGGCTGAAAAAGACCTGGCGCACCGTGACCCAATCCTCCCGGACCGGCCGCAGTCTCTACCGGGGCGTACACAGCTTCAAGGAGGGCCTGAAGAAACGGCTCATCGGCTCCAATATGTTCAACGACATGGGCTTTGAGTACTTCGGACCCGTGGACGGGCACGACGTGGGCAAGCTCTGCTGGCAGCTCCAGCAGGCCCGGGATCTGCACCGACCCGTGATTCTCCACGTCATCACCAAGAAGGGCAAGGGCTATCCCCCGGCGGAGGCGAACCCGGATCTGTTCCACGGCATCGGGCCCTTTGACCCGGTCACCGGCATCCCCAAGGGCGGCGGCAGCGAGAGCTTTTCAGACGCCTTCGGCAGGAAGCTGGTGGAGCTGGCCCGACGGGACAGCCGGATCTGCGCCATCACCGCCGCCATGCAGAGCGGCACGGGACTGGACGCCTTTGCCGCGTGCTTCCCGGAGCGATTCGGGGACGCGGGCATCGCAGAGGGCCACGCGGTGGCCATGGCGGCGGGGCTGGCCAAGCAGGGCATGCTGCCGGTGGTGGCCATCTACTCCACCTTTCTGCAGAGGGCCTTCGATATGCTGATCCACGACGTGGCCATTCTGGGCCTCCACGTGGTCTTCGCGGTGGACCGGGCGGGCCTGGTTGGGGCCGACGGAGAGACCCATCACGGGGTCTTCGACCTGGGCTATCTGCGGCTTGTGCCGGGGATGCAGATTCTCTGCCCCGCCAACCGGGCGGAGCTGGAGCGTATGCTGGAGCAGGCCCTCTTTGAGATGGAGGGCCCCGTGGCCATCCGCTACCCCAGAGGCGGCGACGGACGGTACGCCGAGGCCGCCCAATCCCCCATCCTGCGGAAGGGGCGGGATCTGACCCTCTGCGCCTATGGCGCCACGGTGAACACCATGCTGCAGGCCGCGGAGCTGCTGGCGAAGCAGGGCGTGGAGGCGGAGCTGGTCCAGCTGCGGCAGCTCAAGCCCCTCTCCGAGGCCTGGAAGCCCTCGGCGGCCAGGACCGGCGCCCTGCTGATGGCGGAGGAATGCCCCGCCCACTGCGGCGTCTATGACGAACTGGCAGCAGACCCGGCCCTGGACGGGCTCCCCCGCAGGGGCCTGGATCTGGGCGCCGGCTTCACCCGGCACGGCGCCTGTGAGGCGCTGCTGCGGAGGGCCGGTCTGGACGCCGAAGGCGTGGCGAAGGCCGCCCTGGAACTGCTCCGGGAGAAGAATAACAGACAAGCAAACGCGGATATGTGATGAAATATGAAACAAAAAGAACGCCTTGACGTTTATCTGACGAACCACCTGTATGCCGACTCCCGCTCCAAGGCCCAGGCGCTGATCATGGCGGGCCAGGTCTACGTGGACGGGCAGAAGGTGGACAAGCCCGGCTTCTCCGTGGAGGAGAGCCAGAGCGTGGAGGTCCGGGGCGCCCCCTGTCCCTACGTGAGCCGGGGCGGTCTGAAGCTGGAGAAGGCCCTGCGGGACTTCGGCGTGGACCCCACGGGCTTCGTCTGCTCCGATTCCGGTGCCTCCACCGGCGGCTTCACCGACTGCCTTTTGCAGCAGGGGGCCAAAAAGGTCTTTGCCATCGACGTGGGCTACGGCCAGCTGGCCTGGAAGATCCGCAGCGATCCCCGGGTGGTGGTGTTGGAACGCACCAACATCCGGACCGTAACCCCGGAGATTCTGGGGGAGCCCCTGGACCTGTCCGTGGTGGACGTGTCCTTCATCTCCCTGAAGCTGGTGCTGCCGGTGATTTATGAGCTGCTGAAGCCGGAGGGCCAGGTGCTCTGTCTCATCAAGCCCCAGTTTGAGGCGGGCAAGGACAAGGTGGGCAAGAAGGGCGTGGTCCGGGATCCCGCCGTCCATCGGGAGGTGCTGGAGCACTTCCTGGAGCACGCGAAGCAGATCGGCTTCCGGGTGAAAAATCTGAGCTTCTCTCCCGTCAAGGGTCCGGAGGGGAATATCGAGTTTCTGGCGCATCTCAGCAAGGCGGAGACTGAGCCCTTTGAAGCGGACCCCGCGGCCATTGTGGCCGCGGCCCATGAAAGCCTGAACAATTGAAAACGGAAGCCTGACCGCTGCAAGGAATGGGGCGTTCAAAGCACAGCCTGAAAACGCCGCGCCGTTCCGCTTCCGTTCGCAGTTCTGTTTTCAGACGCAATTACGATCGAATAAAGGACGCATTCATGAAACACGTCATCATGACCCCAAATCCCTATCGGGACCGGGATTTTGCCTGCGTGCGGCAGGCCAAGGAGATCCTGGAGCAGGCCGGTGTGGAGGTGCGGATCTGCCTGGCCTTCGAGGTGGACCCCAGCTTCCCCCTGCCTCCGGACGTGCGGATCTTTGATCTGCATGAGGAGTTGAAAAACGCCGAGGCTCTGATCTGCTTCGGCGGCGACGGCACCATACTCCACAGCTCCAAGCTGGCCATGCGCCGGGGCATCCCCATCCTGGGGGTCAACATCGGCACCGTGGGCTTTATGGCGGAGCTGGAGAGCGTGGAGATGCAGCAGCTGTCCCGGCTGGCTGCGGACGACTACAGCATTGACGAGCGTATGACCCTCTTTGTCCGGCTGATCCACGAGGGGCGGGTCATCTACCGGGACACCGCACTGAACGACGCGGTGGTTACCAAGGGGGCCGTGGCCCGGGTGATCCAGACCTCCGTGCTGCTGGACGAGGTGGAGGCCATGAACTTCTCCGGCGACGGCATCATCGCCGCCACCCCCACCGGCTCCACCGCCTACTCCATGTCGGCGGGCGGTCCCATCGTGGAGCCCCACGCGGACAATATTATTCTGACCCCCATCTGCGCCCACAATCTGCAGCCCCGCAGTCTGATCGCCGCCCCCTATCGGAAGGTGGAGATCCAGGTGGGTCGGGTGAACCGCCGCAACGCCTTCCTCTCGGTGGACGGCGGCAAGGCCATACGGGTCTACGGCGGCGACCGGATCCTGCTGGAGATGGGAAATCAGAAGACCAAGCTTCTAAAATTAAAGAACACCTCGTTCTTTGATATTGTCAAGTCGAAACTCAATCAGTGAACAGAAAGATGGAGAAGGAACTATGAAATCCCAAAGACAAACCAAAATTTTAGAGATCATCGCCTCGAAGGACATCGAGACCCAGGAGCAGCTGCTGGAGGAACTCAGCAAGGCTGGCTTCCGCAGCACACAGGCCACCATTTCCCGGGACATCAAGGAGCTCCGCATCCTGAAGGACCTGACCGCCATGGGAACCTACCGCTACTCCATCGGAACCAAGGAGACCTCCGGCGCCTTTTCCAGCCGCCTGAACTCCATTTTCAAGGAAAGCGTCATCAGCTACGACTACGCCCAGAACATCGTGGTGGTCAAGACCCTGCCCACCCTGGCGCCCGCGGCGGGCCGCGCCATCGACGCCATGAATATGTCTGTGGTGGTGGGCACCCTGGCCGGTGACGACACCCTGCTGATCATCATGCGGGACGTACAGTCCGCCATCGGCTTCTGCATCGAGATCAAGAAATTGCTGGACTGATCAAAAATGCTGACGCTGCTGCACATTGAGAACATCGCCGTCGTCGAGTCCGCCGACATCTGCTTTGACCGGGGCTTCAACGTGCTCTCCGGCGAGACCGGCGCGGGCAAGTCCATTATCATCGACGCCATCTCCGCCATCCTGGGGGAACGGGCCTACCGGGAGGTGATCCGCACCGGCGCGGACCGGGCCTTCGTCTCCGCCGTCTTCGACGGGGTGCCTGAGCTGGACTGGTTCACCGCCTATCAGGTGCCCTGGGAGCCGGAGCTGCTGATCCAGCGGGAGATCCTGTCCGACGGGAGAAACCTGTGCAGGGTCAACGGCAGACCGGTGGCGGTGGGGCAGCTGCGGCAGCTGGGCCGCCAGCTCATCACCATCCACGGCCAGCATGACTCTCAGCAGCTCTTTGACGAGCAGACCCACCTGGGTATGCTGGACGCCTTCGCGGCGGACGGGGAGCTGCTGCGCGAGTACGCCGCCGCTTGGGAGCAGGTGAAGGCCTGCAGAGCCCGGCTGGACAAGCTCAGCATGGACGAGGCCGAGAAGGCCCGCCGCCAGGAGATGCTCCAATACCAGATCAAGGAGCTGGAGAAGGCAAAGCTGAAGGCCGGGGAGGACGAGGCACTGGAGCAGCGGCAGAAGCTGCTGATGAACGGGGAGAAGCTCTCGGCCGCCCTGAACCAGGCGGTGACGGCCCTCTTCGGGGACGAGGACAGCCGGGGCAGCGGGGAGCTGCTGGACGAGGCCCTGTCTTCGCTGTCCGGCGCGCTGCGCTATGACGAGGGCCTGCGCCCCGTCCATGATCAGCTGCGGGAGCTGTCCTTCGCCCTCTCCGACGCGGGGGAGCAGCTGCGGGACTACCGGGACGGCCTGGGAGACTCCGAGGCGGAGCTGGACGAGATTGGCGCCCGGCTGGATCTGCTCCAGCGGCTGAAGCGGAAGTACGGCGCCTCCTGCGCCGAGATGCTGGAATACCTGGAGCGGGCCAGAGCGGAGCTGGACGACATCGTCTTTGCCGAGGAAAAGCAGTGCAGAGCCGAGAAGGAACTGAAGCAGGCGGAGCAGGTCGCTGAGGCGGCTGCGCTGCGTCTGCGGCAGAAGCGAAGCGAGGCGGCCCGGGTCCTGGAGGAGCGGATCTGCGGCGAGCTGGCGGAGCTGAACATGCCCCGGGTGCGTTTTCTCTGCGAGTTCAGCCGGATCCCCCTGGGACCCGACGGCGCGGACGGCCTGCGCTTTCTCATGAGCGCCAACGCGGGCGAAGCCCTCAAGCCCCTGGCCAAGGTGGCCTCCGGCGGCGAGCTGGCCCGGATCATGCTGGCCATGAAGAACGTAATGGCGGAGCATGAGCGGGTCTCCACCATGATCTTCGACGAGGTGGACGCGGGGGTGTCCGGCCGGGCTGCCCAGAAGGTGGCGGAAAAGCTGCGCACCGTGGCGAAGGGCCGTCAGGTCCTCTGCGTCACCCATCTGCCCCAGATCGCCGCCCTGGCGGAGCACCATCTGCTGATCTCCAAGTCCGAACGGCAGGGGAGGACCTATACCCAGGTGGTTCCTCTGGACCGGGCGGGCCGGATCAACGAGCTGGCCCGGATGATCGGCGGCGCCCAGATTACCGAAACCACCAGAAAGAGCGCGGAGGAAATGCTGAACGCCTGAGCCTCCCGCTGTCAAAATCTGAACAAAGGAGCATCTATTATGTTTTCACTGCGAAACATCCAACGTAGCGATCTGCTCAAATGCTCCCTCTGCGCCCAGGCGCCCTGCACGGCGGCCTGCGGAAAACTGGACCCTGCGGCCCTGCTGCGGAGTGTCTGGTTCGACAACGAGCGATCCGCGGCGGTCTCGCTGCCGGATCAGAATCCCTGCGCGGACTGCCCGGCCCCCTGCCAGGCGGCCTGCGTCCATGCCGGTCAGGTTCCCATCCGGGAGCTGGTGGGTCGGCTCTATGGGGTGAAGGACGCGCTGGAGATCCCCGCCCCCGCCGATGAGTCCCGCCTGCGGACGGAGCTCTGCGGTGTTCCCTTGGAAAATCCCTTTTTGCTGTCCTCCTCCGTGGTGGCCAGCAGCTATGATATGTGCGCCCGGGCCTTCGAGGCCGGCTGGGCCGGAGCGGCCTTCAAGACGGTCTGCTCCTTTGAGATCCATGAGGCCTCGCCCCGCTTCTCCGCCATCCGGGGGGACAACGGCAGCATCATGGGCTTCAAGAACATCGAACAGCTCTCCGACCACAGCGTGGAGGAGAACATGGAGATCTTCCGCCGCCTGAAACAGAACTATCCCGGCAAGTTCATCCTGGCCTCCATTATGGGGCAGAACGACGCGGAGTGGGAGCGTCTGGCCCGGCTCTGTGAGCAGAACGGAGCCGATGGGGTGGAGCTGAACTTCTCCTGCCCCAATATGATGGAGGGCGGCCTGGGCTCCGACATCGGCCAGGTGCCGGAGCTGGTGGAGCGCTTTACCGCGGCGGCCCGGCGGGGGACCCGGCTGCCCCTTCTGGCGAAGCTGACCCCCAACGTGGCCAGCATGCTGCCCGCGGCCCTGGCGGCCAAGCGGGGCGGCGCCGACGGACTGGCCGCCATCAACACCATCAAGAGCGTTCTCAACGTGAACCCCCACACCTATATCTCCGCACCCGCGGTGCGGGGCATGTCCGCCGTGGGAGGCTACAGCGGCAATGCCGTGAAGCCCATCGCCTTGCGCTTCATCGCGGAGCTGGCCTGGGCCCCGGAGCTGGCGGGAATGCACATCAGCGGCATGGGCGGTGTGGAGAACTGGTCCGACGCCCTGGAATTCCTGCTGCTGGGCGCCGGGAGCATCCAGATCACCACCGCCGTCATGCAGTACGGCTACCGGATCATCGACGATCTGAAGGCCGGGCTGAACTACTATCTGGCGGAGAAGGGCTTTGCCTCCGTGACGGAGCTCCGGGGTCTGGCGCTGGATTCCGTCAGCGAGAGCACCGACGCCCTGGAGCGGGATACGGTGGTGCTGCCCCGTTTTCTGCGGGACCGCTGCGTGGGCTGCGGCCGCTGCGTGATCTCCTGCGCCGACGGCGGCCACCAGGCCATTCGCCTGGGCAAGGACCGGAAGCCCCTGCTGGACGGCAAACGATGCGTGGGCTGTCATCTCTGCCTGCTGGTCTGCCCCGAGCTGGCCATCCGCTCCAGCGGAAGACGGATCCGGAAGCGGGACGCTTCGTCATGAGACGCGCCCTGCCCCGGTTCCCAGGAACAGGCAGGGAAAGACAGGTTTTAATGTACGGCCCCCGGGACCGGACCAAAGTTCAATAATCGAAGGAGTTTCAACAACAATGGGAGTATATGAAGAACTGCAAGCACGGGGCCTGCTGGCCCAGGTGACCAACGCCGAGCACATCCGGGAGATGATCAACGCCGGAAAGGCCACCTTCTACATCGGCTTTGACTGCACCGCCGACAGCCTCACCGCCGGACATTTCATGGCGCTGACGCTGATGAAGCGGCTGCAGCTGGCGGGAAACAAGCCCATCGCGCTGATCGGCGGTGGCACCACCATGATCGGTGACCCCTCCGGCCGGACCGATATGCGGAAGATGCTCACCAAGGAGGACATCGAGCACAACGCCGCCTGCTTCAAGAAGCAGATGGAGCGCTTCATCGAGTTCGGAGAGGGCAAGGCGCAGATGGTGAACAACGCCGACTGGCTGCTGAATCTGAACTACGTGGAGCTGCTGCGGGAGGTGGGCGCCTGCTTCTCCGTGAACAACATGCTGCGGGCCGAGTGCTACAAGCAGCGGATGGAGAAGGGCCTGTCCTTCCTGGAGTTCAACTACATGATCATGCAGTCCTATGACTTCTATCATCTGTTCCAGGAGTACGGCTGCAACATGCAGTTCGGCGGCGACGACCAGTGGTCCAACATGCTGGGCGGCACCGAGCTGATCCGGCGAAAGCTGGGCAAGGACGCCCACGCCATGACCATCACCCTGCTGACGGATTCCCAGGGCAAGAAGATGGGCAAGACCGCCGGCAACGCCGTCTGGCTTGACCCCAACAAGACCAGCCCCTTCGATTTTTACCAGTATTGGCGGAACGTGGGGGACGCGGACGTGCTCAAGTGCATCCGGATGCTGACCTTCCTGCCCCTGGAGCAGATCGACGAGATGGACAAGTGGGAGGGCGAGCAGCTGAACCAGGCCAAGGAGATCCTGGCCTGGGAGCTGACCAGGATGGTCCACGGGGAGGACGAGGCCGACAAGGCCCGGACCGCCGCCCGGGCCCTCTTTGCCGGAGGCGCCGACGACACCAACATGCCCACCACCCGGCTCAGCGAGGCGGATCTGAACGAGGGCAGCCTTGACCTGATCTCCGTGCTGGTGAAGTGCGGTCTGGCGAGCTCCCGCTCCGAGGCTCGGAAGCTGATCCAGGGCGGCGGCGTCAGCGTCAACGATGAGAAGATCGCGGACATTGGCAGAAGCTACGACGCCGAGGCGCTGCAGGCAGGGCTCAAGATCAAAAAGGGCAAAAAAGTATTCCACAAGGCCGTACTGGTCTGATATGATAAAGGAGAGATAGACATGGCTGAAACGACGCAATTCCGCGCTGCGCTCCACGGCTACAACCGGGAGGACGTTGTGGCCTTCATTGACCGCATGAGCAGAGAGCATGAGGAAGCCCTCCGCCGGATGCAGGAGAAGAACGACCAGCTCCGGGCCCAACTGGAGGAGGCCAACGAGGCCCTGGCCGCCGCGGGGGAGAACGAGGAGACCGAAAAGGCCCTCTCCGACGCCCAGACCCTGATCACGGACCTTCGGAACCAGAACGGCGCCCTGGAGGATCGGATCCGGGAGCTGGAGGAGGCGCTGGAGGAGAGCAAGGCGGCCACGCAGGAGACCGAGACCGTGCCCATGCCCATTACCCAGGAGCTGTCCGAGCCCATCCCGCCGGTGGAGGAGGTACTACCTGTGCAAGTGGCCCCCGCGAAGGACTACACCGAGCTGGAGCTGGCAGCCTATCGCCGGGCGGAGCTCACCGAGCGGCTGGCCCGGGAGCGCTCCGGCGACGTGTACCGCCAGGTGCAGTCCGTGTTCAACCAGGCCAATGAGAAACTGGACGCCGGCAAGGCCGACCTGGAGCAGCTCTCCCGGACGCTGACCGCCGACGTGAACGAGATGCTGGCCCTGCTGACCAATCTGAACAGCACCTATCGCCAGGCGGAGAGCAGCTTCGCGGAGATCGGCGCCCGCAACCGGGAAATCCTGGAGAACAACGAATAACAGAACGCGCAAAGCAGCCGCCTCAATGGGCGGCTGCTTACGTTTGGAAAGCAAGCAGCCCATCCGGTTTCCCGGATGGGCTGCCGCTTGTTTCGGACAGGGATTATTCGCCGGAGTAGAGGGTGACCAGCTTCTTCAGATGCTCGTAACGCTCCATGGCGTTGGCCTCGTTCTTGGCAAAGAGCACGGTGGCACGCTCGGGGAACTCACGGGTCAGACGGCTGTAACGCGCCTCGTTCATCAGGAATTCCTGATAGCCGCCCTTGGGATCCTTGGAATCCAGGGTGAACTTCTTCTCGGCGTCGGGGTTGAAGCGGAACATATTCCAGTAGCCGCAGTCAACAGCCTTCTTCATCTCCTCCTGGCAGTGGATCATGCCGCCCTTGATGGAGTGCATCTCGCAGGGGGCGTAGCCGATGATCAGGGACGGGCCGTGGTAGGCCTCGGCCTCGGAGATGGCCTTGATGGTCTGGGCGGGGTTGGCGCCCATGGCGATCTGGGCCACGTAGACGTAGCCGTAGCTCATGGCGATCTCAGCCAGGCTCTTCTTCTTCATCTCCTTGCCGGCAGCCGCGAACTGCGCGACCTGGCCGATGTTGGAGGCCTTGGAGGCCTGTCCGCCGGTGTTGGAGTAAACCTCGGTGTCGAACACGAAGACGTTGACGTCCTCGCCGGAGGCCAGAACGTGGTCCACGCCGCCGAAGCCGATGTCGTAGGCCCAGCCGTCGCCGCCGAAGATCCACACGGACTTCTTGTTCAGGTATTCCTTCTTGTCCAGGATTTCCTTGGCGCAGTCGCAGCCGCAGGCCTCCAGGGCGGCGATGAGGGCCTTGGAAGCGGCCTGGTTCTCAGCGCCTTCGTTGTAGGTGTCCAGCCACTTCTGAGCGGCGGCCTTCACGTCCTCGTTCTTGCCGTTGGCCACGATGTTCTCGATCTTGGCCTTCAGGGACTCACGGATGGTCTTCTGGGCCATGTGCATGCCCAGGCCGTGCTCGGCGTTGTCCTCGAACAGGGAGTTGGCCCAAGCGGGACCCTTGCCCTCTTCGTTGGTGCAGTAGGGAGCAGTGGCGCCGGGGCCGCCCCAGATGGAGGAACAGCCGGTGGCGTTGGAGATGTACATCCGATCACCGAAGAGCTGGGTCACGAGACGAGCGTAAGAGGTCTCGGCGCAGCCGGCGCAGGAGCCGGAGAACTCCAGCATGGGCTTCTTGAACTGGGAGCCCTTGACGGTCAGATCCTGCATATCCTTCTTCTCGGGGGTCTTGACGCAGTAGTCGAACACGGGCTGCTGATCAAGCTGAGACTCCTGAGGCTTCATGGTGATAGCCTTGGTGGGGCAGACGCCGACACAGACGCCGCAGCCCATGCAGTCCAGAGGAGACACGGCCATGGTGTACTTGTAGACGCCCTTGCCCTTGCCGGCCTTCACGTCCACGATCTTGGCGGCGGCGGGAGCCTTCTCGGCCTCCTCGGCGGTCAGAGCGAAGGGACGGATGGTGGCGTGGGGGCAGACGTAAGCGCAGTTGTTGCACTGGATGCACTTGGCAGCGTCCCACTCGGGAACGGTGACGGCAA
>CAMNHH010000049.1 GCA_946539175.1 uncultured Clostridia bacterium | reverse complement strand
CCGGCGAGGGCCGCACCGACTGGCAGAGCTGCTTCGGCAAGGTGATGCAGGGCGTAGGTGAGCGGGCCAGAGCCAAGGGCGTGTTGGCCGTGGGCCTCAGCGGCTCCCTGGGCCGGGACGCGGACCGGATCTTTGACCACGGCATCGCCTCCCTCATGACCACGGTGGACGCCCCCATGCCCCTGGAGGAGGCCCTGAGCCGGGCCGAGGAGCTGTATTATCTGGGCGCCGTTCGGATGTTCCGCTTCCTGCAGGCCGGGATGCGGCTGGCGAAATAAGAAAAGGAGGCTGCAAATGTACGACTTCACTACCCTGGGCGCGCTGCTTGGCCTGGTGCTGGCCATCGTGCTGATTATTTGGAAGGTCCATCCCGCCTACAGCCTGATCCTGGGCGCTCTGGTCGGCGGTCTGATCGGAGGCGGCGGCCTGGTGACCACGGTGAATACCATGGTGTCCGGTGCGTCCTCCATGATGTCCTCCGTGCTGCGGATCATGACCTCCGGCGTGCTGGCCGGGGCGCTGATCAAGACAGGGTCCGCCCAGAAGATCGCGGAGACCATCGTGGACAAGATGGGCCAGAGGCTGGCCCTGGCCGCCGTGGCCCTGGCCACCATGATCATCTGCGCCGTGGGCGTCTTTGTGGACATCTCCGTCATCACCGTGGCCCCCATCGCCCTGGCCATCGGCCGGAAGGCGGGCCTGTCCAAGCAGAGTCTGCTGCTGGCCATGATCGGCGGCGGCAAGGCGGGCAACATCATCTCCCCCAACCCCAACACCATCGCCACCGCAGAGGCCTTCCACGTGGATCTGACCTCTCTGATGTTCAAGAACCTCGTCCCCGGCCTCATCGCGCTGGCGGCGGCCATCCTGCTGGCGAGTCTGCTGCGCAAAAAGAAAAACGGCCTGGCCGTGGCGGAGTCCGACGTGGAGCCCTCGGACTCCGGGCTGCCCGGCTTCCTGCCCGCCGTCCTGGGGCCCCTGGTGGTCATCGTGCTGCTGGCCCTGCGTCCCATCGCGGGTGTCACCATTGATCCTCTGATCGCCCTGCCCGTGGGGGGCCTGGTCTGCATGCTGGTGACGGGCCGGATCAGACAGCTGGTGCAGATCACCGAGTTCGGCCTGTCCAAGGTGGTGGGCGTGTCCGTCCTGCTGATCGGCACCGGCACCATCGCCGGGGTCATCAAGGCCTCCGCCCTGCAGTACGACATGATCGATCTGCTGGAGACCCTGAACATGCCCGCCTTCGTGCTGGCGCCCCTGGCCGGCATTCTGATGGCCGGGGCCACCGCCTCCACCACCGCCGGGGCCACCATCGCCTCCCAGACCTTTGCCGAGACGCTGATTGCCAGCGGCGTCCCCGCCCTCAGCGCCGGCGCCATGATTCACGCGGGCGCCACGGTGGTGGACTCCCTGCCCCACGGCTCCTTCTTCCACGCCACCGGCGGCAGCGTCAACCTGTCCATCAAGGACCGGATGAAGCTGATCCCCTTCGAGGCCTGCGTGGGCCTCGCCGCCACCCTGAGCAGCGTGGTCATGTTTCTGATCTTCGGCTGATTCTCTGAAACGAAGCCGCCGCGGCGCCCGGAGCTCCGGGAGACCGCGGCGGTTTTTGCGCTGGGGGGACTCAGACCCGAATGCCGTCCAGCTCCTCCGTGAGCTTGCAGATCTCGTCAATGATGGAGCCGATGTAGTCCACGGTGGCGTTGAGGGGGCCGTCGGTGCTCATGTCGCAGCCCGCCAGCTTCGCCATCTCCAGAGGCGTTTTGGAGCCGCCGCAGGCCAAAAAGCGTTTCCAGTCCTCCACGGCGGGCTGACCCTCCGCCCGGATCCGCAGCATGGCCTGGGTGGCCACGGTGAGACCGGCGCTGTAGGTGTAGGGATAGAGGCCCATGTAGTAGTGGGGCTGCCGCATCCAGGTCCGCTCCACCCCCTGGGGCAGCTCCACCGCGTCGCCCCAGAACAGCTCCAGATTCTTCCGGAACAGCTCGTTCAGCAGCTCCGCGTTGACGCTGCCGCCCCGGTCGATGATCCTGTAGACCTCCCGCTGATACCAGGCCTCCCGCAGGTGGGTCACGAAGTTGTGGTAGTAGGTGTTGGAGATCATGCTGGAAAGGACCCAGCGGCGGAAGCGCTTGTCCCGGCTGCTTTCCAGCAGGTGGTTGGCCAGCAGCAGCTCGTTCATGGTGGAGGGGGCCTCGATCAGATACATGGAGGGGTCCGCGTCAAAGAAGGACTGGGCCCGGTCGCTGTACATGCTCTGGCCCGCGTGGCCCAGCTCGTGGGCCACGGTGAACACGTCCGCCATCCGGTCGTTCCAGTTCAGCAGGATGAAGGAGTTCTGCCGGAAGATGCCGGAGCAGAAGCCGCCGGTGGACTTGCCGTCGTTTTTGGCAAAGTCGATCCAGCGCTCCCGGTAGGCCCGGTCGATCATCTCCACGTAGTCCGGCCCCAGCACCGACAGACCCTCCCGCACGTAGCGGTGAGACGCCTCAATGCTGACCTTGGGGTCATATTCCGGGTCCACCGGCACCTTCAGGTCCGCGAAGGTCATGCGGTCCAGCCTGTGGAGCTTCTGCAGCAGCCGGGCGTAGCGGCGCATGTGGGGGGCCAGCCGCTGGGTGATCACGTCGATCTGCCGGTCGTACATCTCCCGGCTCACCTTCTGCTCAAAGAGCAGATAGTCGAACACGTCCCGGTAGCCCCGCAGCTCCGCCATGGTCTTCTCCTGGCTGACGCAGGCGTTGTAGGCGGCGGCGGTGCTGTTCTCGTATTTCTGCAGGGTGTCGTAGAAGGCCCTGCAGGCGGCCCGGCGGACGGCGCTGTCCTCCACGTATTCGTAGTCGTCCTCGAAGAGGGAGTAGCCCAGCGGGTAGGTCTTGCCCCCCACCGTGAAGGGCTCGAAGGAGATGTCCGCCAGCTTCATGGTGTTGTAGATCTCGTAGGGCACGCCAAAGGAGCGGCCCAGGGCCGCCAGGGTCTTTTCCGTCTCGGGGCTCAGCATGTGGGCCTTCCGGGCCAGCAGATCCTGCAGATAGACCCTGCAGCCCCTGGCCAGCTCCACCGCCTCCTCCAGCTCCCGGGTGGGGGCCAGCAGGATCTCGCTGTCCACGAAGGAGAGGGCCGTCCGCAGACGGGTCATCTCGTCGCTGACCTTCTTGTCCCGCTCCCGGAGCCGGTTGTCGGTGTAGTCCGCCTCCACCGCCAGACCGCTGTACTGCCAGATCCTGCCGATCTCCGGCTGGATGCGTTCCAGCTCGTCCAGACAGGCCACGATCCGCGGGGCGCTGTCCAGCCGCCCGGCGTAGGTCTCCACAAAGGCTTTGACCCTTGCCTTCAGGGCCTCCAGCGCCTGCCACATCTGCGCCTCCTCCCGGAAGATCAGCGACAGATCCCAGGTCAGCTCCACAGGCACGTCTTTTCTCTTGCACAGTTCCATAATGATCCCCTTTCCGCCCTGTCAGGCATTGAATATACGTTTTGCGGCGGCGCCCAGGGCGCACGCCCATGCTTAGTCCTCGGATTTCACCTGCTCCAGCAGTCCCTCGCAGCCCTCCAGCACGTCCTGCCAGGCAGCCTCGAAGTCCCCGGTGTACCAGGGGTCCGCCACCTCCTGGCCGGCCCGGTCCGTAAAGTCCAGCAGCAGCCGGAGCTTTCCCGCCGGATCGCCCCCAGCAATCCGGGCGGCGCTGCGGAGGTTGGCCCGGTCCATGCAGAGGATCCAATCATAATAGCCGTAATCGTACCGGGTCATCTGCCTGGCGTGATGGCCCGCACAGGAGATGCCGTGCTCCGCCAGCTTCCGGCGGGCAGGGGGGTACACCGGATTGCCGAGCTCCTCCCGGCTGGCGGCCGCCGAGGCAATCTCAAACTCCGCCGCCAGCCCCCGTTTTTTCACCAAATCCTTCAAAACAAACTCCGCCATGGGACTGCGGCAGATGTTGCCGTGGCAGACAAACAGCACCTTTACCATATCGTGGCTTCTCCTTGCATATCGTACTTTCCCTTGCTTTTTCCAGAGAATTTTGCATCCATGCGGTTTTCCGCTTATCCGCTCCGTTTCTGGAAGCGCGCCTCTGTGTGACAGCTTGATCATATCATATTGGGGCGCAGAAATCCAGAGAAACTTCCACATTCCGCGGCAGAAGAATACGACGCTTGCCTGTTCCGGAAGAGCCTTCTGAAGCCAGGCGCCAGGTCAATTTCCAAAATATTTTCCGATTTGTCCGCATTTGCTATTGACACTGTGTCAATGACGTGCTATCATTGAGTCACTGACACGGTGTCAACATGGAATATGCAAAGGAGATCGAACGTATGAAACAGCTTCCCAAAATCGCTCTGGGGGCCTGGGCCTGGGGCAACGACGGCACCTTCGGCGGCAGTCTGAGCGCCGGGACCCTGAAGCCCATTTTTGACGCGGCCATGGAGCACGGCCTGAACCTGTGGGACACCGCCTACGCCTACGGCATGGGCACCTCGGAGAAGGTGCTGGCGGGCTTTCTGAAGGACCTGCCCAGAGACCGTTATCTGGTCTCCGACAAGTTTACCCCCCAGTGCGCCAACGGCAAACCCAGCGCCATGGCGGACATGATCGAGATGCAGCTGAAGCTCATGGAGCTGGACCGCTTTGATATTTACTGGATCCACAACGTCTGGGACGCCCCCCACTGGACCCAGGAGCTGGCCAAATACTTCGAGGGCAGGGACAACGTGCCCCTGCTGGGCGTTTCCAACCACAACCTGGCGGAGATCAGGCAGGCCGACGAGATTCTGAAGGCCCACGGCCTGAAGCTCTCCGCAGTGCAGAACCACTACAGCCTCATCAACCGCTCCTCCGAGGACTCCGGCATCCTGGACTACTGCAGGGAAAACGGCATCGTCTTCTTCTCCTACATGGTGCTGGAGCAGGGCGCCCTGTCCGGCAAGTACGACACCAGGCACCCCATGCCCGCGGGCTCCGCCCGGGCGGAGACCTACAATCCCGTCCTGGACAAGCTGGAGGTTCTGAACGAGGCCCTGAAGAAGCTGGCGGACAAGCACGGCGTGGGCGCGGCCCAGATCCCCGTGGCCTGGGCCATTGCCAAGGGCACCCTGCCCATCATCGGCGTCACCAAGGTCTCCCACGTGGAGGACGCGGCCAAGGCTGCCGCTGTCGTTCTGACGGCGGAGGAGACCGCGGAGCTGGAGCAGCTTGCCGACAGCCTGCAGATCAACGCCATCCGTTTCTGGGAAAAGGAGATGAAATAAGCGGTGCAATATACGAAACTCGGCAATTCCGACCTGACGGTCTCCCGGATCTGCATGGGCTGCATGGGCTTCGGGGACGCGGGCCGGGGCCAGCACAGCTGGACCGTTGACGAGGAGCAGAGCAGAGCGATCATCCGGCGGGGGCTGGAGCTGGGGATCAACTTCTTTGACACCGCCATCGCCTACCAGAGCGGCACCAGCGAGCAGTATCTGGGCCGGGCCCTGCGGGACCTCGCCCGGCGGGAGGACGTGGTGGTGGCCACCAAATTCCTGCCCCGGACCCAGGCGGAGCTTGAAGCGGGGATCAGCGGTCAGCAGCACATTGAGACCATGCTGAACACCAGTCTGAAGAATCTGGGCATGGACCACGTGGATCTGTATATCTACCACATGTGGGACTGGCAGACGCCCATCTATGACATCCTCGACGGGCTGAACCGGATGGTACAGGCCGGGAAGACCCGTTATATCGGCATCTCCAACTGCTTTGCCTGGCAGCTGGCCCAGGCCAACGCCCTGGCGGAGCGGGAGGGCTTTGCCAAGTTCGTCTCCGTTCAGGGACATTACAACCTGATCTTCCGGGAGGAGGAGCGGGAAATGGTCCCCTTCTGCGCCCAGGAGAACATCGCCCTGACGCCCTACAGCGCCCTGGCCAGCGGCCGCCTGTCCCGGCTGCCCGGTCAGAAGGACACCAAGCGGGCGGAGGAGGACGCCTACGCGAAATTCAAGTATGACGCCACGGCAGAGCAGGACAACGTGATCATCGCCCGGGTGGCGGAGCTGGCGGAGCGGCACGGGGTCAGCATGACGGAGGTCTCCCTGGCCTGGCTGCTGGGCAAGGTCACGTCGCCCGTCGTCGGCGCCACGAAGCCGCAGCATATCGAAGGCGCGGCAAAGGCTGTGGAGCTGGCGCTGACGGAGGAGGAGCTGGCCTGGCTGGAAGCCCCATACCTGCCCCATCCGCTGGCAGGCGTCATGGCCCAGAACAAGCCCGCCAACGCAAAGAAGAAGCACGTCTGGTCCACCGGAGACCAGAAGATCGGACAGCAGCAGGAGGAAGGCAACAATGGCTGAAAAGATCGTACAGACCGCAGGCAGAAATCAACTGGGAGACTTTGCTCCCAGGTTCGCCCATCTCAACGACGACGTGCTCTTCGGGGAGCTGTGGAACGAGGATGCCATCGACCTCAAAACCAAGTGCATCATCACCGTGGTGTCTCTGATGGCCTCCGGCATCACGGATTCGTCTTTGACCTATCATCTGCAAAACGCCAAGGCTCACGGGGTCACCAGGGAAGAGATCGCCGCCATCATCACCCACGCCACCATGTACGTGGGCTGGCCCAAGGGCTGGGCGGTGTTCCGTCTGGCCAAGGAGGTTTGGAGCGAGGAGACCCCGGCCCTCACGGAGAAGGACAAATACCAGAACAGCATCTTCTTTCCCATCGGGACGCCCAACCCCTACGGGCAGTTCTTCGTGGGCCAGAGCTATCTGGCCCCGGTGTCCCAGCAGCAGGTTTCTGTTTTCAACGTGACCTTTGAGCCCGGCTGCCGCAACAACTGGCACGTCCACCACGCCAAATCCGGCGGCGGCCAAGTGCTGATCTGCGTGGGCGGTCGGGGGTATTACCAGGCCTGGGGCGAGGCGCCTGTGGAGATGACCCCCGGCACCGTGGTCAATATCCCTGCCGGCGTCAAGCACTGGCACGGTGCCGCCCCGGATTCCTGGTTCTCTCATCTTGCCATTGAGGCGGCAGGCGAAGAAACCGGCACCGAATGGCTGGAGGCCGTGGATGCCGAAGCTTACGCAACGCTGAAATAGGCTTCCATACGGTAGGAAGGCGGTGAGCATGACCCTGCGTCAGCGGGTGGAGGAGTGAACGGAAACCTATCTGAACGCTTCCAAGGGGAGCATCGGAGAATTCGTCCTGCGGGAGAAGGGGCGGATTCGGGAATACGGCACCCGGCAGATCGCGGAGCAGACCTATACCTCCAAGGCGGCGGTGGTCCGCTTTGCAAAGGCCCTGGGCTGCCCAACGCCGGGCAGATCTCCAATCTGCCCCTGGGGACCGTGGTGGAGACCAACGCGGTCTTCGCCCGGGACCGGATCACGCCGCTGCTGGCGGGGGCGCTGACGCCGGAGATCCTGGAGCTGACCCTGCCCCACGTGGAGAACCAGGCCCGGACCCTGCGGGCGGCCCTGGACCACGACCCCGCCCCGGTGACGGAGGACTTCCTCCACGACCCCAACACCCGGGCCAAGTGCCGGGACAGAGCGGCCCTGGAGGCTCTGGCCGCAGACATGATCGCCGCCACGGCCCGCTTCCTGCCGGAGGACTGGCGGCGCTGAAAAATTGATTGGACCCGCCAAAGCAAAGCTCCCGCCGCGCCCCGACGGGAGCCTTGCTTTCCTTCGGCTTCGGCCCGCGAACAGGATGCGCGTAAGCGGCCATTTTCGTTCTGTTCAGAAATTTCCGCAATTTTTTCACCCGGACGCAATAAAAGCGCCGCGTCCGACGTTATATGGGTGAAGGGAGATGAAAGCATGCAAACGATCCATACGGCGGCCCCGCGGGAGACGGATCCCTCCGACGCGAGGCTTGAAGCGTTGATTGCGCGCTTGGCGCAGGGAGAGACCGCGGCCATGGGGCCCATTTACGACATGACCAGCAGTGCGGTTTACGCCTATGCGCTGACCCTGCTGAAGCATTCCTTCGACGCGGAGGACGTTCTGCACGACTGCTATCTGCGGCTGTATTCGGCGGCGGGAAGCTACCGTTCCCGGGGTAAGCCCATGGCCTACCTGATGACCATCGCCAGGAACCTCTGTCTCGACCGTCTGAGGGAGCGGGACAGGCAGACAGAGCTCTCCCAGGAGGCCTGGGAGCAGCTGCTGCGGGTCGAGGACGTGCCGGACAATCTCCAGGTGGCGGAGTGGCTGCAGGCCCTCCGGGAGGAGGAACAGCGGATCGTTGTGCTGCACGCCCTGGCGGGCTGGAAGCACAGGGAGATTGCCGCTTTTCTGAAGCTCCCCCTTGCGACCGTCCTGTCCAAGTATGCCAGAGCCATGAAAAAACTCAGAAACGCAATTGCGGAAAGGAAGGAAGCCCAATGAAGAACGATTCCACGGAGCAGAGGATCGCGGCGGCGTTCCGGGCGGTGACGCCGAATCTCAAATCCGCGCTCCTTGCCGAGGTAAGCGAAAGGAAAAAAGGAGAGAACCCGATGAATCCGGAAAGAAAGCCTGAAAAGAGAAAGACGCCCTGGGCGTCCTTCGGGGCCCTGGCCGCCGCCCTGCTGCTGGTGCTGGGGCTCGGCTTCGGGGCAAAGCAGATTCTTGCGCAGAACCCGGACCCCACGGCCTGTGTTATGATCGACGTGAATCCAAGCATCGCCCTCCTGCTGGACCAGGGAGACCGGGTGGTTTCCGCGGAAGCAAGGAACGAGGACGGAACGAAGATCCTGGAGGGAATGGATCTGGCCGGGACCGACGTGAAGCTTGCGGTGAACGCCATCGTGGGCGCCATGCTGCGGCAGGGCTATCTCAGCGACCTGGCCAATTCCGTGCTGATCACGGTGGACAGCGCCGACGAGGGCCGCAGCCTGCGGCTGCGGGACAGCCTGAGCGCGGACGCCAGAGACTACCTGCAAAGCAGCGGCTTTGACTGCTCCATCCTCAGTCAGATCCTGGAGCCCGGCGGGGCGTCGGAGGCCGCGGAGGAGAACGGAATATCCCCGGGCAAGGCCCTGCTGATCGGACGCCTGGCCGCCGCCAACCCGCGGTATGACGCGGCGGGGCTGTCGGCCCTCTCCATCCATGAGCTGTCCCTGCTTTTGGAGCACAACGCCGTCTCGGAGGTCCATGCCTCCGGCCAATCCAGTGAGAAGGCCTATATCGGACGGGAGGCCGCGGAGGAGCTCGCCCTGGCCCATGCCGGCGTCAGCCGGAGCGAAGCCGCAAAGCTGAAGGCAGAGCTGGAGTACGAGGGGGGAAGCATGGTCTACGAGGTGGAGTTCGAGGCCCAAGGGAAGGAATTTGAGTATGACGTGGACGCCGTAAGCGGAGAGATCCGGAAGGTGGAAGCGGAGGCCCTTGAGACAAACGACACACCCGACGACGATGACGAGCTCGACGATGACGACGATCCCGACGACGCCGACGACGCCGATGACGACGACACGGACGACGACATCGACGATGATGACGACATCGACGATGATGACGACATCGATGATGATGACGACGACGATGCTGTCATTGCCGCGCCGACCGCGCCCGAAGGCTCGTCCCCTTCCGAGGTATCCTTGATCTCCGCTGACCGGGCATTGGAAATTGCGCTGCGCTCCGTCGGAGCGGACCGGGGCAGCATTTGGCAGCTGGAGCAGGAGCTGAGCCGGGAAGCGGGCAGTCCGGTCTATGAGCTGGAGTTCAAGCTGGGGGGCGATGAGCACGACTTTGTGATCGATGCCGTAAGCGGCAGCATCCTGCGGCACGAAGCAGAAGCGGACGACTAATACAATCGAAGCGATACCAAACAGACCGTTTTCGCCTGGCGCGCAGGCGAAAACGGTCTGTTTGAGGGTTCGGACGCGTTCCCCGCAGCAGGCGCGCCGGTATCAGGATCTGAGGGAATCGGCGGTTTCCGAAAGCCACGCGTCATAAGAATCGTAAGCGTCCCGGGTCCAACGGTCCAGCAGCCTGTTCAGGTTCTGCAGATCCTCCGCCGCGTCGGTGCAGGCGTACTGCTCCGGGTCGCGGTTGACGGTGACCAGATGCTTGCCGTCCGGCCGGAAATCGATCCGGTAAATGCAGAAGCCGCTCCAGCTGCGGTGGGCGAACAGGCTGTCGCCCTCCATGAACCAGAACCACTTGTCCTCCATGGCCCGGGGGACGTTGCCCCGGCGCAGCGCCGCCATCTGGTTGGGCGTAAATGCCCGCTGGAATCGGAAGGTCTCCCGCTGCTGGGGCATATCCACGGTTTTCCAGTCGTTCCGCTCCGCAATTTGATAGCGGGACGCGCCGCTTCCCTTCAGGGCCTTGCGGCCCGCTTTCAGAATTTCATCGTCCAAAACCGCAAAAACGATGGCAAGCGACCTATCCCCGTGCCGGTCGAGGAAGTCGCCGCAGGCCGCCAGGGCCTGGCGCCAGGCCTCCGGGACGGGGTATCCGAAAATCCCGGCGGAAATCAGCGGGAAGCCGATGGATTGGCAGTTGTGGACCGCCGCCAGCTCCAGCGCTTTGGAATAGGCGCCGTAGAGCTGTTCGGGCTCCTTGTGCTGCCCGTCCCTCCATCTGGGGCCAACCGCGTGGATCAGGTACTTGGCCTTCAGGTTGAAGCCGGGGGTGATGACCGCCGAGCCGGTGTCGCAATGGCCGATCCTGCTGCAGGCCTCCTGCAGCTGCCGGTGGCCCGCCGCCCTGAAAATCGCGCCGCAAACGCCGCCGCCGGCCCAAAGCCCCTCGTTCGCGGCGTTCACGATGGCGTCTGTGTCCAGGGCCGTGATGCTGATTTTTCGGATCTCGATCGTGCGCATGGCGTTTCCTCCCCTCGGGCGATGCTTCTGTTACGAGACTCGGATGGCCCGCCCGGCGGTTTTCAGGGCGGCTTCATCCAGGACTCCCTGGTCCAACACCAGCCTGCCATTCAGAAAGACCTTCTCGATGCCGAAGGACTGCTCCCGGTCCGGGATGCCGTTCCGCAGGGCGTCTTCGTCAAAGACGGTGAGATCCGCGTAATAGCCGGGCCGCAGATAGCCCCGCTCCCGGAGCTGGAAGCGGTCCGCAATGGCGCCGGTCATGCGGCGCAGGGTGTTGGGCAGGTTGTCCCCGGTGCCCCGGAGGGCGTCCCGCAGGAACTTGGGGTAGCAGTCGTAGATGGCGGGGTTCTGGACCCCGTGGTCCTCCACCCAGGCGTCGGTCATGTAGAGGCAGTTGGGGTTGCGCTCGAATTCCGAAATGATCTCCGGGGTGGAGTAGGGACCCATGTTCACCCGGCCCTTGAAGTGACTGAGCTCGCAGAGCTTCAGATAGGCCTTCAGGTCGCTGAGCCCCTCCTCCTTGGCAATCTGGTGGACGGTCTTGCCCTCGTAGCGCGCATAGCCGGGGCCGATGTAGGCCACCACAATGTCCTTGAAGCCGAAGCCCAGCAGCAGACTGCTGGCCTTCACCAGGGCCGCCAGCTTCAGCCGGTTCAGGGGCTTCTTCCGCTCAGCCTGGCTCATGCCCTGATACCAGCCCGGCAGGATCACGGTGATGACGGAGACGCCCAGGCACTCGTTGTAGATGTCGAACATCAGATCCACGCCCTGGGCCCGGAGCTGCTCCATCATCCGCAGCAGCTCGTCCTTGTCCTTCAGGGAGCTGCGGCCCACGAAGATGGCGTGGGAGTAGTGGAGCTTGAGCTTCGTGCCCCTGGCGATCTCCGCCAGCTCGTCGAAGGCCCGCAGCAGATGGGAGCGGCCGAAGAGCTGGGGATAGGCCATGGAGACCTTGGACTCCGCCCGGGGGTGGACCGTCAGAGGCCGGTCGTATTTGACGCAGAGGGCCGCCACCTTTTTCAGCTCCTCCAGGTCGGCGTAGAGGCCCGGCTCGTACATGAGGCCCAGGGAGATGCCCGCAGCCCCCTGCTTGAGGGCCTTTTCCAGGATGGCCAGCATGGCCTCCTCTTCCTCGGACGTCAGCTTCCGGTTCTCGTTGCCGCCCGCGGCGGCCCGGGCGGAGCAATGGCCCGCCAGCTCCGCCAGATTGCAGGGCATGTTCCCGTCCAGGGCGGCGAAGAGCGCATCCAGGGTGCCGTATTCCCCGGTGGTGTCCGAGAAGCCGAAGAGACCGCCCCCCAGCTTGTCCAGGTGCCTGCAGCCCGGCTCGAAGCCGATCTCGGAGATGCCGCAGTTGCCCGCTACAAAGGTGGTGATGCCCTGCCGCAGGAAGGGGGCGAAGTAGGGGAGGGGATCCTTCCGGATGGCGAACCAGTCGTTGTGGGAGTGGCCGTCGATGAAGCCCGGGGCCACGGACTTGCCCCGCAGATCTATCACGCGGTCTGCCCGGGCGTCCAGATGCTCGCCTACGGCCTCGATCCGGTCACCCGCCAGCAGGATCTCTCCCGGGAAGCCGTCCCGGCCCGTGCCGTCGTATATTTTTGCGTTCTTGAGCAGTATTTTCATCGAACTCTCTCCTGTTCTCCAAGTGTGCGATTCTGTTTGTATTGTAGCATGCGGCCGCGAAAATAACAAGCGCCAAGCCGGTAAATTTCCCCCGTGCCCGGGGAAAAACAGAAAAAACTGTTGGGCTGTCCCGGCGCGGCCCCCGCCGGGTTTCTTTTCCCCGGGAGGCTTGACAGCGAACCGCGGCTGTAATAAAATCTGTCTGTAACAGAGTGCCGGCGGAGGCCTGCCGGCAATACGGATCCATGGGGACAGTACAGAAATCGGGGGGACGCAATATGCAGGATTATGAGAGAAAACACGAGGAACTGGTCCGGCGCCTGGCGCCGGAGTGCGCGGTGCTGCTGAAGAAGGACGGCAGCTTTCCGCTGAAGGGGCCCTGCAGGCTGGCCCTGTACGGCTCCGGCGCCCGGCACACCGTCCGGGGCGGAACCGGCTCGGGAGAGGTCAACGCCCGGCGCACGGTATCCATCGAGGAGGGGCTGGAGCAGGCGGGCTTTGAGATCAGCACGAAGGCCTGGCTGGACGCCTGGGACGAGACGCTGAGGGCCGCCGACGAGGCCTTCCTCAAGCAGATCCGCGCCCGGGCCAGGCAGAATCACAGACTGGCCATCATGGAGGGCATGGGGGCCGTGATGCCCATGCCGGAGTACAGCTTCCGGGCGGAGGGGGAGGGCTACGCGGCCCTCTACGTGGTCTCCCGAATCTCCGGCGAGGGGGCGGACAGGCGACCCGTAAAGGGGGATATCCTGCTGACGGACGCGGAGATCCGGGACATTCTGCGGATGAACCGGCGCTACGCCAAGTTCATGCTGGTGCTGAACGTGGGCGGGCCGGTGGATCTGAGCCCGGTGACGGAGGTGCGGAACATCCTGCTGCTGTCCCAGCTGGGGGCCCAGACCGGCAACGTTCTGGCGGATCTGCTGCTGGGCAGAAGCTACCCCTCCGGCAAGCTGAGCGATACCTGGAGCGCCTGGGCGGACTACTCCTCCCTGGGGGACTTCGGGGAGCTCAACGAGACCAGATACCGGGAAGGCGTCTACGTGGGCTACCGGTATTTTGACGCGGTGGGAAAGGAAGCCCTGTTTCCCTTCGGCTTCGGCCTGGGCTACACGGACTTTGACCGCCGGATCGAGGCGGCGGACAAGAACAGCGTTACGGTGAGCGTCGTCAACACGGGGGCTTATCCCGGCCGGGAGACGGTGCAGCTGTGGCTGGCCGCGCCCCAGGGGAAGCTGGATCAGCCCCCCAGAAAGCTGCTGGCCTTTGCCAAGACGAGAGAATTGGCACCGGGGGAGCGGCAGAGTCTCCGCATCCCCTTCGATCTGCGGGACGGGGCCTCCTATGACGAGGAGCGGGCCGCCTGGGTCCTGGAGGCGGGAGACTATACGGTGCTGGCAGGCCGGAGCCCTGCCGTGACCCTGACGCTGGACCGGACGGCGGTCCTGGCGCGGCTCCGGAGCGCGCTGGGCAAGCCGGGCTTTGCCGATTGGAAGCCCGACCGGCCCGCCCGGGTCCCCGTCTGCGGGAATCGCTGCCCGATCTCCGCCGGGGACTTCCCCACGGAGGAGCCCTGCTACGAGCTGCGGGCGCAGATCGACCCCGCCATAA
>CAMNHH010000048.1 GCA_946539175.1 uncultured Clostridia bacterium | reverse complement strand
GTGGGCGACCAACGGATCGAGACGGCCCTGCGGAAGCTGCTGCCCGTGCTGGACGCCTGCGACGCCCTGGCGGTGGAGTTCGACGTGGTGGCCTTCGAGAACGACTACGCGGCCCAGATGCAGTCCATGACCCAGTTCCTCTACTCGGACGGCAGCACCGTGGACCAGCACATGCCCAAGGAGCTCTATGAACGGGCCGCTGCCCTGCTGGACGAGGCGGGCCTGCAGCCCGGCATTACCAGGATCTACAAGCTGTCCATGTGGTCCCAGCTGGTGGAGCAGGCGGCCCTGATGACCCGCACCGAGCTGGATTTCGAGGGCGGCATGGACCGCAGCCTCATCAAGCACTGCTATGAGAAGAAAATTGAGGTCCGGGACGTGGAATCCCCGGAGCTGCAGTACGGCCTGCTGGCGGGCTTCTCCGACGAGCTGAACCTGCTGCTGATGGAGAACACCCTGGATCATCTGGAGGAATACGGCGCCCAGACCCAGAAGCTCTACGAGACCTGGCTGGCGGGAGACAGCGCAGCCCTCACCGCCCTGCTGCAGGGCGAGGAGGACGAGGAGGAGGAGGATCTGAGCCCGGAGCAGCTGGCCCTGCTGGAGGACTACAACGATAAGATGCTGACCCAGCGGAACCTGGGCATGCGGGACAAGGCTATCCAGTGGCTGGAGGCCGGGGACAAGGTCTTCTTCGCCGTGGGTGCCGCCCACCTGCTGGAGGAGGACGGCCTGGTGGAGCTGCTCCGCGCCGCGGGCTACACCGTGGAGCAGGTGGTCTATCCGTGATTGGATGCGCCCGCCCGTAGCCGCCCCCCCCGCCCGTAGGGGCCGAACTCGAAGTGACATGAAGTATGCCCACATCGGCCCGCCGTACCCCGCACCGATGAGGCTTCTGGTACGCTTGTACGTACGTACGCGGGAGCCGGTGTTCTGATATAAAAATATTTCTCTGATGGGATCAGAAAAAACGACCCGCCTCCCGGAATGGGGGCGGGTCGTTTTTTGCATGGGGGGCTTATTCCTGGGGCAGCTCCACGTCGGCGTAGTCCTTGAACTCCTCGACGATGGCTTCGGCGTTGTCCTTGGCCTCTTCCAGCTTTTCCTCGGCGGCGTCCTTCAGCGCCTCAGCCTTGTCCTCGGCGGTCTCCGCGGCGGCAGCGGTGGCTTCCTCCACGAAATCCTCTACGGTTTCGGGCTCGCAGCCGCAGTCCTCGTCCTTCTTGCAGCAGCACTTCTTGCAGCCGAACTTCTTCTTGAGGAGCAGCAGCACCGCACAGACGGCAGTCAGCGCGCCAATGATGGCCAGAACGGTCTTGATGGTTTTCGTCATGATGGTTCCCTCCTGTTTTTGATGGACTTCTACGATTCAGTATAGCATATTATTTCCCGGGAAGCAAGTAAATATATGAGGAATTCGGGAAGAAATTCCCGGAAAAATTTTATAGAAAGGATACGGAGCCCCGCGTACGTACGTACAGGCGTACCGGCGGAGCCGTCAATCCGTCCGGGCGTACTCCGCCAGCAGGAATTCGATCTCCGTGTCCAGGGTTTCCAGGCCCTCCAGCTTGGCCCGGTCGGCGGGGGAGCTGCGGTAGTAGTAGGGGGTCATGCGGAAGACGGCCTGAACATCGGCCCGGCTTTCCAGGGTGATCCGTTCCCGTACGCGAAGCGTACGCAGCAGCCGCAGGTCGGCGGTTGGGGGCAGGGCCTCGTCGTTCTCGTAGGGCCGGTCGTAGACCGCCTGCTTTAGACCGTAGAGATGCCGCCGCCCCGGCACCACCAGGGTCAGGCCGCCGCCGGGCTTCAGAACCCGCAGCAGGGCGTCCTCCCGGAAGGGGGCGAAGAGCAGGGTGGCCCAGTCGAAGGCCTCCGCCCGCACCGGCAGCCGGGCCAGGTTCGCCACGAAAAGACCCATGGCCGGGCTCCGCTTCGCCGCCAGCCGCACCATCTCCCGGGAAAGGTCGAAGCCCCAGACCTCCAGCCCGGGCAGGGCCGCCAGGGCGGCGGTGTAGTAGCCCTCTCCGCAGCAGAAGTCCAGCAGGCGTCCCTCCCGGGCCGCGTACCGGGCGGTCAGGGCCTCCCGCAGGGGAGCGTAGTAGCCCTTGTTCAGAAAGTCCCGGCGGAAGCGGGCCGCCTCCTTGCTGTCGCCGGTGGCGTCGCCGGGCCTGGAGCCGGTGAGCAGGTTCACGTAGCCCTCCTTCGCCAGATCGAAGCAGTGGCCCGCCCCGCAGCGCAGGGAGCGCCCCGTCTGGGCCAGCGCGCCGCCGCAGACCGGGCAGATCAGTATTTCAGCGTTCATTTGGTTCTCCAGTCTTTTCTCGGATGCGTCAGAATGGGATTTGGCGATCAGGCAATCGTTGAATAGGCAACGGGCAGCAGGAGACGGAGAAGCGGCATTGTCCCGTCGTTCTCCTATTGCCGATTGCCTGATGCCTGTTGCCGCTCCCCGCCAAATCCCGATTTGCCGCTCAGATTATACCACGCGCCCGGGTAAAATTCTACAAAGAATCAGAAAATACCTGTAGAAATCCCGAAAAGACTATGATATGATACAAGTGTCATTATAGGTGGACGTATGCCCGGATTTTCCGGGCGGCGCCCCTGTAAAAATATGAAACAGGAGGAAACGCAATGAGCAAGCACAAAACAAGAGCCCTGGCCCTGCTGCTGGCATTGGTCATGGTTCTCTCCGCGCTGCCCGTGACGGCCGTTGCCGTGGACGAGGGCTCCGCCGCGAGCTTTGTCAACGGCCTGCCCGCTGACGGCAGCTACGGTGTTCTTTACAACGCGGAAGGCTACGTCATGGGCGCGGACATTGCCGACGGGAAGGCCCCGGCCAAGGCGGCCACCGCCACCACCGACGGCAAAAAAATCCAGTCCCTGCCCAACGGCACCGCCATCGTCCGGTTCATTAGGACCGGCTCCGACTACTACATGACCGTCGGCGGCAAGTATATGACCGTCAAGGATCTGGACGCCGACAACAAGGAAAAGCTGGTGCTGACCGACGCCGTGGAGCACGGCTCCAAGTGGACCTTCGTGCCGGACCAGGCCGGCAAGGCGGGATACTACAACATCAAGAACGCGGAGTATCGCTGGAACGGCACCGGCGAGGTCTACCTGGAGCAGTACCGGGGCCAGCAGATCAGCCCCTACTCCTACTACGCCAAGGATAAGAACGGCAACGACACCACTGCCCTCTACCAGTTCAAGGTGGCCTCCACCGAGGCCGACGAGGACGGCCGGGTGGGTGAGATCATGGAGGCCGGCGCCCTGCCCGTCAACGGCGGCAAGTACGTGATCTACAACCACAACGCCAAGGCGGTCATGGGCCAGCCCACCGGCGCCGACGTGGCAGCCCCCGCCCTGGAGGCCGCTGCGGCGATTCTCAACGGGGACGGCAGCATCGACTACGAAAACGTGGCCGACGGCGGCATGATCTTCACCGTGGAGTGCGCCGCCGAGGGCGGCACGACCTACTATCGCTTTGAAAACAACGGCAAGTACCTGGCCATGCCGGAGAACAGGACCAACGAGCAGGGCCAGGTCGAAAACGACGAGACCCTGCTGATGATCGAGGAGCCCGAGGCCGACAAGAAGGGCTACACCCAGTGGACCCTGACGGAGATCTCCGGCGGCTACGCCATGTACAACGTGGCGGCCCGCTACCGGAGCTCCAAGTGCTGCGTGGAGTTCTTCAACGACGTGTTCTCCGGCTGGACCTTCAAGTCTGCCACCCCGGAGCTCTTCGCCATGAACTTTGTCCCCATGGAGGACAGGGACGAGGCCGGCTACGTGGTCAACCCCGAGGTCACCATCCAGGACCTCGTGCCCGCCATCGGCTCCGACTGCGCGGTGGAGTTTGAGATCCGCGACGTCAGCGAGCCCACCCAGATCACCGCCTCCTACAAGGTGGACGACGGCAGCTTCCAGACCGCCGCCCACAGCCTGGAGATTCGCAAGGGCAGCTTCACCGTGCCCGCCGCGGCCCTGGAGGGGGGCAAGCAGCTCACGGTCCGGGTCGCCGTCACCGACGCGCTGGGCAAGCGCTACGACGACACGAAGACCGTCGAGATTCTGGACGAGCCCCTGATTCTGAGCAACCTGCCCGCCGCCAACTCCGCCACCGGCGAGGAGAAGCGGCCCGAGATCGGCGTCACCTTCGCCAACGTCAAGGAGAACCCCAGCTTTGAGATGCTGCTGGACGATGAGGCCGTTCCGGCCCAGGTCAGCGGCAGCAAGCTGAGCTATACCCCCGCCGAGGACCTGGCCGACGGCAAGCACAGCGTTTCCGTCACCATCACCCGGGCCGACGGCAAGCGGGTCAGCAAGACCTGGAACTTCTTCATCGGTGAGGGCGGCGAGACCCTGTACTTCGGTCAGATCCACGCCCACACCGCCGAGTATTCCGACGGTGCCGGCACCCTGGAGGACGCCTACACCCACGCCCAGGGGGTGGAGGATATGGACTTCCTCATCGTCACCGACCACTCCAACTACTTTGACACCACCTCCACCGCCACCACCTCCAGCTACTACAAGCTGGACTCCCTGCTGAAGAACGCGGCGGGCAGCACCAGCAAGTGGGAGGAGGCCCGGGCCACCGCCAGGGAGTACAACGAGCGCTACGACGACTTCCTCTGCGTCTACGGCTACGAGATGACCTGGTCCGGCGGACCCGGCCATACCAACAGCTTCAACACCTACGGCGTGGTCTCCCGGAACAACGCCGAGCTCAACAACAAGAGCGGCTACGCCGGCATGCACCGCTACAACGACCTGATGGCCAACGCCGACAAGGGACTGGACGTGGACGGCGCTGAGGCCAAGACCACCCGGGACGGCGCCGAGGTCACCGGCGTCAACGCCACCAAGTACATCGCCTTCGACGCCGCGGGCAGTCCCGTGCCCGTGGTCTCCCAGTTCAACCACCCCGGCAAGACCTTCGGCAACTTCGACAACTACGCGGGCTACACCACCCAGCGGGACGACGTGCTGAATCTGATCGAGGTGGGCAACGGCGAGGGCAAGGTGGGCGGCTCCGCCTACTTCCCCTCCTACTCCGAGTACGACCTGTGCCTGTCCATGGGCTGGCACGTGGGTCCCACCAACAACCAGGATAACCACAAGGGCGGCTGGGGCTCCTCCAACAGCTGCCGGGACGTGATCCTCACCGACGACTTCTCTGAGATCGGCCTGTACCGGGCCCTGGACGCCCGTCGGATCTACGCCACCGAGGACCAGAACCTCCAGATCCGCTACGAGCTGGAGGCTGCCGGCGTGAGCTACAAGCTGGGCGACATCGCCCCTCTGGACGAGGACAGCCAGCCTGAGACCGTCACCGTGAAGCTGAACGTCACCGATCCCGACCGGAACGACGCCATCGCCACGGTGGAGGTCATCGGCAACGGCGGCAAGACCCTGGCCAAGCGGGAGGTGAACGACGTCAGCTTCAACGGGGAGATCGAGCTGTCCAACACCGACTCCTACTACTACGTCCGCGTGGTGGAGGCCGACGGCCAGATCGCCGTCACCGCCCCCGTCTGGGTCAAGGAGGCCGTCCCCGTTGGCGCCGACCTGGAGACCAGCGCCTCCGTGGCCGTGCAGGGCGAGGAGGAGACCGTGATCGCCAAGCTGACCAACGGCTCTGAATCCGTGCCCCTGTATCTCCACGGCTACCAGATCGAGGCCGAGGGCCGGGTGCTGGCCGACGTGAGCGGCATCGAAAGCGTTGTGGAGCCCGGCAAGACCGAGGAGATCAAGCTCCCCTTCACGCCCAGCCTCACCGAGCCCGCCGCCAAGAAGAGCTACAGCGTCACCGTCACCTTCCAGGTGGTCTATAAGGACAAGGAGCTGAGCTACTCCAAGACCATCTCCGAGACCTCCTATCCCCCCTCCCTGGTGACCTTCATCGGCCTGGACAACGGCCACAAGAACTTCTACGTCTCCGGCGACTACGCCGGCAGCGACAGCTCCTTCCTGCAGATCTGCGCCCAGCACGGCATCATCTGCCAGTACATCGGCGAGGGCGAGATGACCAAGGAGAATCTGTCCAAGTACAAGGCCATCCTGCTGACGGTGCCCCGGATCAACGAGACCACCGTGCCTCCGGTCTGGACCGCCGAGGAGCTGGAGGCCATTGCCGATTTTGCGGCCAAGGGCGGCAGCATCCTGAATTTCTCCAAGTCCGACCGCTATGACTACGAGGAGCTGGTGGACGGCCAGGACAGCTATCGCTACGCCTCCGCCAACATCTCCAACCTGGTCAACGAGGCCGTGGGCGCCCAGACCCGCTTCGTCCGGGGCATCGTGGTGGACAATGACCGGAAGCTGAACGAGGCCTACCGGATCAACTTCAACGGCCGGGAGCTGGTGGGGGACCACGTCTTCACCCAGGGCATCTATCCCTCCTCCAACGGCCAGTACCAGATCTACAACGGCACCGGCATCGTCTCCGATCCCTGCTTCCGCTTCACCGACGTGAACCGGAAGGGCTGGTATCACTCCGCTGTGGACTTCGCCCTGGAGCACGGCATCATGGGCGGCACTGCCGCGGACAAATTCGAGCCCAACGCCACGCTGACCCGTGAGATGTTCGTCTACATCCTCTGGAAGATGGCGGGCAGCCCCGAAGCCAGCGTGGAGAACCCCTTCACCGACGTGAAGTCCACGAACTATTCCTACAGGGCCATCCTCTGGGCCTACGCGAACAGCATCACCGCCGGGCGCAGCCCCAGCACCTTCGAGCGGGGCGGCGTGGTGACCCGGCAGGAGATGGTGACCTTCCTCTCCGCCTACGTGAAGTACAAGGGCCTGGAGCGCACCGGCTCCGCGGATCTGAGCGTATTCCCCGACGGCGACGACATCAACAGGTTCGCCGTGGAGCCCATGAAATGGGCCCTCGCCAACAATCTGATCGGCGGCTCCAAGGAGGACGACGGCAAGCTCTATCTGAAGGCCAAGGCGGGCACCACCCGGGCCGAGGCGGCTGCGGTGCTCCGCAAGCTGACGGAGTTCATGGGCGAGGAGCTGCCCGTCACGGCCCCCGTGACCACGCTGATTGCCCCCTATCCCAGCACCTGGGTGGCCTCCTACAAGGCCAACTTCACCGGCTCCTCCTACGTGCCGGACTACGACAACGACGTGATCATGGCCGATAAGGGCAGCTTCTCCCTGATCACCGTGGAGCAGCTCCCCGGCGGCGGCTTCCTGCTCTGCGCCGGCGCCACCTTCATCACCACCTTCGACCTGAAGGACGGCGACCCGGCCAACGAGCAGTACGTGAACTACAGCCTGGTCTGCAACATCCTGGACTACCTGCGGGACGGCCCCTTCACCGGGGAGATCACCCCCATCGAGCAGGTCCACCAGGGCCAGGTGGGCCAGGAGTTCACCGTGGAGGGCACCGTCACCTCCAACGCCTCCGACTACGACAAGGATACCGCCTTCTTCGACTGCATCTACGTGCAGGACGAGACCCGGGGCATCAACTGCTTCCCCGTCTCCGGCTACTATTACATCGGTGAGCAGGTCCGGGTCCACGGCGGCGTCACCTACTACTGTGGGGAGATCGAGCTGAACCTGTCCAACGAGTACAACGGCTCCATCCAGGTCATCTCCAACGACCTGAAGGAGGTGGAGCCCAAGCCCGTCAGCTGCGCCGAGGCCATGAGCGATGACAACATCGGCAATCTGATGCAGGTTAGCGGCGTCATCACCGAGATCCATGAGACCGCCGGCGTGGTGGACAAGATCTACGTGGACGACGGCTCCGGCGAGCAGGCCATGTTCTTCATCAACGCCTACATCCAGAAGGAGTCCCACGCCCTGGACGGCATCGCGGTCGGCATGAACATTGAGGGCATCGGCATCGGCTCCCGTGACGTGGACGAGGAGAACGGCGGCGCCGACGGCCAGGTGATCGTGGACGATCCCTCCCTGTATATCAAGCGTCTCCGGGTCCGCTCCCGGGAGGAGCTGGAGATCTGGGCCAGCGAGCTGGATACCGCCCCGCTGGAGGCCGCCATTGCCGAGGCCGAGGCCCTGGACCGCAGCCTCTACACCGAGGCCAGCCTGGCCGCCTTGGATGAGGCCCTGGCCGCTGCCAAAACCGTCATGGCTGACGCCGACAAGGACCAGCGCACCGTTACCGAGGCTTACAACGCCCTCCGGGCCGCCCTGGACGGTCTGGAGGAGAAGCCCGTGGCCCCCGCCGACGGCTTCACCCTGAGCACCGCCGTCAGCGAAGGCAGCCAGATCCTGATCTACCATCCCGCCCAGAAGCTGGCCCTGGCCGACAGCCTGAACGGGAAGAAGGTCAACGGCGTTTCCGTGGAGCCTGTGGGCGACAAGCTGGCGCCTGTGGAGGGCGCGGCGGTCTACACCGTGGAATACGCCGAGGGCGACAGCGCCAACTTCTATCTGAAGATGGCCGACGGGAAGTACCTGACCAGCGCCCCCACCGGCAACGGCATGAGCTTCGAGGAGAGCCCCAACGAGTACAGCCTGTGGTATCTGGAGGTCCTGGACGGCGAAGCCGGCAGCGTGGTGGTCCACAGCACCAACGCCGCCTACAACAACAATAAGAACCAGGCGCTGGAGTATTACAACGGCTTCACCACCTACGGCTACAAGAACGACAAGGACGCCAGATTCGTCTATCAGATCTACGTCAAGCCCGCCCGGTAAGCATCATCCCCGCGGGGCCCTCGCAGGAGGGCCCCGCTTTTTCGTACCAGGGATCAGACCCGCCCGTAGCGGCGAGCATTGCTCGCCACGGAGCCCCCGCCCGCCAAATTTGCCGTAGGGACGAGCCCTGCTCGTCCGGTTTGCGCAGCAAACAATCGGATGCGGCAGCAGCCGATCCGGCAGCGTACCGAATGTCGGATCGTTTCTGTATATCGCAGCGGCACCGGATTTGCCTGCGGCAAATTGTCCGGCCAAGCCGGACCGGACGGGCAAGGCGCGTCCCTACATGCTTTTTGTTCCGTTTCCGTCCCCAATTTCAAGGTTTTCAAATGGCAATTTGAAAACACCACAATGATTCACGATTCATTATTCATGATTCATTCCCGCCCCCGGGCGGGGAACGGCGGAACTTTCCCCTTTACAGGTCCCGAAAAAAATGCTATAATAACAAAACGAGCCACAACAGTTTGCAGCTTGCATTCCGGAGGGAGGCGCGGCCGATGCGGAAAATCTGGAACGGCATAACGGAATTCTATCGCCGGGGCGATCTGCTCCTGCTGTTTTTGTGCGTGGTCACCACCCTCTTCGGGATCGTGGTGATCGCCAGCGCCACCCGCTACAGCGGCTCCTCTCGCTATCTCATCGTCCAGTCCGCCTCCCTGCTGCTGGGGGTGGCCATCTACATCGCCGTGTCCCTGCTGGACGTCGAGATCCTGGCGGAGCACCGGGAGCTGCTGCTGGCCTTCAACGTGCTGTTTCTGTCCATGCTGCTGGTGTGGGGCGTCGGTGACGAGGTGGGCAACCGGGCCTGGCTGGATCTGCCCTTCATGCCGGTCTACATCCAGCCTGCGGAGATCTGCAAGATCACCTTTGTCATCGCCATGGCTAAGACCATGAGCAACAACCGCTCCAGGATCTCCTCCTTCAAGTCCGTGGCCTCCGTCACGTTCCAGGCCCTTCTGATGATCGGCCTCATCGTGGTGATCTCCCGGGACGTGGGCTCCGCCCTGGTGTTCCTGTTCATCTTCCTGGTGGTGGCCTACGTGGGGGGCGTCCGGGCCTGGTGGTTCCTGCTGGCGGCCCTGGCTGCGGCGGCGGTCTTCCCTCTGCTCTGGAAATACTTCTTCTCCGAGCGGCAGAAGCTGCGGATCCTGCTGATTTTTGACGCCACCATCGACCCGGAGGGCACGGACATCCGCTGGGACACCAACCGCTCCATCGCCATGCTCTCCGGCGGCGGTATCTCCGGCCAGGGCCTGTTCAAGGGCTCCATGCTGGGGGCCCACGCCATTGCGGCCCAGCACACCGACTTCATCTTCTCCGCCATCGGGGAGGAGCTGGGCATTCTGGGCTGCGTCTTCACGCTGCTGCTGCTCAGCGCCATCGTGCTGCGCTGCATCCACGTGGGCATCAAGACCCCCAATTATATGAACCGGCTGATCTGTATGGGCATCGCCGCCATGCTGGTGTTCCAGATCATGATCAACGTGGGCATGTGCATCGGTCTGATGCCGGTTATCGGCCTGACCCTGCCCTTTGTCAGCTACGGCGGCTCCTCGCTGATCACGGTGTTCCTGGCCATGGGCGTGGTCTCCAGCATCCACATGCGCCCCGATCCCGAATCCCGCTCGCCGTATATCCAGCCCAGGTATTAGGGATCAGGCGCCAGGCCCGCCCGTAGGGGCCGGGTTCCCCCTCCCGCAATTTCCCGCCCGTAGGGGCCGAACTCGAAGCGTCACGAAGTATGCCCACATCGGCCCACTCGCACCCCGCACGGACGAGGCATCGAACAAAACGACAGGAGGAAAAGCATATGGACATTCTGAAACTATTGGAGGGCATCCGGTTTCCGCTGCTGGACAAGCTGATGCAGGCCATCACCTTCCTGGGGGAGGAGACGGTCTTCATGGCCGTGGCCATCATTCTGTTCTGGTGCGTGGACAAGTGGAAGGGCTATTACATCCTCTCCGTGGGCTTCGTGGGCACGGTGCTGAACCAGTGGCTGAAGCTGATCTTCCGGGTGCCCCGGCCCTGGATCAAGGATCCATCCTTTACCGTGGTGGAGTCCGCCAAGAGCGGCGCCACGGGCTATTCCTTCCCCAGCGGCCACACCCAGAACGCCGTGGGCACCTTCTGCGGCATCGCCCGCACCACGAAACGAAATTGGCTGCGCTGGACCCTGATCCTGCTGGCCCTGCTGGTGGCCTTCTCCCGCATGTACCTGGGGGTCCACTTCCCCTCCGACGTGGGCGCGGCCCTGGGCATGGCGGTGCTGCTGGTTTTTGCCCTGGAGCCCATCCTCCGGCGGGCCAAGGAGAGCCCAAAATTCATGTACGGCTTTTTGGGCTGCATGATCCTGCTGGCCCTGGCCTATCTGGCCTTCCTGCTCCTCTGGAAGTTCCCGGCGGAGGTCCGCGTCATGGATCCCGTCACGCAAATCAGCAACTATGACGAGGGGCTGAAGAACGCCTGGACCCTGCTGGGCTGCCTGCTGGGCCTCGTCGTGTCCTACACCGCGGACCGGAAGACCGGCTTCTCCGAGAAGGCCCCGCTGCCGGGCCAGATCTGCAAGGCCGTGCTGGGGGTCGCCATTCTGATCGGCATCCGGGTGCTGCTGAAGAAGCTCTTTGGCTTGATCTCCGAGGATTATATCTGGAACGCCCTGCGCTATTTCTGCATGGTGGTCTTCGCCGGCGCCGTCTGGCCCCTGAGCTTCCCCTTCTGGGCCCGCGTCGGTGCGAAGAAGACCTGACAAATTTGTGTATACTTTTCTGAAAACAGCGAAAACTACCCCCGACGACGTTAGATCGAAGGAGGTAGTTTTTTATGAAACGGATCGGCTGTATTTTGCTGCTGGCGTTGGCCCTCTGCTGCAGCCTGGCCTTGCCTGCCGCGGCGGACGCGGAGACCGACGCCGCCCAGGAGGATGCGGGCCTCTACTGCTTCTCGCAGGCGGAGCTGGAGCGCCGGGAGGCGCTGCAGGGGATCTTTCTGACGGCCCTGCCGGAGCGGGGCAGCGCCCGGGTGCTGCTGGGCAGCCGCGCCCTGCAGGCGGGGGACGCGGTCTCCCGGGCGGAGCTGGCCCGGATCCGGGTGGAGCCCCTGGGCGGCGGGGACGCGGTGCTCTGCTTCCTGCCCCTGGAGGCGGGTCAGCTGGGGGAGGAAACCAGGTTGACCTTCCACCTGGAGCGGACGGAGGATCAGGCGCCGACGGCCAAGCCCGCCCGGCTGGAGACCTGGCGAAACCTGCCCAACAAGGGCCAGCTCCGGGCGGAGCACGAGGGGGAGGGCCCGCTGTGCTTTCGGCTGGAGAACCGGCCCCGCCGGGGCAGCGTAGAGCTGGCGGAGGACGGCAGCTTCACCTATACGCCCCGGAAGAACGCGGTGGGGGAGGACAGCTTTTCCTTTACCGTCACCGACCAGGCGGGGAATCGGTCGGAGCCCGCGGAGGTGAAGATCACCATCCGCAGGCCCACAGACGCCCAAACCTTCGCGGACCTGGACCGGGATGAGCAGTTCGAGGCCCTGTGGCTCCGGGAGACGGGGCTCTTCGGGGGCGAGCTGATCTCGGATCGGCTGAGCTTCGGCCCGGAGCGGACCCTGTCCAGAGGGGAGTATCTGGCCATGGTCATGGAGCTGGCCGGGGCGGAGCCGGAGATCGGCCTGCCGGAGCCCGGCTTCGCGGACGCGGAGGAGGCGGCCTCCTGGCTGCGGCCCTACCTGGCCTCCGCCCTGCGCCGGGGCTGGATCAGGGGGGAGAGCAGCCCGGCGGGGCTGCTGTTCCGGCCCAACGAGCCCATTACCCGGGCGGAGGCCTGGACGCTGACGGCCCGGATCCTGGGCAGCGACGAGAGCCTTCCCGCCAGCACCGCCGCCCCCGCCGGAGCCTTGACGCGCATGGAGGCGGCAAAGCTGCTGTATGAGGCGGCGAATATCAGGCAATAGGCAATAGGCAACAGGCAACAGGCAATAGGAGACGAGGAACCGGACGTTCCTTTCCGTTCTCCTATTGCCTGTTGCCTTTTTAACGATTGCCTATTTTACGATTGCCTTATTGCAACGAACCGATTCCGCTGCGCTCCATCAGAACAGCCCTGTCTCCACCCGCTCCCAGGGCAGATCCAGATCCGTGCGGCCGAAGTGGCCGTAGGCCGCGGTGGGCTGGTAGATGGGCCGCCGCAGATCCAGCCGCTCGATGATGGCGGCGGGCCGCAGGTCAAAGCGCTCCCGCACCAGGGCGGAGATGGCCCCGTCGGAGAGCGTGCCGGTGCCGTAGCTGTCCACCAGCACGGAGACGGGCTGGGCCACGCCGATGGCGTAGGCCAGCTCGATCTGGCACTTCCGGGCCAGACCCGCGGCCACCAGATTCTTGGCCATGTAGCGGGCCATGTAGGCGGCGGAGCGGTCCACCTTGGTGGGATCCTTGCCGGAGAAGGCGCCGCCGCCGTGGGCCGCGTAGCCGCCGTAGGTGTCCACGATGATCTTCCGGCCGGTGAGACCGGAATCCGCCGCGGGACCGCCCAGCACGAAGCGTCCGGTGGGGTTCACGTAGAATTTGGTGTCCGCGTCCAGCAGCCGCTTGGGCAGATTGGGCCGGATCACCTGCTCGATGACGGCACGGCGCAGGCTGTCGATGTCGATGGACTCCGCGTGCTGGGTGGAGACCACCACCGTGTCGATCCGCTCCGGGTTGCCCAGATCGTCGTACTGGACGGAGACCTGGCTCTTGCCGTCGGGCCGCAGCCAGGGCAGGGCGCCGCTCTTCCGCAGCTCCGCCAGGGCCCGGGTCAGGTTGTGGGCGTAGCCGATGGGGGCGGGCATCAGCTCCTTGGTCTCGTCGCAGGCGAAGCCGAACATCATGCCCTGATCCCCCGCGCCGATGGACTTGTCGTCATAGGAGCTGTTGACGCCCATGGCGATGTCCCCGGACTGCTCGTCAATGGCGGTGAGGACGGCGCAGCTGTTGCCGTTGAAGCCCGCCTCGGCGGAGTCATAGCCGATGTTCAGCAGAGTCCTGCGGGCCACCTGGGCGATGTCCACGTAGCAGTCGCAGGTGATCTCGCCGGTGACCAGCACCATGCCGGTGGCGGCCACGGTCTCACAGGCCACCCGGGCCATGGGGTCCTGGGCCAGAATGGCGTCCAGCACGCCGTCGGAGATCTGGTCGCAGACCTTGTCGGGATGCCCTTCGGTTACAGATTCAGAGGTAAAAATTCGCTTTAACATTGGTATAATGTCCTTTCATCCATAAAAAAAGCCCTGCCAAGGCGGCAGGGGACGGAAACGCTTCCTCATCTGCCGATTTACTCGCCGGATTTGGCACCTTGCTGATGCAGGTTGCCGGGCTTCACAGGGCCGGTCCCTCCGCCACTCTTGATAAGGCTA
>CAMNHH010000047.1 GCA_946539175.1 uncultured Clostridia bacterium | reverse complement strand
TCTTGTGCTCCCGCTTGGCGCCCTTGAGCATCTTGTCCTCGCCGGTGTCGCCGTCGGAAGAGAGATGGCCCACGTCGGTGATGTTCATGACCCGCTTTACGTTGTAGCCGGCGTAGCGCAGGTACTTCTCCAGCACGTCCTCCATGATGTAGGAGCGCAGGTTGCCGATGTGGGCGTAGTGGTACACCGTGGGGCCGCAGGTATACATCTTCACAAGGTCGGGATGGTTGGGAACAAAGAGTTCTTTCTTTCTGGTGAGCGAGTTGTAGAGGTACATATTCAAATCTCCTTTCGGAATTTCCAAATAAAAACGCCTCCGGATATTGCTATCCAGAGGCGAATGATCGCGGTTCCACTCTGCTTTGTCGCTTTGGCACTGACGCGGCCTCACGGGGTCTCCCCTCCGCTCCCGGACGCACTTCCCCGCGGGCTCTGCCGCTCCCGCTTCCAGCCAACGGCGGGGGCTCTCTGGGGCAGCCCTGTGCGGCTACTCTTTCCGTTCACAGCGGATATTCGATTTACGGGCCTATCTTAGCAGAAATTGTTTGACTTGTCAATCCCCTATTTCCATCGCTTCGCGCAGCACCGCATCAATGTCGGGGTGGGTCTTTTTCAGGGCGATGGGGCGGCCGGCGGTGTCGGTGAAGCAGTGCTCGGAGCTGCCGGTGGCGATGAGCTCCCCGTCGGAGACGCGGGTCATCTCATAGGAAATTTTCAGCCGCAGGCTCTCAAAGGAGACGATGCGGACGCAGACCCGGATCTCCTCGTCGAAATGGGCGGGGCGTCGGTAGCGACACGCCACCCCCACCACGGGGGAATAAATGCCCCTGGCCTCCATGGCGGGAAAGCCCACGCCGATCCGCTCCAGAAAGGCCACCCGGGCCTCCTCCATCCAGCGGATATGGTTGGAGTGGTGGACGCAGCCCATCTTGTCGGTCTCGTAGTAGTGGACCCGGTGGATATAGTCCCCGTTCATTTCTTTCTCAGCTCCAGCACGTCCCAATTCTGGATGAAATACTCCACGCCGGAATAGAGGGTGGGCAGAACGATGACCAGCGTAATGACCCAGTTGAGCCAGGTCCAGCCGTGGAAGACGATCCAGACGCAGAGGGCCACCATGGTGGAGAAGGTCTTCACCTTGCCGGACCAGCCGGCGGCGATGACCCGGCCCTTCTGCACGGCGATGAGCCGCAGGCCTGTGACGGCGAATTCCCGGGACAGGACGATGACGAAGGCCCAGGCGGGGAACATGCCCCACTGGCAGAAGATGGCCATGGCGGAGATCACCAGCAGCTTGTCCGCCAGGGGATCCAGGAATTTGCCGAAGTCAGAGACCTGGTTGTACTTCCGGGCGATGTGTCCGTCCACGAAATCCGTGAGACTGGCAATGATGAAGATGCCGAGGGACAGCCAGGTGAGCCAGGCGTGGCCGGGGCTCAGAAGAAAGGCCAGCATAAAGGCCGGGATCATGGCCACCCGGATCAGCGTGATTTTGCTTGCAGTCGTCATATCATTCTACCTCCCTGCCGATCAGGTCGCCGTCCTCGGCGCCCAGGATCAGAACTTGTACGAATTCGCCGGGCCGGTGCTCCAGCTCCGACGTGAAGCGGACCGTACCGTCGATGCCGGGGGAATCGGCGTAGCTTCTGCCGTAATAGCTCTCCCCGTCCCAATCCTCCACCAGGATCTCCAGAACCTGATCGAAGCGGGACTCATTGTAGGCGTCCAGCACGTCGGACTGGAGCTCCGCGATGTAGTCCGCCCGACGCTGGGCGATCTCCGTGTCCGGATACTCCATCTTCGCGGCGGGTGTCCCCTCCTCCGGGGAGAAGGCGAAGGCACCGACCCGCTCCAGCTTCCAGCGGCGGAGGAAGTCGCAGAGCTCCTCGAACTCCGTCTCCCCCTCTCCGGGCAGGCCGGCGATGAGGCTGGTGCGGATCACCAGGCCGGGGATCCGGCTGCGGAGCTTGGTGAACAGCTCCTCCAGGTAGGCCCGGTCGCCCCGGCGGTTCATCCGTTTCAGAATGCCGTCGTTCACGTGCTGAATGGGAATGTCCAGGTACTTAACGATCTTGGGCTCAGAGGCCACCGTATCGATCAGCTCGTCGGTGATCTCGTCCGGGTAGGTGTAGTGGACCCGGACCCAGTGGATGCCCTCGATCCGGCAGAGCCGCCGCAGCAGCTCCGGCAGCTTCCGCTCCCCGTACCGGTCAATGCCGTAGCGGGAGGTATCCTGGGCCACCACGATCAGCTCCCTGGTGCCGTTGGCCGCCAGACCCTCCGCCTCCGATACGATATCCTCCATGGCCCGGCTGCGGAATCTGCCCCGGAGCCTGGGGATCACGCAGAAGGCGCAGTGGTTGTCGCAGCCCTCCGCAATCTTGATGAAGGAATAGTGGGCGGGGGTAGTCAGAATGCGGCCCGTCTCCTCCACGGGAGCGTGGATGGAGCCGAATTCGCTGAAGCTGTCACCCGCAAGGACCTGCCTGGCGGCGGCAGTCACGTCGAAGTAGCTGCCGGTGCCCAGGATGCCGTCCACCTCGGGCAGCTCCTTCAGGATCTCCTGCCGGTAGCGCTGGGCCAGACAGCCGGTGACCAGAATCTTCCCCACCCGGCCCTCCGCCTTCTTTTGGGCGGTGGTCAGAATGTGCTCGATGGCCTCGCTCTTGGCGGCGTCGATGAAGCCGCAGGTGTTGATGATCACCAGATCCACGTCCTCCGGCTCCGGGCGGATCTCATAGCCCGCCTGGGCCATCAGGTACATCATCTGCTCGCAGTCCACCTGGTTCTTGGCACAGCCGAGGGATATGAACGATACAGTTTGCTTCATGTTTATGCTCCTGCGTATTTGGATTTCGGACGTGTGGGTGCTTCCCGTGTAAGCCGTCACACATCCGGGTCTTTTTGGATGGTCTCCAACGCTTCCCGCACCTCCGACCAGCTATAGCCCCTGCGGAGGGCGGCCTGGGCGGCGCTGCGGATCGTCTTTTCATCCGGCTCCTCCCCCAGGCGCTTGCGGAGAAATCCGGCAAGGGCCTCGGACATATCCGGGACTGCTTCCAAGGCCCCGTCCCAATATTTCCGGGGGATGCGCTTCTGGTAGAGCATCTGCTTGATCCGCTCCGCTCCGTAGCCCCGGCTGACGCCGCGGGCCACGATCTGCCGGGCTGTCTCCGCGTCGTCCAGCAGCTTCAGCTCCTCCAGCCAGCGGACCGCGTTCTCCGCGTCCTCCGGCTTCTCCCCCTTCTGGGTCAGGCGCTGCCGCAGGTCCCCCCTGGACACCGCGGCGGCGGAGATGATGCGGACAGCCCGCTGCCTGGCGGAGAGCTGACTGTCCGCCTCCTCCAGGGTACGAAATTCTCCGTCTGTGAGCTCCATTCCCACGAACAGGCCTTGATCTGCCACGGTCTGGGGCAGATATTTCTTCGTGCTTCCGTCGTCAAACACGACGACAGTCTTCATACCCTGCCGCTTGGGCGGGAGAATGGCCTTGATGACGTGGTCCATAGCATTTCCTCGTTGGTATGTTCTGATCCGGGTGACGCGCTGCGGGACGGGAGTCCCCGACGGGAAGCGCAGGCTGGCCTCCCCTGCTTGCAGGGGAGCTTTGCCGGATGCCCCGTCGGTACGGGGCGCCAGTGGCCGGCAAGGCTCGCCGCTGCGGGTAGGGCTGAACTCGAAGCGTCACGCGTTTGCCTCAATTACAGCTCGTCGTCGAAGTCCTCGGCGCTGACGCTGACGGCACGGTCGGCCACCTCGGCGGGGGCGCCGGCCGCGGTGGGACGGGCTGTGGCCTCCGCCAGCCTGGCCCGGACCCGGGCCTCCACATCGTCGGCAATCTCGGGGTTTTCCATCAGATATTTCTTGACGCTGTCCTTGCCCTGTCCGATGCGCTCCCCGTTCATGGAGAACCAGGAGCCGGCCTTCTGGACGATGTCAAAGTCCACGGCCATATCCACCAGCTCGCCCCACTTGGAGATGCCCTCACCGAACATGATGTCAAACTCCGCCTGGCGGAAGGGAGGCGCCACCTTGTTCTTCACCACCTTGACCCGGACGTGGTTGCCCACGACGTTTCCGCCCTCCTTGATGCCCTCCACGCGGCGCACGTCCAGCCGGACGGAGGCGTAGAACTTCAGAGCGTTGCCGCCGGTGGTGGTTTCGGGGTTGCCGTACATGACGCCGATCTTCATGCGCAGCTGGTTGATGAAGATGACCACGCAGTTGGTCTTGGCGATGGTGCCGGCCAGCTTCCGCAGGGCCTGGGACATGAGCCGGGCCTGGAGGCCCACGAAGGTATCGCCCATCTCGCCCTCGATCTCCTGCCGGGGCACCAGGGCCGCCACGGAGTCCACCACCACGGCGTCCACGGCGCCGGAGCGCACCAGGGCGTCGGTGATTTCCAGGGCCTGGTCGCCGGTGTCGGGCTGGGATACCAGCATGGAGTCGATGTCTACGCCGATGGCCTTGGCATAGACCGGGTCCAGCGCGTGCTCGGCGTCCACGAAGGCCACCTCGCCGCCCATCTTCTGAGCCTGGGCCAGGATGTGCAGGGCCAGAGTGGTCTTGCCGGAGGACTCCGGTCCGTAGATCTCAATGATGCGGCCCTTGGGCACGCCGCCCACGCCCAGGGCGGCATCCAGCGCCAGAGAGCCCGTGGGAATGGCCTCGATATTCAGGGCCGGCCGGTCGCCCATACGCATGACGGCCCCCTTGCCGAAGTTCTTTTCGATCTGCTTCAGCGCGGTCTCCAGCGCCTTCTTCTTATCCGTCGCCTGGGAAGGCGCTTCGTACACAGGTTTCTTGCTTGCCATATGAACTCTACCTCACTTGTTTCAGGATAGCTGTATTCTATCAGAGAAACTGTCCCATAAACGGGACAATTCTTTTCATTCCTCGGCCCGCCGCTGGGCCAGCACAGCCCGTAGGATGCCGGAGTTGTCCTGCTTCCATTCCAGGATCTTATAGTCGGCGGCGGTGAGCAGCTCCGAGAGCGATGTCTCCTGTCCCCGGCCGAACTCGAAGGCCAGGAAGCCGCCGGGCCGCAGGGCGCCGCTGAAGTTCCGCAGGATGGCCCGGTAGAAGTCCAGGCCGTCGGCGCCGCCGTGGAGGGCCAGATGGGGCTCAAAGTCCTTCACGGAAGGGTCCAGGGTCTCCATCTCCGCCGTGGTGACGTAGGGCGGATTGGAGACGATCAGATCGAACTTTCCCAGGAAGGGAGCAGCCGGCTTCCGGGCGTCCGCCAGGACGCAGCTGACCCGGCCTCCCAGATGGAGGTCCGCCACGTTTTTCCTGGCCACCCGCAGGGCCTCCTGGGAGACGTCCGCCAGCGTGATCTTGGCGTCCTTCACCCGACGGGCCACCGCCAGGCCGATGCAGCCGGAGCCGGTGCACAGGTCCAGGATCCGGGGATTCTGGGGCAGATAGAGAGCCTTCTTGATGGCCAGCTCCGTGACCGCCACGGTGTCGTCCCGGGGGATCAGCACGTCGGGGGTCACGGTGAGGGTCATATCGCAGAAATCCCACTGGCCCAGGATGTAGGCGGTGGGCTCTCCCGACAGATGACGGCGGACATAGTTTTCCACCCGCAGGCAGATCTCCTCCGTGGCGTAAAGACCTCGGTCCGCGATCAGTGCCTCCTGGCTTTTGCCGGAGGCGGCGCAGACCAGCTCCCGTGCGATATTCCCCGCGTACATGCCCTCCATGGGCAGCAGGGCCTTGCGGGCGTCCAGGTACAGGTCGGCGTAGGTTTTTACCATTGGTCGGCTCCTTCTTGCTCCGGCAGGACCAGCTCCAGGGCCCGGATGGCCACCTCGATCATGGAGTCGTCGGGCTCGTTGGTGGTGAAATTCTGGAACCACAGGCCGGGGGCCGTGAGAAAACGGGTAAAGGCGTTGTCGTGGCGGCCCACGAAGCGGTTGATTTCATAGCTGATGGACACCACCAGCGGCAGCATCACCAGCAGCTTCAGGGCCATCATCAGCAGATTATACAGCACGCGGCTGCTCTGCTGCAGCTCCCGCAGGCCGGGGAAAACGGCGTTCAGCACCGCGGAGAGCACCGTGAACAGGAAGATGGACAGGGCCATCACCACGAACAGGAAGCTGGTGCCGCAGCGGGGATGCTTGCGGGTCATGGTCCGCACGTTCTCCACCGTCAGAGGCAGCCTGGCCTCATAGCACCGGATGGTTTTGTGCTCCGCCCCGTGATAGGAAAAGACCCGCTTCATATCCTTCAACCGGGAAATCAGGATCATATAGCCCAGGAAGATCAGAATGCGGAACAGGCCCTCCAGCAGATGCTGGACCACCACGCCGCAGTTGGTGAGCCGCTGGAGCAGATTGCCCAGCTCCATGGGCAGCAGGAAGAACAGCAGCACGGAAAAGCCCATGCCCAGGATTACAGAGATGGTGATCAGCACGGACATGAACTTCTCGCTGCCCAGCTTCTTCTCCAGCCACTGATCCACCTTGGAGGGCTCGGTGTTCTCCGCCTCTTCCTCCTCCATGCCGGAATTCTCGGCGGACCACATCAGGGATTTGACGCCGGAGATCATGGAGCCGCCGAAGTTGACGATGCCCCGGATCAGCGGCCAGGTGAGAACGCCCGTTTTCTTCTTCAGAGGCTCCACCTTCTGCTTCAATCCCTCGGTGGGGTGCCGGACCACGATGGCCTGCTTCTCCGGCCCTCGCATCATGATGCCCTCGATCAGCGCCTGACCGCCGATCATGGTTTTGAATTTTTCCTGTACGGGACAGCTTTCCTTGGACATCAGCGTCCCTCCTCTCTTCTACATTACTGCGCTGCAGGCAGACTTACCGTAACAAGGGTGCCGCCGCCGGGGGCGTTCTCCAGCGTCAGCTTGCCCCCGTGGAGCTCCACAATCTGGTCGCAGACCGCAAGCCCGATGCCGGAGCCTCTGGCCTTGGAGCTGCCCTTGTAGAACTTCATCTTGACGTGGGGCAGTTCTTCCTCCGGGATGCCGGGGCCGTAATCCCGGATCCGCGTGACCACCCGGTCCCCCTCCAGCCGCATGGACGCGGTGATGCGCTTGCCGTCGCCGCCGTGCTTGGCGGCATTGTCCAGGATGTTTAAAAACACCTGCTTCATCCGCTCCGGGTCACAGGACAGCTCCGGGATCTCGTCGTCGGAGTCCTCGTACTCCAATCGGATCCCCTCCTGCCGCAGGCGGCTGCCGTACATGAAGATCATGTCCTCAAACTCCGCCCGCAGGTCGCAGGTCCGCACGTTCAGGGTAAAGCGTCCGTCCTGGATCCGGGTGAACTCCAGCAGCTCCTCCACCATGGAGGTCAGACGTCTGGCCTCGCCCAGGATGATGTTCATGCCCCGGCGGGTCTCCTCAGGATCCGCGTCACCCTCCAGCAGGGTTTCGCCCCAGCCGGTGATGGCCGTGAGGGGGGTCCGCAGCTCATGGGAGACGGAGGAGACAAATTCCGACTGCATCCGCTCGGCCTGGCTGATCTTGTTGGACATATCGTTGATGGTGTCCGCCAGCTCACCGATCTCGTCGTCGTATTTTTTCTGGATCTGGACGCCGTAGCTGCCGGAGGCGATGCGCTTGGCGGTGTCGGTGATTTCCGCCACCGGCTCCAGGATGGAGCGGAAATACATGCGGTTGCTGACGTAGACCAGGGCCAGAACGCCCAGGGCAAAGCCCACGCTCAGCAGCATCCACACCAGGATATAGCGGTCTGCCCGCCGGGTGGAGGTGACGAAGCGCAGTACGCCCACCACCTGGCCGTCGGTATAGATCATGGGCGTGGCCACAGACATGATCCGCTCCCCGGTGGAGGGATTGCTGCCCACAAAATAGACGGAATCCTTCTTCGCCAGAGCGTCCGGCACGTCCGGGGTGCGGACAGTCTCCTCGGCAAACAGGCCGTAGGAGGAGGCCAGCACCTCGCCCTTGCTGCCCACGAACTGGAGCTCCAGCTTGTCCCGCCCCGCGTAGTTCTGCACCAGCAGCACACAGGAGGCGTAGCACTCGTTGTAATCCAGATTCAGATAGTTCCGCAGAAAGGCGGCGGTGGTGTTGGCCTCGGCCTCCAGGCCGGAGCGCATGGCGGAGTAGGTATAGATGCCGTTGGCGAGGGAGAAGGCAGCGCCCATCAGGATCACAATGGCGGCCATGATGGAGAGGATGCTCCGCAGCCAGCGCTGTCGGATGCCGCTGGCCAAACGCCGCTTCGCCTGCCGGGCCTGCTGTTTCTTTTCCGGGTCCTTCAAGCTCAGGCACCCCATTTATAGCCAAAGCCCCAGACCGTGGTGATGAAGGTGGGGTTGGCGGTGTCGTTTTCGATCTTGATCCGCAGACGGCGGATGTTCACGTCCACGATCTTCAGCTCGCCGTCGTAATCCCGGCCCCAGACGGAGGTCAGGATGTCCTCCCGGGAAAGGGCCCGGCCCGGATTCTGCATGAAGAGCTTCATGATGGCGTATTCCACCTGGGTCAGCTTGATCCGCTGGCCGTTCTTCTCCAGGGTGCGGTTGCGGGTGTTCAGCACGAAGCTGCCCTGACTCAGCACCTCCGGGTCCGCGTTGGTTTCCCCGCCGATGCGGCGGTAGAGGGCGTCGATCCGGGCGGTGAGCTCCGCAGGCGAGAAGGGCTTGGTGACGTAGTCGTCGGCGCCGGTCATGAGGCCGGTGACCTTGTCCATCTCCTGGGTGCGGGCCGTCAGCATGATGATGCCGATGACCTTGTTGGTGGCCCGGATGTTGCGGCAGACCTCGAAGCCGTCCATATCCGGCAGCATGATATCCAGAATGGCCACGCCGATGTCCGGGTTCTCCCGCAGCTTCTCCAGGGCCTCGGCCCCGGTGCCGGCCTCGATGGCGTCGTAGCCCGCCCGTCGGAGATTGATCACAACAAAGCTGCGAATGTTGACCTCATCCTCCAAAATCAATACTTTTTTCATACTGTATTCCAACCTTTCAGGGTATTATTCTTGCGGAGCGAATCATCTGTTGGTTCCCGGCAGCAGATCCAGCGAGATGAAGCTGAAGCGGGCCTTCAGCTCCTCCGGGGCCAGCTCGGCCTGCTCAGAGAGTTCAGCGGCATAACAGACCTCGCCCCGCTGGGCCAGCAGGAACCGCCCGTCCCTCTGGCTGAGGCTCTGGGCCTGTTCGCCGGAGAAGACGTAGACGGTGACCAGAGGGGTCAGACTCCCGTCCTCCCCCATCAGAGCCAGCTCTGTGCCGGAGGGGACGTTTTCCTGCCTGGTCTTGGTGACGCAGAGGCTCTGGCACCAGGTCTCCGGCAGATAGAGGAACCAGCCCTCGGCAAAGCTGTGGTAGGTGCTCATCTTGTCGGTGCGGGTGCCGTCCGGGCTGAGGGTGTACCAGATGATCCGGTACTGTCCGGCGGAGGCGTTGTCCCCCTCGATCACCGGCAGGGGCAGGGTGTTGGGCAGCTCGATGACGCTGTCGTTGTCAATGTCGGTGGAGTAGACGTAGTAGTTCCGGACGGTCTGGGAGCTCTGGCCGCTCTCGTCATTCTGGGTGATGTTGGTGAACACGTTGTTCTCCAGGCAGAAGACGTCGGTGATCAGATTGTTCTCGTCATAGGCGCTGGCCACGAAGACCGCGGGCACCTCCGGGGCGATGAAGCCGGTGAGCATCCGCTTGACGGAGTCGGCTCCGGTGGAGAGGCTGGACTCCGCGTCCTTTTGCAGCTCTCCCTCCCGGAAGCGGTACAGCTCCGCGAAGGCTCTGGGCCCGTCGGCATTGGCCCGCAGAACGAAAATGTCCGAAAGCTGATCCCGGTCGATGTCCAGAACGGTGTAGGCCGTGTAGCCGGAGCTCATCAGCTCCGCGGCCTGTCCGTTGCTGAGACTGTAGACGCTGAGAAACTGCTGCACCTGCTCACCGATGCGGCGGGAGACCAGCAGCTCCTGACCGGGCTGGCCGTCGATCTGGGCATACTGGACGGAGTCGAAGGCGGTGCCCTCCCCCTCCAGCGTACAGGACAGGGTGAAGCTCTCCTCCGTTCGGTGGAGGATCAGCACCTTCAGGGGCCGCTCCCCCTCCATTTTACAGAAAACCAGGATCTCCTCCAGACCGTCTCCGTCCAGGTCCACCTGCTGCACCGCCTGCCGGTTGGTGCCGGAGACGGGGGCGCTGTAGCTGCCGCTGCCCAGGGCTGACTCCACCGCCGCCTGCAGCTCCCGGTACTCCATGGAGCGCTGGGGCAGGGCGTAGAGATCGCCGCTGCCAAAGGAAAAGCAGCCCGTCAGCAGGAAAAGCAGCAAGAGCAGCGGCGCCGTCAATTTATGTTTCATAGGTCAAAATTCCGATTTCTACATACTGTTTGCGGACGCCGGCGCAATCCGCAAGATATCGGGCGGCAAGGCCCTGTTACATCAAAATATAGTATATCACAAAGCCGTAAAAAAGGGTAGCATTATTTTATCGGATTTGTAACTTTTTCTCCGAACGGGGGCGGCTTTACTTCTCCACCACCGCGTCGGAGCCCAGCAGGCGCCGCAGCTCCTCCAGCATGACGGCCTCGGGGATGCAGCTTGTGCCCCGGCGGACGCCGGTGTCGGCAAAGTACAGCACCGCCTGGACGCTGCCGGGGAACATATTGAGGATGGCCCGGGTCTTCTGATACTCCAGGCTGTCCTCGGAGGGCAGCTTCAGGTAGAGTCTCCCGCAGGTGGAAGCATTGCCCAGCTCCCGCTTCTTCCTGGCGCCGCCGCGGGTGAAGCTGTCCAGATCCCGGATCTCGTTGACCACCAGCTGGGTGGGCTTCTCATCCCGCAGGGAGACCCGGCCCTCCACCGCCACAGCGGCGCCGGGGGTCAGAAGCTGCTCGAAGCGGGAGAGCACCGAGGAGAACACCAGCAGCTCCACCCCGGCGCTGTCGTCCTCCAGGCTCACATAGGCCATCATGGAGTTGTTGCGGGTGGTCTTCTGGGTGACCGTCTGGATCACGCCGCAGACCGTGACCACGTCCCCGTCCCGGAAGCTGCTCTCCTCCCCGGTGACGCCCCGGATGGACACGGCGCCGCTGCCCTTCAGGGCCTGGCGATACTTGTCCATGGGGTGACCGGAGATGTAGAGGCCGGTGGTCTGCTTTTCATAGCTCAGCAGCTCGAACAGATCCAGCTCCGGCAGCTCCGGCACCTGGACCGTCATATCCGCCTCCCTGTCGTCGAAGCTGTCGAACAGGCTCACCTGGCCCGCCAGGTTCCGCTTGTTCTGGCTGCTGATCCAGCCCATGACGGACTCATACACCGCCAGCATCTGGCTGCGGCGCAGGCCGAAGCAGTCCATGGCCCCGCACTTGATGAGGTTCTCCACGGCCCGCTTGTTCAGCTCCGTCTCGCCCATCCGCTTGCAAAAGTCGCTGAGGCCGGTAAAGGGGCCGTTGAGCTCCCGCTCGGCGCACATCTTGCGGATCAGGCCCCGGCCGATGTTCTTCACGGCCCCCAGGCCGAAGCGGATGTGATCCCCCTCCACGGTGAACACGTCCTCAGAGCGGTTCACGTCCGGGGGCGCCAGGCCGATGCCCATCTCCTTGCAGTCGGCAATGTAAGCCGCCACCTTTTCGGTGTCGGAGAGCATGGAGGTCATCAGCGCCGCCATATACTGCTTGGGCCAGTGGCACTTGAGCCAGGCGGTATCGTAGCTGACCTTGGCGTAGCAGACCGCGTGGGCCTTGTTGAAGGCGTAGTTGGCGAAGTCCAGGATCTCGTCATAGATCTGCTGGGCCGCCTGCTCGGAGACCCCGTTGGCCACGGCTCCGGGGATGCCCCGGGCCGGGTCGCCGTAGACGAAGGCCTGCCGCTCCTGGACGATGACGTTCTGCTTCTTCTTGGAGATGGCCCGGCGCATATTGTCCGCCTGGCCCAGGGTGTAGCCGCCCAGCTTCCGGAAGATCTCAATGACCTGCTCCTGGTAGACGATGCAGCCGTAGGTCACGTTCAGGATGGGCTGGAGCTGGGGGGTGATATAGGAGATGGTCTCCGGGTGGTGCTTGGATTGGATGAACCTGGGGATGGACTCCATGGGGCCCGGGCGGTAGAGGGCCACGATGGCGGTCATATCCTCGATGGATTGGGGCTTCATCTGGACGCAGACCCCGGTGATGCCGGAGGATTCCAGCTGGAACACGCCGGAGGTCTTGCCCTCCCCCAGCATGGCGAAGGTCTCCGGATCGTCGTCCCGGACGGCCTTCATGGAGAAGTCCGGCTGCAGGCGGCGGATCTGCCGCTCCGCGTCGTCGATCACCGTCAGGTTCCGCAGACCCAGGAAGTCCATCTTCAGCAGACCCAGCTCCTCGATGGTGGTCATGGTGAACTGGGTGACGATGGTATCCTCGTTCCGGGCCAGCGGGACGTAGTCGGAAACGGGCCGGGCGGTGATGACCACCCCCGCCGCGTGGGTGGAGGTGTTGCGGGGCATGCCCTCGATGTCCCGGGCGGTGTCGATGAGGCGCTTCACCTTGGGGTCCTCGTCGTACATTTTTTTCAGCTTGGGGTTTTTGGCGAGGGCCAGCTCCAGGGTGATGTGCAGCTCGTTGGGGATCGCCTTGGCCACCACGTCCGCCTCGGCGTAGCTCATGTTCAACGCCCGGGCCACGTCCCGGACGGCGCCCCGGGCCGCCATGGTGCCGAAGGTGACGATCTGCGCCACCCGGTCTTTCCCGTATTTCCGGGTGACGTAGTCGATGACCTCTCCCCGGCGCTCCTGGCAGAAATCCGTATCGAAGTCCGGCATGGAGACCCGCTCCGGGTTCAGGAATCGCTCAAAGATCAGTGTGTACTGCATGGGGTCGATCTCGGTGATGTGCATGCAGTAGGCGGCGATGGAGCCGGCGCCGGAGCCTCTGCCGGGACCCACAGGGATGCCCTGCTCCTTGGCCCAGCGGATGAAGTCCGCCACGATCAGAAAGTAGTCCACGTAGCCCATCTTCTCGATGACGCCCATCTCGTAGTCCAGCCGCTGCCGATACTCGGCGGGGGCCTGGGGGTAGCGCTCGGCAAAGCCCTCCTCGCAGAGCCTGCGGAAATAAGTCAGAGAGTCGGAGCCGTCCGGTGCCTCGAAGGCGGGCAAATGATAGTGGCCGAACTCAAACTCCACGTTGCAGCGCTCCGCGATCCGGGCGGTATTCTCAAAGGCCTCGTCCAGCTGGGGAAAGCGTTCCCGCAGCTCGGCCTCGGATTTCACGTAAAATTCGTCGCTCTCAAAGCGCATGCGGTTGGGGTCGTCCACGGTCTTGCCCATCTGGATGCACATGAGCACGTCCTGGGTGGCGGCGTCCTCCCGGCGCAGATAGTGGGCGTCGTTGGTGACCACCAGGGGCAGCTTCAGCTCCCGGGACAGCCGCAGCAGCATGGGATTCACCTTGGCCTGCTCCGCAATGCCGTGGTCCTGCAGCTCCAGATAGAAATTGTCCGGCCCGAAGATCCGGCTGTATTCCTGCGCGATCTCCCGGGCGCCCTCGTAGTCGTCGATCTTCAGCCTGCGGGGAATGGCTCCCGCCAGGCAGGCAGAAAGGGCAATGAGCCCCTCAGAATGCTGACGCAGCAGCTCCATATCGATGCGGGGCCTGCCGTAGAAGCCCTCCAGGAAGCCCTTGGAGACCATATAACTGAGGTTCCGATAGCCGGTCTCATTCTTGCACAGCAGCACCAGATGGCCGTTCTCATTGTCGATGCCGTGGACCTTGTCGAAGCGGGTCCGGGGCGCCACGTAGACCTCGCAGCCGATGACCGGTTTGATCCCGGCGGCCTTGGCAGCCTTGTAGAAGTCGATGACCCCGTACATGACCCCGTGGTCGGTGATGGCCACAGCCGTCTGCCCCAGCTCCTTCACCCGCTCCATCAGCTTCCCGATCCGGCAGGCCCCGTCCAACAGGCTGTATTCTGTATGAAGGTGTAAATGAACAAATGGCATATTGTTTCTCCCTTCTACGTGCGTCATGAAAGCTGAAAAGCGCGGTGCTGAGGCGTCCCTTCGTGACGATTCACAATCAATTTTTCAATTCGGAAAACACCGCAGCCATTCGCGCTTTGCGGTTCAGTCTTCACTTGCAAGCTCGGAGAGCTTGCGCAGCCGGTGGTTCAGGGCCGATTTGGTCAGAGGCGGGTCAAAGAGGGCCGCCAGCTCGTTGAGATTGGCCTCCGGGTTCTGCTCCCGTAGCTCGGCGGTCTGCCGCAGCTTCTCCGGCAGCTTCTCGTAGAGCCCCCGCTCCCGCAGACAGCGGATGGCGGCGATCTGGGACTGGGCCGCCTCCACCACCTTGGAGGTGTTGGCATTGTCGCAGTTGACGATGCGGTTGATCTTGTTCTTCATATCCTTTTCGATCTTGGCCTCCAT
>CAMNHH010000046.1 GCA_946539175.1 uncultured Clostridia bacterium | reverse complement strand
GATACAGGGCGTAGTTCTGGAAGACCATGGCGATGTCCCGGTCCTTGGGGGCCACATCGTTCATGACCTTGCCGTCGATAATCAGCTCGCCGTCGGAGATTTCCTCCAGGCCGGCCACCATGCGAAGGGTGGTGGACTTGCCGCAGCCGGAGGGGCCGACCAGGACGATGAACTCCTTGTCCTTGATGTCCAGGCTGAAGGCCTGCACGGCCACGACGCCCTCGTCGGTGATCTGCAGATTGACTTTTTTCTTCTCAGGCTCGTCGGCCTTCTTCTTCTTGGACTTCTTCTGCTCGCCGCTGATGAAGGGATAAACCTTTTTAATGTTTTTCAGTTGAACTTCAGCCATAAAACGTCCTCCTTACTGATGTCAGCGCAGCTTACTTGGCAGCGTTGAAAGCGTCGAAGTACTTCTGGTAGATGGCCAGATACTCATCAACCTTGTAAGCAGCCAGATCGCTCTGCAGCTTGTTCCAGGCGGCGTCGTCGAAACCGTTCATAATGCCGTCAGCGCGGAAGGCGTTGATGCACTTGTAGATGTCGGCGTTCAGATTGGAGATGGTCTTGGTGTCTTCAGCGCTCATGAATACGTTGGGGTAAACGTACTTGGCGTTCATGTCGGGGGTGTAAATGTTCTTGATCCAGTCCAGACGGTACTGCGCATCGTCGGGGCAGGTCACGTACTTGCCGTAGTAGGAGTCCAGGATGGCCAGGGGGCCGCCGACGCACTCGGCTTCACGAACTTCCACGGGGGAAGCGTCGCCCAGCCACTTGTGCTTCAGCATGGGTTCGCCGGCATCGTTGGTACCCATCTCGAAGATATCGAAATCGTCATCTTCGCCGTAGGTACCCCAGTTGTTCTGAGGAGACTGAATGGGATCGTACATCTGATCCAGCCAGGCGCAGATCAGAGCGGGGTTCTTGGCGTTGGCGGTCACGACGCAGCGGCCGCGGTCAAAGCCGGAGGTGTAGGAGCCGGTCACAGGGGTCAGGTTCAGGACGTCAGCCTTCAGCATGGGCAGGGGCTGCCAGCCCTTGCCGGCGATCAGGTCGTCCATGGTGATGGAGACGATGTTGGCCACGTCCCAAGAGAAGCAGACGCCGTAGCGGCCGGACTTGCCCTTGGCAACGTAGGTGGCCCATTCCTGGGTGAAGGCTTCCTTGTCGATGAGGCCCTCGGAGTACAGCTTGTGCAGCCACTCAACGCCCTTGCGGTAGCCCTCGGTCTGGGCGCTGCAGATGACCTTGCCGTCCTTGTCCACAACAATGTGGCGGCCGTCGTCGGGATCGCCGTAGCCTTCGCCGAAGCCGTTGGTCAGCACGCGGCAGTCCTCGTTGCCGGAGCCGATGATGCAGGACATGGGGATGATCTCGCCTTCAATGTTGAACTCAGCCTTCAGCTTGTCGGCGTTGTCGCGGAAGGCAATCAGAACCTGCTCGAACTCGTCCACAGTGTGGGGCATCTCCAGGCCGAGGAACTCAAGCCAGGCGACGTTGATGAAGGGCATGTTGCCGATGGTCTGGATGGCGGTCTTCTCGTAGCCCAGCTGCTCGATCCAGGGCAGAGCCCAGATGTGGCCGTTCTCGTCGGTGCACATGGTGCGGTACTCGGGAGCCTGCTCAAAGACCTTCTTCAGGTTGGGCATGTACTTGTCGATGTACTCCTCGACGTTGAGGATGACGCCCTGCTTGGCGTACTTCAGCAGGTCGGTGTCGGAGAAGCCGGCAGAGAACACGAACTCGGGGAGGGTCTTGATGTTGGACATCTCCAGGGAGATCTTGTCGCCCCACTGGTCGCTCTGGATGGTTTTCCAATCAACGTGAACGTTGGTCTTCTCCTCCAGACGCTTGAAGATGGTACGGTTGTTGGGGTTGGACTCGGTGCCGACAGGGAAGCTGGTCAAGCCGGAGATGGTGGCCTTCTCAGCCAGGGGGAACTTCAGGGTCTCGGGATCGACGTTGGTGCCTTCGCCGCCGCCGTTGGAGGAGCCGCCGTTGCCGCCGCAGGCAGCCAGCAGGCCGACCATCATGATGACAGCCAGAAGAAGGGCAATGCTCTTGACAAATTTAGACATGTTTTGTTTTGCTCCTTTCAAATTTGAAACATGTAGTTTCTTACGGTTTGCCGCATCCGCGGCAGGAACTTCCATCAGCCCTTGACGGCGCCGGCCATAATGCCGTTGTCAAAGTACTTCTGGAAGAAGGGGTACATAATCATCAGAGGCAGGGAGGAGATGATGATGGTGGCGTACTTCAGCAGCTCAGCCAGCTGAGCGCGCTCGGCGGTGGACTGCATATCGGAGACCATGCCGGCTTCGGGCTGGCTCTGAATCAGGATGGCGCGGAGCACCAGCTGCAGAGGCTGCTTGGAGGCGTCGTTCAGGTAGATCATGGCGTCGAAGTAGCTGTTCCACATACCCACGAACTGCCACATGGAGATGGTGGCGATGATGGGAGTACAGACGGGCAGCAGGATCTTGAAGAAGTAGACCATTTCGGTGGCGCCGTCGATCTCCGCCGCCTCTTGCAGGTCGCGGGGAATGCCCATGTAGTAGGTCCGGGCGATGATCATGTTCCAGACGCTGAAGGCGCCGGGGATCAGGATAGCCCAGATGGTGTTCAGCATCCCCAGGTCGCTGATGAGCAGGTAGGTGGGGATCAGGCCGCCGCCAAAGAACATGGTGATGACGAAGATGGTGTTGAAGAAGCCCTTGCCCTTGAAATCCGCCCGGGACATGGGGTAGGCGGCCAGCAGAGTCACAACCACGGAAATGATGGTGAACAGGACAGAGTAGATCATCGCGTTCTTAAAGCCGATCCAAATCTGCGAGTTGCCCAGAACACGTTCATAGGCGGTGGTGGTCCAATGCTCAAAGTCAAAGGTCAGGCCCTTGTTCTGCAGGGTGATGGGGTCGATGAAGGAAGCCAGGATAATATAGATGATGGGCAGGATAATCGCCAGAACGAAGATGCCCAGGATCACGTATCCGATGGTCAGCAGCGTCTTGTCGCCGGCGGGGAGCTTGGCAAATTCACTCTTCTTTTTCGTTTTCATGGATCTGCCCTCCTTAAATGCCCTTGCCATCATTCATCTTCTTGACGATCTGATTCATGGAGATCAGCAGGACGACGTTGATGACGGTATTGAACAGACCGACTGCGGTGGAGAAGCCGTAGTCGCCGTCCAAAAGGCCCTTCTTATAGACGTAAGTGGAGATGATTTCGGACGTACTCATGTTCATGTCGGTCTGGAGGGCGTAGGCCTTCTCAAAGCCGATGCTCATGATGTTGCCCACGGACATAATAAACTGAATGAGGACAGTGTCCTTGATGGCGGGCCATTCAACAGCCTTGATCTGCTGAACGATGTTGGCGCCGTCGATGACAGCCGCTTCTTTCAGCTCCTTGCTGGCGTTGGACAGGGCTGCGGTGTAAATGATGGAAGCCCAGCCTGCGCCTTGCCAGATGCCGGAGGCGATGTAGATGGTGCGGAATGCGGAGGGCATGGTCATGAAATTGGTGTTGGTCCCCAGCAGGGAGTTGATCATGCCGGTGGGGGAAAGCAGAATCCGGACGATACCGCAGAGCACGATAACCGAGATGAAGTTCGGCATGTACAGTACCAACTGGATCTTCTGCTTGGTCTTCTTGCTCATGATACGGTTCAGCAGGAAGGCCAGAAGGATGGGCGCGGGGAAGCCCCAGAGGAGGCCATACACGCTCAGTTTGAGTGTGTTCACGAGGTAGCGCAGGAAATCGGGCGAAGTAAGAAACCGTTCAAAGTTCTGAAAGCCGATCCATTCGCTGTGAAACAGGCCCCGGATGGGATTGTACTCTGTGAAGGCAATCGAGATACCGCCCATGGGAATGTAGCGGAAGATTACCGTCAACAGAAACGCCGGCAGCATAAAAATAACGTACAGCTGCCAGTGCTGTCGAAGATACACGCCAAGATTGTGCATCTTCGAGCCTCCGCCGCTGTTTGTGGCGGGCGACAAGGCTTTTTTCATGAAATTCCTCCTTCTTTTTTTCGTCCCTCAATTGTGCGCAGAGAGATTGTGCATTTGCACACTCTATCGGGCATTTGGCAAATTCATCTTACCACCACGTCCACAATTTGTCAATCTTTTTTGTACAAACAGTTCATAATTTTTTTACACGATATTTTGAATTATGTAAAAAATAAATACAATGAAAAAAATCAGGACTTTTCGTGCATTTTACTGTTCCGTTTATTGACATTTGCACAAATAATATGTTAAAATACGTACTGGTTTTACGATATATGTTTATAAGGTGAGATGAGCGATGAAAGTAACCATTCAGGACATTGCCGACGCCCTCGGCGTATCCCGCAATACAGTCTCCAAAGCCATCAACAACTCCGGCGGGTTGGCGGACGCCACCCGGGAACGGATCCTGCAGAAGGCTGTGGAGATGGGATACAAACAGTTTTCCTATGTGAACGCCTTGGCCGGTATTGTGCGATCGAACGCCGCACCGGGGCGTTTGCCCAGAAGCCAGATCGGTGAAATTTCGCTGTTCACAACTATGGTGTTCAACCAGTCTCATTTTGCCTCGCTGATGTTGGACCATTTCCAGAACGAAATTTCACAGTTGGGCTATACCTTAAGCATTCATCAGATCACGACGGATAATCTGCAGCAGGCTTCCCTGCCCTGGACCTTTGATTCCCGTCGTTCCAAGGCGATTCTCTGCTTTGAGCTTTTCGACTGGAACTATTGCGGGATGCTCTGCAGTCTGAATCTGCCCATTCTATTTGTGGATGGTCCGGCCAAAATCCGGGGGCGGAATCTTCCCGCAGACCAATTGTATATGGATAATATATCCGAGGTCTCAGCCTTGACCTGGGAGATGCTATGCAGGGGCAAGACCCGCATTGGTTTTTTAGGAGATTATCTGCACTGCCAGTCCTTTTTTGAGCGCTTCGTGGCCTGCCGTGATACTTTGCTGAGCGCCGGCTTGCCCTTGGAGGATCGTTTTGTTCTGCGCGCTGCCGGCCCGCAAGCGGTGTTGGACTCCCTTTCAAGCCTTGAGGAGCTGCCGGAGGTCTTTCTGTGCGCCAATGACTTTGTGGCTGTGGATGCCTTGCAGGCACTGCGGAAAATCGGAAAGTCCGTGCCGGAGGATCTGCTGATCTGTGGCTTTGACGACTCCCCGGAGTCCAGACTGATCAATCCGCCTCTGACCACGGTTCACATCCACACCCAGATCATGGCCTTCACTGCCACGCAGCTTCTGTTGTCCCGGATTGAAGAGCCTTCTCTGGACTACCGTGAGGTCCACACGCAGACGGACGTCATCTACCGGGCTTCCACCGGAGATGCATAAAGCGAAAGGAGTCACAAAATGAAATTCTTTTCCTATGAAAGCAGGTTCAGTCAGCTTCTGATGAAGCTTTGCTATTGCTGCTATCTCAATATGCTCTGGTTCGTCTGTTCCATTCCCATCATCACCATAGGCGCTTCCACCACAGCGCTGTATGCAGCCTGCTTCAAGATCCATCAGGAGCAGGAGGGGCGCTCCGTGGGTATGCTGTTTTTCCGCGCTTTCAAAGAAAACTTCAAGCAAGGCACCATCATCTGGCTGATCATGCTTGGCGTGGGCCTTCTGCTGGGCACCGACGGATACATCCTGTACCATTTGCGAAACAGCGCCACCGGCACCATGGCTGTGGTCTGGACGCTGTTTCTGGCGGTGCTGATCGCCGCGGCGATAGCCTACGTGATCGTGCTGCTCTACGTCTTTCCTCTGACGGCGAAGGTCGCCAACTCCGTCTGGGCCATGCTGAAGAACTCCCTGCTGATCGGGACCCATTATCTCTTTGCCTCCATCGCTGTATTCGGCGTGCATTTCATCATGTTCTTTGTAGCGGTACGCTTTTTCACCCCGATCCTGGCGCTTGGGGAGGGGCTGTGCGCCATGCTCAGTGCGTGGCTACTTTCCAGCGTGATCGCAGCCTGCACCTACGACCCGGAGGATGAGGATGATGAAGAGGCCGCCGGCTCTGACACCGAAGAGGAGAACACGCCATGATGCGCCGCTCCGAACAGGAAAAGGCCGCCAACAGGGCGGCCTTTCAGTCCCTGAGCCCCGCAGCAAAGGCGGAGCATATCTGGATCTACTATAAATGGTTCATCATCCTGGGCATCGCAGCCCTGGTGATCGTCGGTTCCGTGGTCTACAGAGTCCTCACCAAGAAGAACCCGGTGGTTTACATGGCCTGGTTCAACACCGTTGTGGGGGCGGATCTGGAGCAGGAGATCGGACCGGGCTTCATTCGTTGGAAGGGTCTGGACCCAGAGCGAAACGAGGTGCTTGTCTACCGGGAGCTCTATCTGGCGGAGAACGACGCACTGGATGCCCACCGAGCCGCCTATGCCGCCAAGATCAAGCTCATGGCCGCCACCGAACAAAAGCAATTGGATCTGGTTCTCATGAGTCAGGAGGCCTGGAACATTCTCTCTGAGGGCGGCTATCTACTTGATCTGCAAAAGAGCTTTTCCCTCCCCCCTGCCCTGGCCGCCTGCCTTTCGGAAAACCGGGTGATCCTGGAGGACAACACCATTGAATATGAATTGAATGAGGCTGACGAGCTGATCATCCGTACGGAGCCTGCCCGGAACGCTCTGGAGGTCTCGGGCCTTCCGATGTTTCGGGCCGCGGGTTTTTCGGAGCCGCTTTATCTCGGAATCATCGCCAACTCCCCGCGGCAGGACGTTTGCATGGATTATTTTCAATATCTGTTGGAGCCTGTACCGGGAGAATAAGCAAAGGAAAATTGAGACTGCGGTCCCGTACCTATCATAGGGAAACTTTTTGAACAGTCGAATTGAATCGTGATTTGTTTCCCTGCGGGGCTGTGCTGTTTGGCGCAGCCCCGCGATTCATTTATTCCACCCTCGTTTGGGTGGAATTATATCAATCAGATTGTTTTCCATACTCGTCCCTTTCCCTAAGTAAGGCGCATGCCTTCAGTTTCTGTTTGACCTCCGCAAAAGTCTAAGGTTCCCTGCAAGTTCATAAAAAAGTAACGAGCCAACCTAAAGATTGACTCGTTGCTTTCGTTTTCTGTTTGCTTTTCCGTACCGGCTTGGCGACCTGTTCCATAGTTGCCATTTGAGACGAAGTCCCCGTTTTTTCTTTGCTTTTACTGATATTGTATGAAGATGAAACAGTATCTAAGCGTTTCATCAGGAAATAGTATTATTCTGCCGAGGATTCCCTCCCGGTTTTCCGATGCAGCAACACCAGCGCGGCCATCAGAAGCACCGCGCCGATCCCGAGCCCGATCCAGGGCGTGTCGGTGAGCCCGGCAATCAGATAGCCGACAGCGCAAATCACAGCCACAAGCGTAGCATAGGGGATTTGGGTCTCCACATGGCGAATATGGGCGCAGCGGGCGCCGGTAGAAGCCAGAATTGTAGTATCGGAGATGGGAGAGCAGTGGTCGCCGTAGACGGAGCCTGCCAGGGTGGCGCCAAGCGCGGGGATCAGCAAATGCTCCGCTCCGGCGGCGGAGCAGATCATGGTAACGATGGGGATCAGCATACTGAAGGTTCCCCAAGAGGTCCCCATGGAGAAGGACATAAGGGCCGCGATCACGAAGATCAGGAAGGGCAGCAAGCCCAGCGGCAGATCGGTGGAGGCCACAAAGCCGGAGATGAACTCTCCCGTGCCGATCATCTCACGGCAAACTCCGCCGAGACTCCAGGACAGGATCAAAATCAGCATGGGGGGCACGATGCTGCCGATGCCGTTGACAATGGCGCCGACAAATTCCTTGGGCTTCATGATTTTGCGCGGCAGGTACATGACCAGAGCTGTGACAAGACCGGCAAAGGCGCCGAGAGAGAGACCCGCCGTGGGGTTTGCGCCAATGGCCTCGGAGAAGGGCACCCCCGAGAAGAAGCCGCCCACATAGGCCATGCCCAGAATGGCGCAGACGATCAGCACCAGAATGGGCAGCACCAGGTCGATGACCTTGCCCTTGCCGGAGGCTTTGGTATCCCCCCGCTCCTCGTCTACCTCCTGGTTGCCCTCCAGCCTGGCCCTTTCCTCGGCCTTGCGCATCTTTCCGAAGTCCAGGCCGGTGACGCAGATGAACACCACCATGAGAATGGTCAGCAGAGCGTAGAAGTTGTAAGGTATGGTGGACAGGAAGGCGTGGAAGCCGTTGGTTTCACTGATCTCCGAAGCCACCGCCACCGCCCAGGAGGACACCGGGGCGATGATGCAGACCGGAGCAGCGGTGGCGTCGATGATATAGGCCAGCTTTTCCCGGGAAATACGCTGCCGGTCATAGATGGGCCGCATGACCGTGCCGATGGTCAGACAGTTGAAGCCGTCATCAATGAAAATCAGAACGCCCAGAAGCGCGGTGGCCAATTTTGTGGCCCGCTTGCTCTTGAGTTTCCGTTCCGCCCATCTGCCATAGGCTGCTGAGCCGCCGGATCTGCCAACCAGAGTAATCACTGCCCAGAGCAGTGCCAAAAAAATGATCATATAGGAATTGTCTGCGATCTTCCCGGCCATCATGTCAAAGCTGTGGGAGAAAACCGCCACCAGGGGTTCATGGGCCGCTGCCACATAGATCACCATGCCGGAGAGCACGCCCAGAAACAGAGAGGAATACACCTCCTTGGTCATCAGGGCCAGGGCAATGGCAATCAAAGGCGGCAGAATAGACAGCCAGCCTGTTTGGATCATAAACTTCGCCTCCACGATCAAAGTATTGTTATCATAGCATAATCAGTCCGCTTTACAAGTCCTCTTTTTCGGTTTCCAGGTCTGCGTCAGCGGCCTTCTGTCACATAAATCTCCTCCAGGCTTTCCAGGCAAACGCAGCCCAGCCTGCCGCAATAGACCGCGCCGCAGTCAATGGCGATGTGATTGTTGTGCTGCCAGACGCGGCCTGCCGCGGCGGGGTCGATAAAAGCAGTGGGCGTATGTCCTGTAACCAACAGTTTGTCGCGATAATAGCGTTTGCGGTAGTCCATACGCTCCCAGATAAAATCATGGAGCTCGCAGTCCTCCAAAGGCTTTTCCGCCTGATACCGTCCAACACCGGCGTGGGCCAGCAGAAAGGCCCGCCCGTTCACCGTGATCTCATAGAAGCGGCTCAAGCCCTCCATCCAATCCAGAAGCTTCCCGCGACGCCGCTCCGGCAAACGCAGCCATGCGTTCCAGGTCAGGTCTCCGCCATTCCGTCCGGTCCAGTTCAGATAGGTCCGCTGCCAGGCCTTTTCCTCGTCGGAGGAGAGCCTGCTCTCCCAGCCCCGGGCGGTTTTGCGGAATATATCCTCGTGATTGCCCAGCAGACAGATCACGTTGGGTCTGCTCATCAGATCCTCCATCACCTCGATCCCCATGGGACCTCGATCCGCGGCGTCCCCCAGGAAAAACAGGATGTCACGATTCGAAAACGAGATTTCCTCCAGCAGGCGCTGATATAATCCGAAGCAGCCATGGATATCCGAAACCACATAATGCATGCTTGTTCTCCGTTTCTAAGGATTCAGGGCCGTGGGGCGTTCCCGCTCCGCCCGATGATGGGCGTAGTATTCGTGGACCAGGCTGCGATAGCCCAGGTTTTTCAGCTCCCGATAGCGGGCGTCGTAGCGGGCCTTGGTCCGCTTGCCGGTGATGATGGTCCTGAGGCAGTCCTGGGCATAGCGGTCGATCACCCGGAGACTGAAATCCGTATTGATGACCGGGAAAAACCAGTGACTCCAGCTTAGTTCATGATCCTCCGGCGCGTCCAGCAGCTTCCGGTTGAAGACCCGGATGAAGGCTGCCGCCGCCTGCTGGCCCGTATGGCCGCCCCGGTCCCGCCAGCGGCAAAGGGCACGGGTCTTACGGCGCATTTTGGCCTTCAGCTTATCCATCGTAGCGGGAGCGATGTCCACGACTCCGTCTTTATATTGGAAGCCCAGGAAGACCCACCCCTCCGCCGGGGTAAAAAAGCTCTCCTTTGCCGGATTGACCGTAAGGCCCTTTTCCTCCAGAAGGCTCCGCAGAATACCGGCCTGCTCCCGCAGCTCCGCCTCCGTGGAGGCAAAGAGAATCATATCGTCGGAATATCTGGCATATGGGATCTTTTTTTCGTAAAAGAATCGATCCAGATCCATCAAAAACAGGTTGGCGTAGAAGGCAGATTGGGGCGTTCCGGCCATGATGCCCTTTGGCTCGATCAATCGTTTTCCCTGCTCCAGCACAGCCTGCTCTTGGAGCAGAGACGAGAGAAAGCGGAAGGTATCCGGTTCATTCTTCAAGGTCCGCTCCAGCAGGGGAAGGAAACGGCCCAGGTCGACGGAATTGAAATAATTGCTCACGTCCAGCTTGTAGGCATACATGTGCCGAAGCTCCGGTACGGAGAGCAGCCAGCGAATGGCGTCCTTGGCGGTCCTGCCGGGGCGGAAGGAATACAGCCCCGGCGCAAACAAATCGTCATAGCGGCGAAGCAGCAGCCAGGTCAACAGCTTCAGCACCGTGTTCTCCGGCTCCGGATAGATATAGACGATCCTTTTTTTATCACTGTGCATCTTCGAGATCACAGCCCGTCTTGGCAGAGGGAAGGTCTCTCCCCCGCCGATGCCCCGACACACCGGCTCATAGGCTCTTCTGTCAATATAGTCCCGCAGCCGCCGCGCTTCTTGTTTGGGACAGAGCAGACTTGTTTTATAGAGATAAAAGGTTTCCCACAGCTCCGGCAGGGAAAGCGCGTGCAGCATCGTCATAGCAATCTCCTGAGGGTGCAAAAAAACAGAAAGAGAAAGCGTTAAAGCCCGTAAAATTACGGGAAGTACCAGACCGTACAGGGACAGACTGCCTGCGAAGTCAAAAACAGTCCATGCCGGGTCCGCCGCAGGCGCAAAGCGTTCTCTTTCTGTTTTTTTCATTTTGTGGCGGGCGCCGCGGGTGGAAGCATCAACGGCCCAGGACGGCGTTGATCCGGTTTACCACGTAGGATCGGGCGTTCCACCAGCCGTGGTAATCATAGTAGAAGCGCAGATACGGGATGCCGCTGCGTCCGCAATCCCGACGCAGCTTCTGCAGATCCGCCCGCCGGGACATGAGCTCCACCACCAGAGCGGTCCGGGAACCGTCAAAGAAGGTGTAGATCGTTGTCTTGTCGCTCTTGGGGTTAAAGCTTCTGGTGACGCGCCAGGCCGCAAAGTCCCGGTTAAAAATCTCCTCAAAATATTGCCGATAGCTCCCGGGGTAATTATACTGGTTGGGCTCGTTGGGCATCGTTTCGCCCCAGGAGCGGCCAATGGGCGTCTGTTCTACAAATGATTCGGAAACCTGATTCGATGGACGGGAGGCGAAAGAAACGTTCTGCCCGGAAACCGGCTTTGAGGCTTTTCCCTGAAGCAGATCTACCATGTCGGAAATGGACGGTTTCTTGCCGCCCAGCAGCTTGGATAACAGGCTCATGACGCAAACCTCCTTTTAGTTCAGGATCGGGAGAACCGAATCTTCCCTGTTTCGATCATACCAGAGCTTTTGCCTTCTGTCAACTTTATATTTGTTATTTTTTTCAGTTCTGTTTACGCGGAAAAGGAATTGCAATTCCGGCCCCTATGCATTATAATGAATCTATCATTTCTCTGTTTTGGAGGTCTTTAGATGAAAGACTTTGTCATAAAAGGCCAAATCCTGTACAGTGCTTCTCCGGAACGGATCGTTTGGACCGAAAACGGCTATCTGCCTGTGGTCGGTGGAATCTGCCGCGGTGTGTTTTCCGCGCTGCCCGCCGCCTTTTCCGGACTTCCCCTGGAGGATTTCGGAGATCGGCTGATACTGCCCGGGATGTATGATCTGCATCTGCACGCTTCTCAGTTCGCGTTCCGTGGACTTGGAATGGACATGGAGCTGCTGGATTGGCTCAATCGCTACACCTTCCCGGAGGAGTCCAAATTCCGTGAGCTTTCCTACGCGGAGCGGGCCTACGAGGGCTTTGTCACGGCTCTTCGCCGCTCCCCCACCGTCCGCGCCTCAATCTTTGCGACGGTCCACAGCCCCGCCACCCTGCTGCTGATGGAGAAGCTGGAAGCCTCCGGCCTTCACTGCTGCGTGGGCAAGGTCAACATGGACCGGAACTGCCCGCCTTCTGTGCGGGACCCGGCGCCGGAGGAAGCCGTCCGGGAAACGGAACAGTGGATCCTGCAGGCCCTGGAGCGCTTTTCCAACACCAAGCCCATTCTGACCCCCCGCTTCATTCCCTCCTGCACGGACGCCCTGCTGGAGGGCTTGGGTGCGCTGCGCCATAAGTACGATCTACCCGTTCAGAGTCATCTCAGCGAAAACCTCGGTGAGATCGACCTGGTGCGTCGTCTATCCCCTGCCGCCCGCTTTTATGGCGACGCCTATGACCGCTTCGGTCTGTTCGGGAGAGACCATCGCTGCGCCATGGCGCACTGCGTCCACTCCGGTGAAGAGGAGCTGGAGCGGATCCGGCAAAATGGGGTATTTATCGCCCACAGTCCGGAATCCAACATGAATCTGGCATCCGGCGTAGCCCCTGTCTCCCGCTATCTGGAAATGGGACTTCAGGTTGGACTTGCCACGGATCTGGCCGGCGGCAGTCATGAGAGCATGTTCAAGGCCATCACCCACGCCGTCCAGGCCAGCAAGCTGCGCTGGCGTCTGTATGACAACAGTGTGTCGCCGCTGAGCTTTGCCCAGGCCTTCCACCTCGCCACGGCGGGCGGCGGCGCCTTCTTCGGAAAAATGGGAAAATTCGAGGACGGATACGTCTTTGACGCGCTTGTGCTGGACGACAGCAATTTGTTCCATCCCCAACCCCTGGATCTTCTCAGCCGCCTGGAGCGGGCCATGTATCTGGCGGACGATCGGAATCTCGCGGCAAAATTTGTGGATGGCGTCAGATTATTCTAATTTTGTTCTTGTGCTTTTCCGCAACTTGTATTATAATAATTCGGAAAACTCAGTAAATGGAGGATATATCATATGAAAAAACCCATTGTTCTGGTCATCATGGACGGCGTCGGTAAGGGCGACGGCGGCCCCGGCGACGCGGTAGCCCAGGCCAATACTCCCAATCTGGACCGTCTCTTTGCCAGCTGCCCCTATACCTGGCTGAAGGCCCACGGCTCCGCGGTTGGTCTGCCCACAGACGACGACATGGGCAACTCCGAGGTGGGCCATAACGCCCTCGGCTGCGGCCAGATCTATTCCCAGGGCGCCAAGCTGGTGCAGGAGTCCATCGAAAACGGCTCCATCTACCGCTCCAAGACCTGGCAGGAGCTGATCACCAACTGCAAGGAGAACGGCAAGACTCTGCATTTTCTGGGCCTCCTCTCCGACGGCAACGTTCACTCCAACATTTTCCATCTGATCGCTCTGCTGAGGAAGGCGAGAGAAGAAGATCTCCCCAGCGTCTGCGTCCACGCCCTGCTGGACGGCCGCGACGTGCCCGCTACCTCCGCACTGGAGTACATTGACCAGATCGAGGCCGTGCTGGCAGAGCTCTCCGACGAGAAGCATCAGTATCGCATCGCCTCCGGCGGCGGCAGAATGAAGATCACCATGGACCGCTATCAGGCCAACTGGGGCATGGTGGAAGCCGGATGGAAGACCCATGTGCTGGGCGAGGGCCGTCAGTTTGCATCCGCCCGGGAAGCCATCGAAACCTACCGGGCCGAAACCGGCGCCATCGATCAGGATCTGCCCGCCTTCGTCATCGCCAAGGACGGCAAGCCTGTAGGGCGGATTGAGAACGGCGACTCCGTGATCCTGTACAACTTCCGGGGCGACCGGGCCCAGGAGATTTCCCTGGCCTTCGATCGGAAGGACTTCGACAAGTTCGAGCGCCCTGGCTACACCGGCGTAAAGTTTGCCGGTATGCTGGAGTATGACGGTGACCTGAAGATTCCATACAACTATCTCGTGCAGCCTCCCGTCATCAAAAACACCCTCACCGAGGTGCTTTGCGCCGCCGGCGTAAGAGAGTACGCGCTCTCCGAGACCCAGAAGTACGGCCACGTCACCTATTTCTGGAACGGCAACCGTTCCGGCAAGGTGGACGAGAATCTGGAGGTCTACGAGGAGATCCCCTCCGACATCATCCCCTTTGAGTTCGCCCCTAAGATGAAAGCCGCGGAAATCACCCAGCGGATGGTGGAAAACATGGCCGCCAAGAAGTTTGACTTCCTGCGCTGCAACTTCCCCAACGGCGACATGGTGGGCCACACCGGCGTCATGGAGGCTGTCATCACCGCCATGGAAGCTGTGGACGAAGGCGTAGGCAAAATCATTGAAGCCGCTGACAAATACGGATATCTGGTCTGTGTCACCGCCGACCACGGCAACGCCGATCAGATGCTGGAAACCAAGAAGGGCAAGACCTCCGTTCGCACTGCCCATAGCCTGAATCCGGTTCCCTTCATCATCTACGATCCCGATGAGAAGCATGTGTTCAAGGACGGACACTACGGACTGGCCAACGTGGCTCCCACCATCCTGAAGCTGATGGATCTGGAAGCCCCGGCCTGCTGGGAGCCCTGCATGATCGAATATTGATCCTATAAAGAGCCTCCCGGAAAAGAAATGCTTGACATTTCCCTTCCGGGAGGCTAAAATAAACAAGCACTCGCCCCGGTAGCTCAGCAGGATAGAGCGACCGCCTCCTAAG
>CAMNHH010000045.1 GCA_946539175.1 uncultured Clostridia bacterium | reverse complement strand
GCACGTCAAAGGGGACCACCCGCATCTGGCGGAAGGTCTGCAGCGCCTCGTAGATGGGAGCGCGGCGCTGGTCCAGAGAAATGGAAGCTTCATACATGGTTCATACCCCCGGAAAATAAAAATCACAGGCCCTCCGGCCTGCGAACGGTCAATATGCGCCGAAGCCTCGCCCCGAGGGGTGAAGCATTCCAGCGGCGGATACCAGAGCCTATACAGCAATCAATACTTTTACTGCTCTTATTGACCGTTTCACAAGTCTGCGCGTCAGCGCATTTCGGTTATGAAGTAACCAACTTATAAAAAAGAATAGATCAGTCGATAGACTCTGTCCGTGACGTTTTCCGCCTATACTATACAAAAAATGAGCCGGGAAGTCAAGAAAATTTGAAAGATTATTCGGAAAAGGGCGGCTGAAAAAAATTAACAGTTTTTCTCCAAATTGCCCATTGTTTTCTGACGGAAAATCGGTTATGATAAAGCTGTAAAATTGTAAGCAAGCGAGGTGAAGTTTACGATCAACGTTGATATTTCCAATATCTGGGGAGAATATACCCTCAACGATCTGCTGGTGCTGGAAAAGGAGGTTTTCGCCGCCCACCGCACCCTGATCGAGCGCAAGGGACCCGGCTCCGATTACCTGGGCTGGCTGGACCTGCCCAGCTTTGAGGCCGGCGACGAGATGCGCCGCATCGTGGCCGCCGCCAAGCGGATCCGGGAGCATTCGGATATCTTCGTGGTGGTGGGCATCGGCGGCTCCTATCTGGGGCCCAGGGCCGCCATCGAGCTGGTGAAGGGCCAGAACCACAATCTGCGGGGCAAGGATCCCCAGATCCTCTACGCCGGCAACAATCTGTCCACCCGGGCCTGGCAGGAGCTCAGCGCCCTGCTGGAGGGCAAGGACTTCTCCATCAATATCATCTCCAAGTCCGGCACAACCACGGAGCCCGCCATTGCCACCCGCGCGCTGAAGTGGATGCTGGAGCGGAAATACGGGGCCGAGGAGGCCAGAAGACGGATCTTCGTCACCACCGATCCCGACAAGGGCGCCCTGCGGCAGATGGCCGAGGAGGAGGGCTATGAGAGCTTTGTGATCCCCCCCGACGTGGGCGGCCGCTACTCCGTCCTCACCGCCGTGGGTCTGCTGCCCATGGCCGTGGCGGGGATGGATATTACGGAGCTGATGTTCGGCGCCGCCTCCGCCCAGCGGGATATGGCGGACTTCTCCTTCGAGAATCCCGTGTGGCTCTACGCCGCGGCCCGGAATCTGCTGTACCGCAAGGGCAAGGCCATGGAGCTGCTCTGCAGCTGGGAGCCCTCGGGCCGGTACTTCGGCGGCTGGTGGCAGCAGCTCTTCGGGGAGTCCGAGGGCAAGGACGGCAAGGGGCTCTTCCCCGTCACCGCGGAGTTCAGCGCGGACCTGCACGCCCTGGGCCAGATGATCCAGCAGGGCCGGCGCAATCTCTTCGAGACCGTGATCCGTTTCGCGCCCCCCAGGAAGAAAACCAGGATCGAACTGGACTGGAAGAATCTGGACGGCCTAAACTATCTGGAGGGCAAGAGCCTGGACTTCGTGGAGGAGCAGGCCTTCCAGGGCACTCTGGCGGCCCACGTGGACGGCGGCGTGCCGGTGATCCTGGTGCAGGCCGACGAGATCTGCGACCGGACGCTGGGAGAGCTGTTCTGGTTTTTCGAACTGAGCTGCGGCATCTCCGCCTATATTTTGGGGGTCAACCCCTTCAATCAGCCCGGCGTGGAGCTCTACAAGCGGAACATGTTCCAGCTTCTGGGCAAGCCCGGCTACGAAAATCTGTAAACAACGCGGCGTCTCCCGGCCCGCCGGGCAGGCAAAGCACCCAATCTTACAAAGGAGACGATTTCCTATGGTTAAGCTCATCGCCGGCCTCAGCGGCACCGGCAAAACAAAACGCATGCTCAACGAGATCAACGAAGCCGTGGAGCAGGACAGCGGCAGCCTGGTCTGCATCGAACTCAAGACCTCCCTGCGCTATGACCTGAATTACAAGGTCCGCCTCATCGAATATCAGACCTACCAGCTGGAGGGCCTGGAGGCCCTGAAGGCCTTCATCTCCGGCCTCCATGCCGGAAACTTCGACATCACCCGGATCTACCTCAAGAGCATCCACCGGCTGCTGGGCACCGACGATCCTGCCCAAATGACCGCCCTGTGCGACTGGTGCCAGGCCTTCGGCAAGGCCAACGGCATCGACTTCACCATGACCGCCCGGGTGGACCCCGAAGCCGCCCCCGAGGATCTGAAGCAGTACATCGGGTAATCCAAAGCGAACAGGCCCCCCGCCCCGCCGAATTTTCCGGCGGAGCGGGGGCCTGCCTGTATAAAGCCGCCGATCCGGGGCATACTGTCCTCGGAGGTGAATTACCATGAAATGGAAAGAAATCACGGGTAAGCTGCTGCGGGACAAGGGATATTATCTGGCCTTTGCCGTCTGCCTGGCGGCGGTGGCCGTGTCCGGCTGGCTTTTCGTCCGAAGCCTGGACGGGGACGCGGCTCGTCAGCCCGAGGCGGTCCCCGCCGCGGTGCTGCCCACCCTGTCTTCCGGGGAGGAGCGGGCCGCCGCGGATCGGCCGTGGAAAACCGTGGGGCCCAGGCATGCCGTGCCCCCTGCCGAGCCCGCGGCGACGGAGAAACCCCGGACGCCCCCGGAGACCGGTCCCAGCGCAGAGCCCGGCGCGGTGCTCTGCCGCCCGGTGGAGGGAGAGCAGAGCCAGGCCTACAGTATGGACAAGCTGAGCTATAACGCCACCACCCGGGACTGGCGGACCCACGCCGGAATGGACATCGCCGCGGCGCCGGGCGCTGAGGTCAAGGCTGTGGCCGAGGGCACGGTGCTCTCCGTCTTTGCCGATGATCTGCTGGGCCAGACCGTCACCGTGGAGCACGCGGGGGGCTGGGTGACCCACTACGCCAATCTGGCGGAGGAGGTCTGCGTCAAAGCCGGGGATCGGGTCAGCGCCGGACAGGTGCTTGGCACCGTGGGCAAGACCGCCCTGGCGGAGATCGCCCAGGAATCCCATCTGCACTTTGCCGTGTACAAAAACAACGTGCCCCAGGACCCGGAGGCCTATCTGGCCGGATGAACCGGCTCCCGTCAACAAAAACGCCGCCCATCGGGCGGCGTTTTCTGCGGGTCTTGAATTACTTGGTGAAAACCATGGGAAGCATGGCCTTGTACTGCTTGGCGTCGTCTTCGTCCTTGGTGTCAACGGCGGTGACCTTCAGCTCCTTGGCGGTCAGCTCCACGGTCATGGTGAGGGGCTCCTCGCCCTCGCCTTCGGCGGTGAGGACCAGCTTGCCCTCCTCGTAGGTGTAGGTGCCCTTCGAGGCCTCGCTGGTCATGCTCTTCACCAGCTCGTCGGCTTTGAACTCCTCGGCAAAGTTGGCGCTCATCTGCTCCATGGTCATGCCGGCCATCTCCAGGAAGCTGTTCAGACCTTCCTCGCCGCCGAACATAGCGGTCAGCAGCTCGGGCATCATCTCGGGCAGGCGCTTGCTCAGAGTCTCGCTGGCGGCCTTGGCGGAGGCCTCGTCCATGCTCATGGTGTAGCTGTTGTCCTCCTTGAGGTCCAGAACCATAACCATGCTCACTCCGTCAAAAATCTTCTTGAAGGTGTCCAGAACAGCCTTGGCCTGCTCCTCGGTCATGCCGGAGTCTTCGCTGCTGGTCAGCTCGTCCATGGCGCCGGAGGCCTCCATAATCTGATTCGCGTCCATGGTGTACTTCCAGGTGCCCACGATGCTGGCCTTGCCGGCGCAGGCGGCCAGAGACAGGACCAGAGCCAGAGCCAGAATCAGAGCCAGGAGCTTGGTAATCTTTTTCATACAATCAGTTTCCTTTCCGTTTTTTTGAAATGGTTCAGAGGAATTAGTTCCCCTTGGCGTCATTATACAGAAATTACAGAAATTGTCAAGAGATTAGAAGCTCGAAATCCGGAAAAAGGAGGAGAAATCAGCGTTTTGCTCCAAAAGCGCATCCAGATTTTCCTCGCAGTGCTCGATCTCCCGGCTGATCCGCCGCAGGAAGGGGCCCTCCCCGGGCAGGGTCCGGTCCATGGCCAGGCCCAGAATCAGCAGGACCAGGCTCCGGTCCACCCGGGCCAGGAGCCGCCCGTCGTCCAGGGCGTCCAGCCAGTATTTGTACAGCTCGTACCACAGCCAGCGGGCATAGGGCTCCGGGTCCTCCGGCGTCAGCGGATCCCGGGGCAGCCGCCCCGCCGCCGCCAGTGCCGCGAAGCGATCCAGAGCGTCCCGCCAGGCCGGAGAAAGGATCTCCAGCCCCAGAAAGCTGCGGGCCAGGGAAGAGAATTGAGAACTGGGAAATGAGAATTGGGCATGGGATTTGACGGGGCGGCTGATCCAGCGCCGGAGGCGGACGGCGTAATCGTGCCGGATATGCTTTTCCGGGGCGCCCTGCAGGGCTGCCGCCAGGCGGCGCAGCAGCCCCAGACGGGCAGGCAGGGGCAGCGTCTCCCGGGTCAGGAGCTCCAGGGCCAGCGCCCGGCCCCTCCGCAGCCGCAGATAGGCCGCCGGGTCCAGCTCGTTGGGGACCACGGGGGCTTCGTCCTCCCATTCCTCCCAGGCGGGGGCCCGGGCCGTGGCCAGGGCGTAGGCTGTGGGGCAGCTGAGGCTGAGACCGTGCTCCGTCAGATTGCCGAATTCCCGGTGAAAACGGGGGTATTCCCGGCAGACCTTGCAGAGCGCGTCGTGGCCGAAGTGCTTTTGCACGCGGCAGAGGCCGTCTTCGTCCAGAAGGACGCAGACGCGGGAGTCGTTTTGGCGCAGAAGGGCTTCGGCGTTTTGCTGCGCACCGCTGCGCTGGAACGCGATTCCTTCCCGGATTCGCGCCCCTTCCGCGCCTTCCAGCGTTTCATACAGGTTCAGGCTTTCTTCGTCCGGGACGATCTCCCAGCCCGCCCGGCAGCAGCTGTCGGGGCAGCTGCCCGCCGCGCAGGCGAAGGCCCGGAAGCAGGCGGGGGCCAGGTGCTTCACGGTCTTGCGATGTGCTTGAGCATCTGCACGCAGCGCTCCATGTCCTCCACCGGGATGTACTCATAGCGCCCGTGGTAGTTCTCGCCGCCGGTGCAGAGATTGGGGCAGGGCAGACCCTCGAAGCTGAGCCGGGCCCCGTCGGTGCCGCCCCGGATGGGCACGTCCACCGGGTCCATCCCGGCGGCGGCCATGGCGGCCCTGGCCCGCTCCACCACGTGCATCACAGGCAGGATCTTTTCCTTCATGTTGTAGTAGCTGTCCTTCAGCTCCACGCGGACGGTCCCCTCGCCGTAACGCTCGTTCAGATAGGCGGCGATGCTCTGGAAGCGGGCCTTCTTCTGCTCAAACCTGAAGCGGTCGTGGTCCCGGATGATGTAGCGCAGGGTGGCGGATTCCACGTCGCCCTCCATGGCGTGAAGCATGGAGAAGCCCTCGTAGCCCTCGGTGTGCTCGGGCCGCTCGTTGGCGGGCAGCATGCTGTGGAAGTCCACGGCCACCTGCATGGCGTTTACCATCCGGCCCTTGGCGCTGCCGGGATGGATGGAGACGCCCCTGAAGCGTACCGTGGCCGAGGCCGCGTTAAAGTTCTCGTATTCCAGTTCCCCCACGGTGCCGCCGTCGGCGGTGTAGGCGAACTCGGCGCCAAAGCCCTTCACGTCAAAGCGGTCCGCGCCGCGGCCCACCTCCTCGTCGGGGGTGAAGCCGATCCGCAGGGGGACCCGGGGGCCGCCTTCGGCCAGCAGCTCCTCCACGGCGGTGAGGATCTCCGCGATGCCCGCCTTGTCGTCGGCGCCCAGCAGGGTGGTGCCGTCGGTGACGATCAGGTGCTTGCCCTCGTTCTTTTGCAGGCTGGGGAAGTCCTTGACCTTCATGACGATCTGCTCCGCCTCGTTCAGGACCAGGTCCCCGCCGGTATATTCCACGATGCGGGGCTTCACGTCCTTGCCGGAGCAGTCCGGCGAGGTGTCCATGTGGGCGATCAGGCCGATGACGGGGCCCTCGGCGGTGCCGGGGACGGAGCCGTAGACGTAGCCGTACTCGTCCATCCGGGCGTCGGCAATGCCGATGGCCTTCATGTCCTCCACCACGCAGGCGCCCAGGAGCTTCTGCTTCTCCGTGGAGGGACAGCTTTCGCTGTTCTCGTCCGACTGGGTGTCAAAGGCCACGTACTTCAGGAATCTTTCGGTGACATTCATTTGTGTACCTCCGTATATGATCTGTAGCGGCGCACAGTGTGCGCCACGGGTATCACGATTCAATCAGGTAGCAGACGTCAGCCCCGCCTGTAGGGACAAGCATTGCTTGTCCGCCGTTCCCCCTTCGCACGGGGGTTCAGAGAAGAACCTGGTTGTCTATCAACCAGTTTACAATCGTTTTCGCGCGGCTTTCGAGCTTTGGAAGCTCCTCTTTGCGGAAATAGCGCAATTCCCTGCTTTCTCGATCGGTGACAGCCAGCTCTCCCGCGACGTTATCCGCCAAGAAAAGAGCCACAACGGAATAGAGCTCATCGCCGTTTGGATATTTGAAATAGAAATCCTTGCCGGAAAACAGATGCAAAAAGGTGAAGCCCTCAGCGCTCAGATTGGTCTCCTCTTTCAACTCCCTGGCTGCCGTTTGCTCCAGAGTTTCTCCCAACTCGATCGCACCGCCGGGAATGCCCCAAGTGCCGGTATCGGAGCGGAGATTCAGCAGAAGTTTACCGTCCTTCAGGACAGCCACCGTTGCGCCGACGGACAACATTGGCGCGTGTCCGATGTGTTTTCTCATTTCGCTGATGTAACTCATAAAAATCAGACCTCATGATGATACTCTGGAAGCGGCGTGAAAAGCGGACAAGCAATGCTTGTCCCTACGTACGCCTACGGCGCGTAGCCGTAGAGGCCCCGCACGGAGACCTCGCCGGATTGGACGGCCTCGAGGCCGGTTTCCGTTTGGACAAGCAGCTCCGCATTGGGACCCACGTCCAGGGCAGTGCCGGCTCTGGGGGCCCGGCCGGGGGCCAGGATCCGGACGGGCCGGCCCAGGTTGACGCAGGCGGCGCGATAGGCCTCCCGCCAGTCCAGCCCCGGCAGGGCGGAGAGCGCCCGGATCATTTCGGCAGCCAGGGCGTTCCGGTCCACCCGCTTCCCCGTCTGGGACAGAATGGAGCCGGCGATTTCTCGCAGCTCCGGGGGGAAGCTGTCCGCCGGGCGGTTGCAGTTGACCCCCACGCCCACCACGGCGTAGGACACCAGACCGCTCTCCGCCTCCAGGGACATTTCGGTGAGGATGCCGCAGATCTTCCGGTCTCCGAGCACGAGATCGTTGACCCATTTGATGCCGGCCTCCGCCCCGGTGACGGTCCGGATGGCCCGGCGCACCGCCACGGCGGCCTGGGCCGTCAGGGTCATGAGGGCCTGGGGCGGGCAGGCGGGCCGCAGCAGCACGGAGAGATAGATGCCGGAGCCGGGGGCGGAGTCAAAGCGCCGCCCCAGCCGTCCCCGGCCTCCCGTCTGGCAGTCCGCCGCGGCAACGCAGCCCGCGGGGGCCCCGGACGCTGCCCGGGTCTTCAGCAGATTGTTGGTGGAGTCCACCACGTCCAGGACCTCCACCGTCTCGGCCCAGGGGTGATCCCCCAGGGCGGCCAGGACCCCGGCCCGGGTCAGCCGGTCCGGCTCCGCCGCCAGCCGGTGGCCCCGGTTGGGGACGGACTCGATCTGCCAGCCCTCCCGCTTCAGGGCGGCCACCGCCTTGGAGACCGCCGCCCGGGTGACCCCCAGCCGCGCTCCCAGCTCCGCCCCGGAGACATAGCTCCCCGAACGGAGCAGGGTTATCAATTCACGTTTGTCCACGCTTTCACCCCTCTTCGTATCCGCCCTCGTTTGCAGGCAAGAACTGGCAGGAAGGGCCGATGTGGGCATACTTCGTGACCCTTCGAGTTCGGCCCCTACGGACTTACTTCTTACTTTTACAGCGCGAAGGGGCTGAAGGGCACCACGTCCTTCACCGCCTCCGTGGGGGTGATGATCTTGTCACCGTTGTCGATGTCGATGAGCTCGTATTCGTCGCTGCCCATGCCCAGCTCCTTCATATAGCTGAGCTGCCGCAGGCCGTGGCGGGTCTCAATGCGCTCGGTGAGGGCCTTGTTGTCGGCGGGATTCAGCGCGTAAACCAGATCCACGCTGGCCTGATCCACCGCCAGGATATCCAGAGAGGCCACCATGCCGATGTTGGGGGTCACCACGGGCTGGGCCTCCGTGCCCTCGCAGTCGCAGGAGACGGACATGTTCCGCAGCACGTTCAGGAAGGAGATGTGGCCCTTGAAGTGGTCCACGGTGGCCTTGGTGGACTCGGCGATGCGCTCCATGAGCTCGTCCATGGCGATGGACCACATATCATCGGAGCCCTCCCGCTGGTGGATCATCTTCTTGCCGATGCGGCCGTCGGCCATGCCGATGCCCAGATTCTTGTTGGAGCCGCCGAAGCCGCCCATGGTGTGGCCCTTGAAGTGGGTCAGCGCCAGCAGGGAGTCGTAGCGCAGCACGTGGCTGCCCATGGTCATGTGGTCAAACCACTTGCCGCCCTCCACGGGCAGATCCACGGTGCCCTCCTCGTCCATGATGTCCACGGGGCAGAAGGTCCAGCCGTTGACCTTCAGGGTCTCCCGGTGCTGCGTGGTGGTGTAGCGGTCGCCCTCGTAGAAGGTGTTGGTCTCCACGATGGTCGCCTCGGGGAGGCAGGCCGCCATGAATTCCCTGACCCAGTCAGAGGGGATGATGTTGGGGCCGTTTTTCTCGCCGGTATGGAGCTTGACGGCCGCCTTGCCTGTGATGGGGCCGCAGATGCGGGCGTAGAGCTTCTTCAAGCCCTCGGGGGAAAGATCACGGGTGAAGTAAACGATGGATTTGGACATGGGAGACCTCCTTTGTATGATTTATGGTTCCGGGTTTTCCGACGCGATCCGCGCGCGGGCTTCTACCGCCAGCTGGTCGCAGCGGGTGTTTTTGGGATTGTCCGCGTGGCCCTTGACCCAGTGGCAGTTGACCTGATGCAGGGCGCAGAGCTCCAGCAGCCGCTGCCAGAGATCCGGGTTCAGAGCGGGCTTTTTGTCGGGCTTGATCCAGCCCCGGGCCTGCCAGCCCCGGGCCCAGCCAAGGGTCAGGGCGTCGATGACGTATTTGGAGTCGGACCAGAGCTCCACCTGGCAGGGCTCCTTCAGCTGCTCCAGGGCCCGGATCACGGCGGTCAGCTCCATGCGGTTGTTGGTGGTCCGGGCCTCGGCGCCGGAGAACTCCTTCTCCCGCCCCCGGTACTCCAGGATCGCGCCCCAGCCTCCGGGGCCGGGGTTGCCGCTGCAGGCCCCGTCGGTGTAGATGGTAACTGTTTTCATGGTGGTCTCCTGTGGGTTTTTCCATATTATATCACAGGCGCACCAACGGTACAAGTTGAAAGTTGAAAATTGAAAGTTGAAAATTATCGGAGTTTTTCAGATTGCAATCTGAAAAACACATTCATTTTCAATTCTCAACTTTCAATTTTCAATTCTTATTCACAGCGCAAAAGCTCCTCCACATACCGCGCCAGATATGCCATCGACGCCTGGGCCTCCTGCAGGGTGTTCTCCGTGGAGCCCACCTCCACAATCAGCGCGCCGGGGCTCAGATCCCCGTTGAAGCGCTCCTTCCGGAAGGACAGCTTCTTGAACAGGCTGGGCTGATCCCGCAGGCCGATGGCCTGGAGCTTCAGCCCGCAGGAGAGATTGTCCTCCCAGTGGGGATGATTCAGCCCGCCCTCGTCGGTGCCCACCGCCAGCATCAGCGGGGCCAGGATCTGCCCGTCCCGCTCCACGCTCTCCCGGACCGGGTTGTCCAGGGCGTCCCGGTGCAGGTCGATTACCAGCCGGATGGAGGGGTAGCGGGCCAGCAGAGCCTGGGTCTTCTCCCGGGCGTTGGCATAGGACTGGTTGTAGTCGGGATAGTCGTTGAGACTCCGATCGTGGATGGCCTCTACCCCCAGCTTTCCCAGCTCCTCCAGCAGGGCCTCCCCCACGGCGATGACGCTGTTTTCCGGGTCCAGAGTCCGGTAGTTGCCGCTGGGCGTGTATTCATGGCCCTGGCAGGGGGTATAGGACTCGCAGCTGTGGCTGTGAAGGATCAGCACCTGGGGCCCCGGCCGGGCCGTCCAGCCCAGAGGCCGCAGCAGCAGGGCGGCCTTGTCCACGGAATAGCTGCAGTTGCCCCGCAGCCCGATGGCCTCCGCCTCCTGGGCCGTAAAGGCCGCCGGGGCGGTCTGGGGCTGCACTGCCTCCGTGCCCGGCTCCGCGGATGACGCCGCGGCAGTCTCTGCGCTGCCCTCCGGGGCGGTCTCGGCGCCTTGGGGCGCGGGCGCCGGAGGCTTGTCCGCTTGAGGCGGCTGCTGCTCCGGCAGCACGCCGGTTTCCAGAAAGATCACCGCCCGGAACAGAGCCTCACCGCCGAGAAGGGCCTTCGCCTGCTCCAGCAGGCCGCTGCGCAGCTCCGGCTCGCAGAGAATCCGCAGCAGCAGGGCGAAGAGCAGCAGGGCGGACAGGAAGCCTGTCCGGGTTTTCTTACGGTACAGTATCGGATACATGAAAATCCCTCCCAGGGCAGTCTATGCGCCGGGAGGGATCATCATGCTATTTCGGGAGCAAATCCGCCAGGGTGACGCTGTCCAGGTAGTCGGCCACCAGCTTTTCCAGCTTCTCCCACACGGGCAGGGAGGGACAGGGATGGGCGCAGGGAGCGGCCCCCTCCTCCAGACAGGCCACGGGGGCGAGACTGCCCTCCGTCAGCCGCAGGATCTCCCCCAGGGGATATTCCTCCGGGGCCCGGCTCAGGCGGTAGCCGCCGCCCTTGCCGTGCTGGCCCTCCACCAGGCCGCCCTTGGAGAGGGTGGTCATAATGGCCTCCAGATACTTCTGGGACAGGCCCTCCCGGGCGGCGATCTCCTTCAGGGGCACGGACCGCTCCGGATCCTGGCCCGCCAGGTCCGTCATCACCCGCAGGGCGTAGCGGCCCCGGCTTGAGATCATCACCGCCATGGCTTACACTCCGCAGCTTTCGCAGTCGTGCTCGGCGGGGAAGAGGCTCTCGTCGTAGGCGATGCCGTGGCGGTCGTAGTAGTCCTTCATGGCGGCCTTGATGGCCTCCTCCGCCAGCACGGAGCAATGGAGCTTGTGGGGGGGCAGGCCGTCCAGGGCCTCGGTGACCGCCTGATTCGTCAGCTTCAGAGCCTCGGAGACGGGCTGGCCCTTGATGAGCTCCGTGGCCATGGAGCTGGAGGCAATGGCGGAGCCGCAGCCGAAGGTCTCAAACTTCACGTCGTCGATTTTGTCGTCCTTGATCTTCAGATAGATCTTCATGATGTCGCCGCATTTGGCGTTGCCCACCTCGCCCACGCCGTCGGCATCCTCAATGACGCCCACGTTTCGGGGGTTGCGGAAATGGTCCATAACCTTTTCAGAATAGAGTGGCATATTGATTCTCCTTTTTCACTGGTTGTCTCTTCAAGTTGTGCCCTGTACATGGCAGAGTTGAACGTTGAAAATGGAAAATTGAAAATGTCGGTGTTGTTCAAATTGCCATTTGAACAACAAAAACAATTTTATGCCTTTTACCGCCGCAATTCAATTTTATTTTGCAGATTGCATCTGCAAAACACATCCATTTTCAATTCTCAACTTTCAATTCTCAATTGTCATTGCATGACATATTGTCATGCAATGACAAACTGCCGCTTGCCGGCCATCAGGTCTCTCCACACGGGAGACATGTTCCGCAGCTGCTCCACCACGTCCTTCACGGCGGCGATGATGGCGTCCACGTCGGCCTCGGTGGTGTCCTTGTCCAGACTCAGCCGCAGGGAGCCGTGGGCCACCTCGTGGGGCCGGCCGATGGCCAGCAGCACGTGGCTGGGGTCCAGGGAGCCGGAGGTGCAGGCGGAGCCGGAGGAGGCGCAGACCCCCTTGTCGTCCAGCAGCAGCAGCAGGCTCTCGCCCTCGATGCCCTCAAAGCAAAAGCTCACGTTGCCCGGCAGCCGATGCGCCAGATCTCCGTTGACTTCTCCGTGGGGGATCTCGCTGAGACCGGCGATCAGCCGGTCCCGCAGGGCCGTCAGCCTCGGCATGGTCTGGGGCAGCTCGGCAACGGCCTCCTCCAGGGCGGCGGTCATGCCCATGATGCCGGGGAGATTCTCGGTACCGGCCCGCTTGCCCCGCTCCTGGGCGCCCCCCTCGATCAGGTTGGAGAGAATGACGCCCTTTTTGGCGTAAAGCACGCCCACGCCCTTGGGGCCGTGGAACTTGTGGGCGGAAAGAGAGAGCAGGTCGATGTTGTCGGTCTGTACGTTGACGGGGATGTGGCCCACGGCCTGCACCGCGTCGGTGTGGAAGAGGACCCCCGCCTTCCGGCAGACGGCGCCGATCTCCCGGATGGGCTGAATGGTGCCGATCTCGTTGTTGGCGTACATGACGGTGACCAGGCAGGTCTCGGGGGTGATGGCCGCCTCCACCTGCTCCGGAGTCACGATGCCGTTCTTGTGGACGTCCAGATAAGTGACCGTGAAGCCTTCTTTTTCCAGCTTCTTCAGGGTGTGGAGCACCGCGTGGTGCTCAAAGGCCGTGGAGATGATGTGGGTTTTGCCCTTCCGCTTGCCCCAGGCCGCCACGGAACGGATGGCCTGGTTATCCGCCTCGGAGCCGCCGGAGGTAAAGGTAATTTCCCGGGGATTGGCCGCCCCCAGAGCCGCCGCCACCCGGATCCGGGCGTCGGTCAGGGCCTCCATGGCCGCCTGGCCTACGGAGTGCAGGCTGGAGGGGTTGCCGTAAATTTGATCCATATAGGGCAGCATGGCCTGGATGGCCGTCCGGCTCATCCGGGTGGTTGCCGCGTTGTCCGCGTAAATGGTGCTCATGGGTTGCCTCCTTTTTATACTCTGGGCCTATTATAACCCTACTAACCTACTTTGTCAATGGGTAAAAGAAAGTCCATAAGAAAAACAGCCCCGCGGGGCTGCTTTTCTTATGGCAGGACGGAAACGCTGCGGATGCCGTAATAGCGGAAGGCCTCCACGGCTGCCCGGTCGATCCTTTCGCCGGGCATGAGGATGGGCACCGCCGGGGGACAACTGACCCCGGGCCGCGCCAGCACCCGCCCCAGGCTCTCCGCCGCGGGAACGGGGATCGCCGGGGCCAGCATGGCCTGCCGGATGGAGCAGACCCGCCGGGGCATCGTCCCGCTGCGCGGGGCGAAGACGTCGCACCCCGGGACCTCCGCCGCCCGGTCCGGCAGCTTGCGCCGGGCGTTTAGCAGGGCGGTTTCCAGACGCGCCAGCTCCTCCACCGTGTGCTCCGGGGAGAGCATGAAAACGATATGATCCGGGTCCGCGAATTCGCAGAAGACGCCGCTTTGCTCCAGCAGAGCGGCAAGGGCGAGGCCGGAGGGCGGACAAGCCGGGCCTTTCCCCGGAGAGGGATCGGATCGGGGCCCCAGCGCCAGGGTCAGCTTCAAGGGCTCGTCCCCCACAAGGCACCAGCCGGCGGCCCGGAGCCGGGCCTTCAGAGCCTCCGCCCGGGGCAGGAAGGCGGCCAGCTTCTCCGGCAGCCGCTCCATCCGGGGATTTGCCAGATCCAGGGACTGCAAAATCAGATAGGACGGCGAGGTGGACCCGAACAGCGCCAGCGCGTCCCGCACGGCACGGCGTTCGTGCTCCGTCATGTCCGGCGGAGCGAGGGAACCGTTTCCTGTCCCCGGCTCCTTGGGCCTTGATCCCTTCACGTGCAGATATGCCCCGCCCGTCAGCACCGGCAGGGTCTTGTGGGCGGAGTCGCAGCAGAGGTCGGCTCCCAGGTCCATGGGGTGCCGGGAGGGGGTGAGAAAGCGCAGATAGGCCCCGTGGGCGTTGTCCACCAGCAGCAGAGCCCCGTGGGCGCGGCAGAGCTCCGCCAGGGGCTTCAGATCCGGCAGAAAGCCCAGATAGTCCGGGCAGGTGAGATACACCGCCTTCGCTCCGGTCTCCTCCAGCGCCGCCGCCAGCGTCTCCGGCGTGGGCTGGGCGGAGAGATAGGAGCCCTCCGACAGGGGCAGCCAGCAAACGTCAATGTCCAGCAGCGCCGCCGCGGTCAGAAAGGCCTTGTGTACGTTCCGTGCGGCCAGCACCCGAAACGCCGCGTTCTCCCGGATCCCCCGGCACGCTTCGCGTGCCGCGTACAGCATTGCCCGGATGCAGTGGGACGAACCCTCCGTGGAATAAAACGTGGGACAGCCGAAGAGCCGGGAAGCGTTGGCCTCGCTTTCGGCAATGATGCCGTCGGCCTCATACAGAGAGTCGGCCCCGGGAATCTCCGTCAGATCCAGGTCCTCGCAGCCCAAAGGCCCCCGTCCCTTGTGGCCCGGCATGTGAAAGCGGGCGGGACGGAGGTCTTTGTAGCGGGTTACGAAGTCATGAATGGGCGTGTTCATAGCAGTTGAAAGTTGAAAATGGAAAGTTGAAAAATTCGGAGTGCTTCAAATCGCAATTTGAACACACGTTCATGTTCCATTTTCAATGATCCATTTTCAATTGGCGAGCGGCAGCGAGCATCAGGGCGCACTCCATGCGCTTCTTGAACAGCTCGCAGCCGTACTGATAGGTGCCGGTGATCTTGCCGGTGGCGTGGTAGGCGTTGGCGGCGCAGCCGCCGGAGCAGTAGAGCC
>CAMNHH010000044.1 GCA_946539175.1 uncultured Clostridia bacterium | reverse complement strand
GCGAGACCCTCTCCCTGGTGGGCGAGTCCGGCTCCGGCAAGACCACCATCGGCCGGGCCATCGTCCGCATCAATCCCTGCTCCGCCGGCGCCATCTACTACGACGGCAAAAAGATCTCCGGCAAGCTCTCCCGCAAGGACGACCGGGAGGTCATTCGGAAGATCCAGATGATCTTCCAGGACCCCGCCGCCTCTCTGAACGAGCGCGCCACCATCGAGTACATCATCTCCGAGGGCCTGTATAACTTCCACCTGTACAAGGACGAGAAGGACCGCATGGCCAAGATCGAGAACGTGGTCCAGGAGGTGGGTCTGCTGCCCGAGCATCTGACCCGTTATCCCCATGAGTTCTCCGGCGGCCAGCGGCAGCGGGTGGGCATGGCCCGTTCCTTCGTCATGGAGCCTGAGTTCATCGTGGCCGACGAGCCCATCTCCGCCCTGGACGTGTCCATTCGGGCCCAGGTGCTGAACCTGATGAAGAAGTTCCAGCAGGATCGGGGCCTGACCTACCTGTTCATTGCCCACGATCTGTCCATCGTCCGCTTCATCTCTGACCGCATCGTGGTCATCTACAAAGGCCGGATCATGGAAATCGCAGAGACCGAGGAGCTGTTCGCCTACCCCCTGCACCCCTACACCAAGTCTCTGATCTCCGCCATCCCCATTCCCGACCCCAAGATCGAGAAGGAGAAGAAGCTCTTCATCTACGACAAGAGCATGCACGACTACTCCGTGGAGCAGCCCGAGCTGGTGGACATCGGCAACGGCCATATGGTCTACGGCAGCCCCTCCGAGATCGAGAAGTACAAGAAGATCCGCTTCGGCTAAAAAAAGGAAAGCGACCGGGCAGGACCTCTGTCCTGCCCGGTCGCGGTGTATGATTATGAAGCGAAAAATAGACCTGACAGAGGAGATCGAAGCCAATAAGCCCCTGGAAAAGAAAAAAATCCTCCCCCGGCTCATTGCCTTCCTGATTTTCTTCGCCCTGGCGGTGACCTTCATCACCCTGGGCATCACCAATATGGGCCGCCGGGAGGAGGGGCTGCAGACCATCAGCGCCCCCCTGGATGAGAGCGTGCCCTATTACGAGCTGGGCGTCAGCTTCCAGCACTACTTCTCCGGCTCCTCCGGGGACATCAAGCTGGCGGTCCGGGAGCTGGAGGAGCTCTACGCCTCCTCTCTGAAGGACGCCTGCCGGCTGCTGGACCCGGTGAACAGCTATGACGGCTGGGTGAACCTGGCCTACCTCAACCGACACCGGGGCGAGGAGATTACCGTGTCTCGGGAGCTCTACGACACCCTGGCCGAGGCCCTGGCGCTCACCGAGGAACGGGGGGGCTACAGCCTCTTTGCCGGAGCCCTCTACGCCGAGTGGGAGGCCCTGCGCTTCGCCCTGGAGCCCGGCGACTTTGACCCGCTGAACGACCCGGGGGAGCGGCAGCGGCTGGAGAAGCTGACCGAGGCCACCGGGGAGCTGTCCAATTTCTCCCTGGAGCTGCTGGATGACGAGGCCTGCAGACTCCGCTTTACCGTGGATCGCAGCTACGAGGCCCTGCTGGAGGAGCTGGAGATTGCCGACGCCCCCATCCTGGACCTGAATCTGCTGCGGGACGCCTGCAAATTGCAGCTGGTGGCGGCCCGGCTGGAGGCCCGGGGCTACGACCGGGGCTTCCTCTCCGCCGACAGCGGCGTCACCCTGGCCCTGTCCGCCTACAAGGACGGGGGCGAATTCTGCTTCTACGGCCTTTGGAAGGGGGAGGCCGCCCCGGCCGCGGAGCTGGCCATCCGACCGGGGGCCTGCGCCGTGCAGATGCGGGCCTTCGGCAATCCCGAAGAGCCCGGCTGGTACACGGTGGAGCAGGGGAGCGAGACTTTCCTGCGGCACCCCTGGCTGCCTGCCGACGGGGCTTACCGGGAGCTGCTGCTGTCCGCCTTCGTCAGCGGGGAGGGGGTCTCTCCGGCCCGGCTCTGCTATGACTGCCTGCGGCTCTACGGCTGCCGGACCGCGGAGGAGGCGGAGACCCTGGCAAAGAGCCTGCCCGGCCCCGCTGCCCTGCTGCTGCGGCAGGACCCGGACACCGTTCTGGTGACGGACGCGGCCATTCGGGCCGACACGGAGCACAACTATACGGCGGAGCTTCTGAAATAGCGAGAAAGCGCCTTATGCGCGGGAAAAAAGGTCTTGCTTTTTTCCCGCGCATTCTGTATAATATAGGCCAATATTCAACACAAGGAGGTCGATCCGTCATGTGTGAAGCCTGCAAAGAAAAGTTCTTTATTACCACCCCCATGTACTATCCCTCCAGCCGTCTGCATATCGGCCACGCCTACTGCACCGTGGCCACGGACGTGATGGCCCGATATAAGAGAATGCGGGGCGCCGACGTGATGTTCCTCACCGGCACCGACGAGCACGGTCAGAAGATCGAAAACAAGGCCAAAGAGGCCGGCATGACCCCCAAGCAGTTTGTGGACAGCATCGTGGAGGCCCCCAAGGGCGTCAAGGACCTGTGGCGGCTGATGAACATCAGCTATGACCGCTTCGTCCGCACCACCGACGAGCCCCACGTGGAGACCGTGCAGAAGGTCTTCAAGGCCATGTACGACAAGGGCGACATCTACAAGGGCAGCTATGAGGGCCTGTACTGCACCCCCTGCGAGTCCTTCTGGACCGAGAGCCAGCTGGTGGACGGCAAGTGCCCCGACTGCGGCCGGGAGGTGCAGCCCGCCAAGGAGGAGGCCTACTTCTTCCGCCTGTCCAAGTACGCAGACCGGATCCAGGCCCTGCTGGAGACCCCCGGCTGGCTGGAGCCCGCCTCCCGGGTCAATGAAATGATCAACAACTTCATCAAGCCCGGCCTGGAGGACCTCTGCGTCTCCCGTACCTCCTTCAGCTGGGGCATCCCCGTGGACTTTGACCCGGGACATGTGGTCTACGTCTGGGTGGACGCTCTGTTCAGCTATGCCTCCGCCCTGGGCTATCTCAACAGCGCCTACAGCGACTTCCAGAGCTGCTGGCCCGCCGATTATCACATCATCGGCAAGGAGATCGTCCGCTTCCACACCATCATCTGGCCCGCCTTCCTGATGAGCATGGAGCTGCCCCTGCCCAAGCACGTTTTCGGCCACGGCTGGCTGAACTTCAACGGCGACAAGATGTCCAAGTCCAAGGGCAACGTGGTGGATCCCTATCTGCTGGCGGAGCGCTACGGCGTGGACGCCCTGCGCTTCTTTATGCTGCGGACCTTCCCCTTCGGCTCCGACGGCAACTTCACCAACGAAAGCCTGATCTCCTGCATCAACGTGGATCTGGCCAACGACCTGGGCAACCTGGTGAGCCGCACCGTGGCCATGGTGGGCAAGTACTTCGGCGGCCAGCTCCCCCTGGAGCAGCAGGAGGATGAGGCCAAGGACGACGAGCTCATCACCATGGCCTGCGATCTGGTCCACGTCTACGAGGAGCAGATGGAGAAGTTCGCCTTCCAGAACGCCCTGGGCGAGATCTTCAAGCTCATCGGCCGGGCCAACAAGTATATCGACGAGAACGAGCCCTGGAAGCTGGCCAAGGACGAGGCCAACAAGCCCCGCCTGGCCCGGGTGCTCTACAACCTGCTGGAGACCGTCCGCATCTGCGGCGGCCTGCTGCGGCCCTTCATGCCCGTCACCGCCGAGGAGATCATGAAGCGCATCGGCGCCCAGGAGTCCGACTGGGAATCCCTGGGCTTCTTCGGCACCCTCTACCGGGACGCCAAGGTGGAGAACGGTCCCGCCCTCTTCCCCCGCATCGACGCCGCCAAGGAGCTGGAGGAGCTGGAGGCCCTCCAGGCCGCCCAGGCTGCCGCCGCCGAGCCCGCCCCCGCGGAGGAGGAAGCGCCGCTGCCCGAGCCCCTGCCGGAGATCGCCTTTGACGAGTTCCAGAAGGTGGAGATGACCGTGGTGAAGGTCCTGGCCTGCGAAAACGTGAAGAAGTCCGAGAAGCTGCTGAAGTTCCAGCTGGACGACGGCAGCGGCACGCCCCGGCAGATCCTCTCCGGCATCGCCAAGTTCTACAAGCCCGAGGAGCTGATCGGCAAGACCCTGGTGGCCGTCACCAACCTGGCCCCCCGGAAGATGATGGGCCAGCTCAGCTGCGGCATGCTGCTCTCCGCCGAGCGGGGGGATAAGCTCCACCTGCTGATGCTGGACGACGCCGTCCCCGCCGGCAGCCGGCTCTGCTGATTTCGCCCATTCAAATAGGAAGCAAAACGAGGAAATGCCCGCGGGCATTTCCTCGTTTTGCTGGGGAAAATGGGAACAGGAGACAGAAAATGAAGGAAGAAGAAAATCAAAGCTGTACGGGATTCTGGTCCACGAAGGGCAGCAGGGAGATCTCCAGGTTGCCGTTCCGGGTCCGCAGCTCGTCCAGGAAGGCCTTTTCCTGGGCCGGGTCTTTCATTTGCACCTTGTAGGACAGGCGGAACATGGAGCCCATGGCGGTGGTTTTGACCCCCACCGGCTCCGCACTGCGGAGATACCGGGCAAAGGGCTGATCAAAGAGCCCGTTGTATTCCAGGGTTTCAGGAATGGTGATTCGCAGCAGCTGGTCCGCCTGCATGGACTTGTGGGCGAAGAGCCGGGCGCCGGCCAGCAGGAAGTAGAGGGCCGCCAGCCCCAGCAGGATCACCACGCCGTAGCCCAGGTAACCCATGCCGAAGGCCACGCCGGAGGCCATGGCGATCAGCACCGCGGCCAGCTCGTCGGCGGTACCCTGGGCGGAACGGAAACGGATCAGCCCGAAGCAGCCGCCGCCCAGGGCCACGCCCGCGCCGATGTTGCCCTTGACGAAGGTGATGACGAAGGCCACCACAAAGGGCACCAGAGTGGTCACCAGGAAGAAGCGCTGGTTGGCCCGGACCCGGAAGGAGAGAATCCAGGAGAAGAGCAGCCCCGCGGCCAGGGCCACACCCGCCATCAGGAAGAACTGTCCGGCGGTGACAGAGGAAGTGTAGATCGAGTCAAACAATTTGTATCATCCTTTCGTCAAGAGACTTTTGGCATGCTCCGGCCTGCCAGCTCCCGCCGGTAGGCTTCTCCGTATTTGGAGAAGCTGGTCTTATAGATCCCGGCCCGGCTCATGGCCCGGCTCAGCCACAGGGGAACGGCTCCCTGGACCTTCAGCTCCAGAATGGAGCAGTCCTGGCCCAGCAGGGGGGTGCCGACTGCGGGCCGGGTCAGATCCAGGTCCCAGGTCCGGTAGCGGGGGTTCTCGTCGATGGTGAGCCGCAGTTCCCCGTCCAGCTCCACGTAGGCGGTCCGGTCGTAGAGAATCATGCAGCTGGGCACCAGCGCCTGGTAGCTGTCCCGGAAGAAGCTGAGCTCCCTGCTGATCTGGTTGTCGTCCAGAGCCTCCGGGTCCCCCCGGAGGAAGGCGGCGGCGGCGCCCACGGTGGTCTGGACCCGGCGCTTGTAGACGGTACTTTGGGACTTGCGCTTCAGCTCCAGGAAGACCGGGGAGCCCTCGGAGGCGGGGCCGTAGCTCCGCAGCCGGAGCTTTTCCTTGAAATCGGGCTTTTCCATGGAGGCCCGGATCAGCCGGTGGTCCGGGGTATCGTAGTAGAGGGAGGCGATGGTGGTTCTGCCGAACTGGTCGGGGACCATGCGTCCCTCCATGGCCCGCCGAAGGGCTTCGGCCTGGGCCTTATTCAAAACGTATTTCAGCTCAAAGCGCTGCATCACGGCCAGGGGATTTTCCGCGTTCCGCGTGGTGGCGGCGTAGATGGATTGGAGCATTTCGGACACCTCCTTGATGTTTTCTGGCGCTATCTTACCCGCATAACCTTAGGTCTGGCTTAAATCCTGCCTTAGCTGAAGCTTAATTTGTGCTTGATACCGGGGAAATGATTTGATATAATATACGAAATGACACAAGGGAGGCTGCAACTATGCTCCAAGACGCGAAGCTTCTGATCGGCGCGGGGGAGAGTCCCGCGTATCTGCTGCCGAAAATGGCCAACCGCCACGGCCTGATCTGCGGCGCCACCGGCACCGGCAAGACCATCACCCTGAAGGTCATGGCCGAGTCCTTCTCCGACCTGGGGGTCCCGGTGTTCCTGGCGGACATCAAGGGAGACCTGGCGGGCTGTGCCCGCACCGGCGAGCGCTCCGAGGCCATCGACAAGCGGCTGAGCAAGCTGGGCCTGGACCCGGAGACCTTTCCCTACCATCCCTTCCCGGTGCGCTTCTGGGACGTGTTCGGCAAAATGGGCCATCCCGTGCGTACCACCGTCAGCGAGATGGGCGCCGCGCTGCTGGCCCGGCTGCTGGATCTGACCGACGTGCAGGCCGGGGTCCTGGCCATCGTATTCCGGGTGGCGGACGATAAGGGCTGGCTGCTCATCGACTTGAAGGACCTGCGTTCCATGGTGGCCTACGTGGCGGACCACGCCGCTGAGCTGACCAACGAATACGGCAACGTATCCAGGCAGTCCGCCGGAGCCATCCAGCGGGCTCTGCTGCAGCTGGAGGACGCGGGAGGCGAGCTCTTCTTCGGAGAGCCGGACATTCAGCTGTCGGATTGGTTCCAGTGCGACGAGAAGGGGAGAGGCTTCATCAATATTCTCCACTGCGAGAAGCTCTATCAATCCCCCCTGCTCTACTCCACCTTCCTGCTGTGGCTGCTGGCGGAGCTCTTTGAGCAGCTGCCGGAGCTGGGGGACCCGGAGAAGCCCAGGCTGGTCTTCTTCTTCGACGAGGCCCACCTGCTCTTCAAGGGCGCGCCCAAGGCCCTGGTGGACAAGGTGGAGCAGGTGGTGAAGCTGATCCGCTCCAAGGGCGTTGGCGTGTATTTCATCACCCAGCAGCCCTCCGACGTGCCGGACGCGGTGCTGGCCCAACTGGGCAACAAGGTCCAGCACGCCCTGCGGGCCTATACCCCCAACGAGCAGAAGGCGGTGCGGGCCGCGGCGGAGGGCTTCCGGCCCAATCCCAAGTTCGACACCCGCCAGGCCATTCTGGATCTGGGCACCGGCGAGGCGCTGGTGAGCTTCCTGGATGAAAAGGGCCGCCCCGGCATCGTGGAGCGGGCCACCATTCTGCCGCCCCAATCCATGATGGGGCCCATCGAGGACAGCCGCCGGGCGGCGGAGATCCAGTACGACGAGCTCTTCGGCAAGTACGAGACCGCCGTGGATCAGGAGTCCGCCTACGAGATCATCACGGCCGGACGGCAGCAGGAGGAAGAAGCCGCCGCGGCCGCCGAGGCGGAGAAGCAGGCCCGGAAGGAGAAGGAGGCCGCGGAAAAGGCAGCCGCCAAGGCCCAGAAGGAAAAGGAGAAGGCGGAAAAGGCCAGACAGGCCAAGAGAAAGAACTCCGCCGCCTCCAAGGTGGCCAACTCCGCCATGAACGCGGTGGGCCGGGAGATCGGAAGATCCTTCACAAGAGGTCTGTTGGGGACCCTGAAAAAGTGGTTCTGACAGCCTTCCCCATGGGGGAAAGGCGCCCCGGTGCGCGCACCGGGGCGGATGAGGCGGCGTTCCGGCCAACGGAACACAGCGGAGAGAAAGAAAAGGAGAAAACCCTATGACTGCCCCAAAAGGCGATTTTTCCAAGGGTAAGGTTTCCGGCCTGATTGTCAGGCTGGGCCTGCCCATTATGCTGGCTGAGCTGGTCCACGTGCTCTACAACATCGTGGACCGGATGTACATCGGCCATATTCCGGACATCGGCACCACCGCCCTGACGGGCCTGGGGGTCTGCTTTCCGCTGATCACGCTGATCGGCGCCTTTGCGAACCTCTGCTCCACCGGCGGCGCCACCCTCTCTACCATCGCCCGGGGCGAGGGGGACGACCGGCGGGCGGCCCGGATCATGGAGACGGCCTTCACCTTCCTGCTGATCATCGGCGGGATTTTGACGGTGCTGCTCTTTGTCACGGCGCCCTGGAGCCTGACCCTGCTGGGGGGCGACGAGACCAGCCTGCCCTATGCTCTGGCCTACTTCCGCATCTACGTGGTGGGCACCGTCCCCGTGCTGATCAGCCTTGGCATGAACGCCTTCATCAACGCCCAGGGCTTTCCCCGGGTGGGCATGGTGACGGTGACCCTGGGCGCGGCGCTGAACATCGTGCTGGATCCCCTGTTTATCTTCGCCTTTGAGATGGGGGTCCAGGGCGCCGCCCTGGCCACGGTGCTGTCCCAGCTGGCCAGCGCCGTCTGGGTGCTGCGATTCCTGACGGGGCCGAAGCCTCCCGTGCGGCTGCGGCGCCTGGGCATCGATGGCGCGCAGCTGAAAAACGTCATGAAGCTGGGCGTTACCGGCTTTACCTTCAAGGTCACCAACTCCGTTACCCAGGCCATCGTCAACGTGATGCTCAAGGCCTGGGGCGGTCCCCTCAGCCAGCTCTACATCGGCGCCATGAGCCTGATCAATTCCATGCGGGAGATCATGAGCCTGCCCATCAACGGTGTGAGCCAGGGCAGCCAGGCGGTGATGAGCTACAACTACGGGGCCAAGCTCTACAAGCGGGTCTCCGACAGCATTCGCTTCTTCCTGCTCTCCGGCCTTGCCATCAACAGCTTCATGTGGGTGGTGGCCATGTTCTTCCCCGGCTTCCTGATCCGCATCTTCACCGACGATGAGGAGCTGGTGAAGCTGACCATCCACTGCGGCCGCATCTACTTCGGGGCCTTCCCCTTTATGGCCCTGCAGGTGACCGGCCAGCATACCTTCGTGTCTCTGAACTACCCCAAGCACGCCCTGTTCTTCTCCACTCTGCGGAAGATCATGCTGGTGGCCCCGCTGACCCTGCTGCTGCCGGGCCTGGGTTTGGGGGTGGATGGCGTCTTCTGGGCGGAGTTCATCAGCCAGCTCTGCGGCGCCTCCTGCTGCTTTGCCACCATGTACTTCGCCATCTGGCGGAAAATGAAGAACCCGGAGCTGCTGACCCGATAATCCGACGATAATTCTTGACAAGCCGCCGATTATTTGTTATATTGTCTCCAGCATTGGGGAGTAGCCAGCGCCCGTTTGGGGCGCTCCCACCACCGTCAGTACGGTTTATGGACCCGGCGATGGGACGAAGCGGCGAGACCTTTGCCGGGTTCGACCTGTTCGGATCGCGGCGAAGGTCCCGCCTTTTTACGCCATTGAAAGGAAGGTAATGTATGTCACAGGAAAGTTTGAAAATCATCGCGCTGGTGCTTTTTGCGTTGATGTACGTGGGCATCATCGGATTTCCCAGGTTTAAAATGTGGGTGGCCCTGGCGGTGGCCGCGGCCTTTGTGATTTTGGGCGTGCTGCCGCTGGATCAGATCCTGGGCGCCATCAACTGGAATGCCCTGATGATGATCGCGGGCACCATGCTCATCGTCTACTACTTCATCGAATCCCAGATGCCCAACCGAATCGCGGACGCGCTGCTGCGGAAGGCCCCCAACGTCATGTGGGTGACCATCCTCATGTCCCTGTTTTCCGGCATCGTTTCCGCCTTCATTGACAACGTGGCCACCGTGCTGATGGTGGCCCCCGTGGGGATCGCTGTCTGTAAAAAGCTGAAGATCAACCCCATCGGCATGATCCTTTCCATCGCCGTCTCCTCCAATCTGCAGGGCGCGGCCACCCTGGTGGGAGACACCACCTCCATTATGCTGGCAGCCCACGCGAAGATGGACTTCATGGGCTTCTTCTGGCTGGAGGGCCGCCCCGGCATGTTCTTCGCTGTGGAGCTGGGCGCCCTGGCTACGGTGCCCATCATGATGTTCCTCTTCCGGAAGGACAAGCAGCCCGTCCACTCCGACGCCCACACCCAGGTCCGGGACTACGTCCCCTCTGTGACCCTGGTGCTGATGGTGCTGCTACTGATCAGCGCCTCCTTTATCCCCAACAAGCCCGAGACCACCAACGGCCTGATCTGCCTGGCCCTGGCCCTGATCACCATGGTGCTGGAGACCCTGCGGGAGAAGAACACCAAGGGCGTGGTCGGCGCGGTGAAGAGCGTGGATTTTGAGACGCTGCTGCTGCTGACCTCCCTGTTCTGCGTCATCGCCGGGATTACCAACATCGGCATCATCGACGACTTTGCCCAGTGGATCGTGAAGGTGGGGGGCGACAACCTGTTCCTGCTTTACAGCATGATCGTCTGGGGCTCCGTGCTGATCTCCGCCTTTGTGGATAACATTCCCTACGTGGCCACCATGCTGCCGGTGCTGTCCGTGGTGACGGCCCGCATGGGGGTGGAGCCCTATCTGCTCTACTTCGGCCTGCTCTGCGGCGCCACCCTGGGCGGCAATCTGACCCCCGTGGGGGCCTCCGCCAACATCACCGCCACGGGCCTGCTCCGCAAGCAGGGCTACGAGGTGAAATTCAAGGACTTCGCCCGCATCGGCATCCCCTTCACCCTCACCGCCGTCCTGGTCGGCTACCTCTTCATCTGGGCCTTCTGGAGCTGACCCAGTTCGCGGGGCGCTTTGCGTTTTCCGCACCCGATCCCTCCTGCTCGCATAGGATGATGCGAACAGGAGGGATCTTATCTATGAACGGTTTTCTCAAGGTACAGACCGTCACCTCCCGGGCGGAGCTGCCGGTCAGCGGGGCCACGGTGACGGTTTCCACCCTGCGGCCCGGCCAGGGACGGGTGCTGCTGAGCCTCCAGCGGACGGACGAGAGCGGCATGACGGAGCTGGTGACCATTCCCACCCCGGAGCTGTCCAATTCCCTGACGCCGGATCAGCCCCAGGGCTGGACCGACGTGCAGATCGGGGCCAGCCATCCCAACTTCGACGGGGTGCTGATCCGGAACGTGCAGATCTTCCCCGGCGTGACCACCCTGCAGGAGCTGATCCTGGTGCCCCGGGGCGGCCTGCCCACGGACCTGGGGGAGACGGAGGACGTCACCATTCCGTCTCAGGGCTTGTAGGGAGGTAAGGCCATGGCGCGGCTTTTGCCCTACGTTCCGTCCTTCATCACGGTGCATCTGGGTCCCCCGGGCAGCCCGGCGGAAAACGTCACCGTCAGCTTTCAGGACTACGTGAAAAACGTGGCCTGCAGCGAGGTCTATCCCACCTGGGACGAGGACGCCCTGCGGGCCAATATTCTGGCCATCACGTCCTTTGCGCTGAACCGGATCTACACGGAGTTCTACCGGGTCCGGGGCTATCCCTTTGACATCACCGCCTCCACCGCCTACGACCAGCAGTTCTACAAGGGACGGAACTATTTTGCCAACATCTCCCGGCTGGTGGACCGCCTCTTTGACGATTACATCCGCCGCTCCGGCTTCGTGGAGCCCCTGGCGGCGAAATTCTGCAACGGCACCACCGTCAGCTGCGAGGGCCTCTCCCAGTGGGGCTCCCAGGAACTGGCGACCCGGGGCTACGGCTGGCTGCAGATCCTGAAAAACTACTACGGCCCCAACATCGAGATCGTCACTGACGCCCCCAAGGCGGAGTATCGGGAGTCCTATCCCGGCGCGGCCCTGCGGCAGGGCAGCCGAGGCCGCAGCGTGGCCCAGATCCAGACGGCCCTGAACCGGATCTCCCAGAGCTTCCCTGCCATCCCCAAGCTGGCGGTGGACGGGATCTACGGCCCCGGCACCGAGGCGGCGGTGCGGGTCTTCCAGCGGGTCTTCGGCCTGGCGGAGGACGGCGTGGTGGGCCGCATGAGCTGGTATGAGATCGAGCGGGTCTACGCCGGGGTGCTGCGGCTTTCGGAGCTGCGCTCCCAGGGCCTCCGCTACGAGGACCTGGACTGGGAATTCTCCGAGCCCCTGCGGGTGGGGGACCGGGGGGACCGGGTGCGGCAGCTCCAGTATATGCTGGCGGTGGTAGCCCAATTCGTCCAGCAGGTGCCGTCCCTTGCGGTGGATGGGATCTTCGGCCCCGGCACCCGGGACGCGGTGGCGGCCTTCCAGGGCTACGAGGGATTTGCGTCCACCGGGGAGGCGGACGACAGGACATGGGACGCCCTGTACGAGCTTTACTCCGGCATCGACGACCGGGTGCTGCAAAACCGGGCGGCCTTCCCCCAGCTGAGCGGCGGCGAGACCAACGTGGCCAATGCCCGGCAGCGGCTGGAGGCGCTGGGCTATTCCGGTTCCAATCTTCAGCAGGCCCTCCGGGCCTTCCAGCGGGCCAAGGGTCTGCCCGCCACAGGCCGCCTGGGGGAGGACAGCGCCCGGGCCATCACCCAGGCCTATCAGGCCCTGGGCTACCGCAATTCCACCCGTATGACCCAGTACCCGGGCGCCCCCCTGTCCATAGGCAGCCGGGACGCGAGGTAAAGCAGAAGGAGGCACGGATATGGACCCCAACGACGACGTACGTTTTTTGGGCCGGTCAGTGACCAGCCTGCAAACCATGCTGCGGGTCATCGCCCTGCAGGATAAAAGCTGTCCCACGGTGATCCCGGACGGGATCTACGGCCCGCAGACTGCCCGGGCGGTCACGGTCCAGCAGAAGCGGGCCGGCCTGCCCCAGACCGGCGTTACGGACTTTGCCACCTGGCAGGCCGTCTGCGCCGCCTACCAGGCCGCGGCGGTGGAGGTGGAGCCCGCCGCGCCACTGGATATCGTGATGAACCCCAACCAGGCCATCCTGGCGGGCAGCGACAATCTCCACGTGCTGCTGGTCCAGGCCATGCTGCAGACCCTCCACCAGGTCTACGCCAACGTGGAGGGCTGCTCCCTCAGCGGCGCCTGCGACGAGCAGACAGTCCGCGCCATCCGCAGCCTTCAGCACTGCTGCGGCGTGCCGGAGTCCGGCATCCTGGATAAGCGGCTGTGGCAGCTCCTGGCAGGGCTCTACCACCAGGCTGTGGGGGACGGAGACCGAAAAACCCACTGCTTCCGCGATCAGGCAATTGTCGAATAGCAACCGGAGACGGAGGCACGCAGGCGCTTGATCCCGCTCCGCTTGCCGATTGTCCGGCGTCTGGGCGCCGCAAATACAGAATTGCTGATTGACAAGGGCTTGACAGCTGTGGCATAATAGAGAAAAAACAGAACAGGAGATACGAATATGAATCAAATGCTGCCGCGCCCCCTCTTTTGGGCGGAGGCCGCCGCGCAGAAGAAAAACCGTGCCGCCCTGCCGGGAGAAGTGCTGGCCTTTCTGCTGATCTATTTCATCGCCGCCGTCGCCCAGTCCCTGATCCTTTCCATTCCCATGTCCGTCTGGATCCTGTCCGATAAGAGCGGCGAGCTGCTGACGGGTCTGCAGGCGGGAACCTCGCCCCAGGAGCTGGTGCTGCGGCTGATGGAGCAGATGCCGGATTGGATCTCCCTGGCAGCCCTCTTCGGCACCGGGACCATGGGTCTGGCCGCCGTCATCTACTGCCGGCGGATCCAGAAGCGGAGCCTGAGCTCCATGGGCCTCCGGGGCAAGGGAGCGGTGGGGGAATGCCTGCTGGGTCTGGTCCTGGGTCTGCTGCTCTTTGGGGCGGCGCTGGCCCTGGGCAGCCTCTCCGGAGGCTTCCGCCTGGCCTCCAAAACGCCGGTGGAGGGCCAGCTGGGCCTCTGTCTGCTGGCCCTGCTGGGCTGCCTGGTGGACGGCGCCAGCCGGGAGCTGTTGATCCGGGGCAGCTTCGCCCCCTCCGTGGGCTTCACCACCCGGGTGATTACGGCCCTGCTGCTGTCCTCCATCGTCCCAGCCATGCTCCAGAGCAGCGGCACCCTGCTGTCCATGACGGGACTGAACAATCTGCTGCTGAGCCTGCTGCTGGGGATCTGGGTCATCAAGCGGGGGAACATTTGGAGCGCCTGCAGCCTCCACGCCGCCTGGATCTTCGCCGGGGGCTTCCTCTTTGGCTTTGCCCCGGCGGGGCAGCACGCGGGCGTCCGTCTGCTGGACGTGGATCTGGATCTGTACCGGCCCCTGCTCAGCGGCGGCATTGCCGGTCCCCAGGCCAGCATCTGCGTCACCGTGGTGCTGCTGGCGGCTCTGGGAGTCGTCCTGGCCCTGCCCGCCAAAGAGCCGGCACCCCTGCCCGCGGCCGGCTCCGATGAACAAGCTGCGAATAAATTGTAAAATTTTCCCCCAGCCGCTTCCATTTTCAAAATACTCTGCTATAATGCAGACAGAAGCATCCCCACACAAACTGAAAGGAGAACCAACTATGGCGTGGAATGAAAGTCTGGAGGCCTTGAAGGGCCTTGTGGCGGAGGCCGCTCAGGCCGCTGCCAGAGTCACCAAGAGCGCTGCTTCCGTTACCAAGTCCAATATCAGCATCCTTACCGAGCAGGATAAGCAGAAGAAGGCCTACCTGGAGCTGGGCAAGCTCTATTACCGGGATTTCATCACCGGCGAGGAGCCCGACGACGCCGAGTACCTGCCCCTCTGCGAGGCCATCACCGAGGCCGCCAAGAACATCGAGGCCCTGCGTGGTGAGCTGGAGGAGGCCAAGGCTGCCTTCGCCAGCAAGCCCGCCCAGGAGGAGCCTGTCCAGGAGTCCGCCGATCTGGAGGAGGAGCTGGACAATCTCCACAAGGAGCTGGATGAGCTGGAGGCGGATCTCTCCAAGCTGGACGGCGTGGAGGAGAAGGCCGAGGAGGTCAAGGAAGCCGTCGAGGCGGTCTTCGAGGTGGTGGAGGATACCCCCCAACCCGAGGAGCCCAAGCCCGAGGAGCCCAAGCCCGAGGAATAAGCCCCATACGAAAAGGGCCTGCGGGAAACCGCAGACCCTTTTCGTATGGGAAAACGTCCTCATTTGAGCTCCGGGCTGCCCCGTTCCGCCACCGTGAAGTCCCGCCGCGCCGCTGCGCGCAGCCCCGGGGCCAGGGGCTGCGTCAGTCCCCTGTAAGCCGGACAGCTTTCTTCAAGGCCCCCGCCGCAGGCAGGAGTTCGGACAAGCATATTTCAGCCGAAAGAGAACGGGCAACAGGAGCGCGTCGTTTCGCCCTCCGATTGCCTAATT
>CAMNHH010000043.1 GCA_946539175.1 uncultured Clostridia bacterium | reverse complement strand
CCCCCCAGGAGATCAGCGCCATGATCCTCCAGAAGCTGAAGGCGGACGCCGAGGCTTATCTGGGCGGCACCGTCTCCGAGGCGGTCATCACCGTTCCCGCTTACTTCAACGACGCCCAGCGTCAGGCCACCAAGGACGCCGGCAAGATCGCCGGTCTGGACGTCAAGCGGATCATCAACGAGCCCACCGCCGCAGCTCTGGCCTACGGCGTGGACAAGGAAGCCGAGCAGAAGATCATGGTCTATGACCTGGGCGGCGGCACCTTCGACGTGTCCATCCTGGACATCGGGGATGGCGTGGTGGAGGTCCTCTCCACCGCCGGCAACACCCATCTGGGCGGCGACGACTTCGACAAGGCCATCATCGACTACCTGGTGTCCGAGTTCAAGAAGAGCGACGGCATCGACCTGAGCCGGGACAAGGTGGCCATGCAGCGGCTGAAGGAAGCCGCCGAGAAGGCCAAGATCGAGCTCTCCGGCGTCATGTCCACCGAGATCAACCTGCCCTATATCACCGCCGACGCCAACGGCACCAAGCACATGAACGTCACCCTGACCCGGGCCAAGTTCAACGAGCTGACCGCCCATCTGGTGGAGGCCACCATGGGCCCCGTGCGCCAGGCCATGTCCGACGCCGGCCTGAACAGCAGCGATCTGAGCAAGGTCCTGCTGGTTGGCGGCTCCACCCGGATCCCCGCGGTCCAGGAGGCCGTGAAGAAGATCACCGGCAAGGAAGGCTTCAAGGGCATCAACCCCGACGAGTGCGTGGCCATGGGCGCCGCCATCCAGGCCGGCGTGCTGACCGGCGACGTGAAGGACCTGCTGCTGCTGGACGTGACGCCCCTGAGCCTGGGCATCGAGACCATGGGCGGCGTGTTCACCAAGCTGATCGAGCGGAACACCACCATCCCCGTCAACAAGAAGCAGATCTTCTCCACCGCTGCAGACGGCCAGACCTCCGTTGAGGTCCACGTGCTCCAGGGCGAGCGGGAAATGGCCGCCTACAACAAGACCCTGGGCCGCTTCCAGCTCAGCGGCATCGCTCCGGCTCCCCGCGGCATCCCCCAGATCGAGGTTTCCTTCGACATCGACGCCAACGGCATCGTGAACGTCTCCGCCAAGGACCTGGGCACCGGCAAGGAGCAGAACATCACCATCACCGCCTCCTCCAACCTGTCCCAGGAGGACATCGACAAGGCCGTCCGCGAGGCGGAGCAGTTCGCCGCCGAGGACAAGGCCCGCAAGGAAGAGGCGGACGCCCACAACGAGGCTGACCAGACCGCCTATCAGCTGGAGAAGTCCCTGAACGAGCTGGGTGACAAGGTCACCGACAGCGAGAAGGCCCCCATCCAGGCCGCCATCGAGCATCTGAAGGAGGTCAACAAGGGCAGCGACGTGGCCGCCATCAAGGCCGCCATCGAGGAAGCCCAGAAGGCCTTCTACCCCGTGGCCCAGAAGCTCTACCAGCAGGCCGCCCCCCAGGGCGATCCCAACGGTTCCGGCTTCAACGGCAACCCCACCGGCGGCTTCAACGGCGGCAAGCCCGACGACGGCGTGGTGGACGCGGATTTTGAGGAAGTGAAGGACTAAACTGAGGCAATAGGCATCAGGCAATAGGCAATAGGAGAATACGGCGGTTCGTACTCCTATTGCCTAATGCCTATTCAACTATTGCCTGTTCTTCACCAGTGAGGTGAGATACATGGCAAACGAGAACAAACGAGATTACTACGAGGTCCTGGGCGTAGAGAAGAACGCCGCGGCGGACCAGATCAAGAAGGCCTACCGGAAGCTGGCGGCCAAGTACCACCCGGACGTGAACCACGAGGCGGACGCGGAGGCCAGGTTCAAGGAGATCAACGAGGCCTATGAGGTGCTGTCCAATCAGGAGAAGCGGCAGCTCTACGATCAGTACGGCTTCGCCGGGGTGGATCCCAACTTTGCCGCCTCCCAGGGAGGCAATCCCTTCGGCGGCTTCGGCGGCTTTGGCGGCTTCGGGGATCTGGGCGACATCTTCGGGGACTTCTTCGGCGGCGGCGCCCGCAGCAGAAGCGGCGGCACCCGGGCCGCCCGGGGCGAAAACGTGGTGGTCCAGGTGGAGGTCAGCTTCGAGGAGGCGGCCTTCGGCGTCCAGAAGGAGATCAACGTCTCCCGCATCGAGACCTGTGACCAGTGCCACGGCTCCGGCTGCGCCGAGGGCACCCAGCCCGAGACCTGCCCCCAGTGCCGGGGCAGCGGCCAGGTCCGCACCACCCAGAGCTTTATGGGCATGACCATGCAGTCCACCGCCGCCTGTCCCACCTGCGGCGGCAAGGGCAAGCTGATCAAGAACCCCTGCTCCCGCTGCAAGGGCAAGGGCCGCATCAAGCGCAGCCACCGGCAGCGCGTGGACATTCCCGCGGGCATCGACGACGGCCAGGCCTTCCGGATCTCCGGTCAGGGCAGCGCCGGCGCCAACGGCGGCCCCAACGGCGATCTGATGGTGAACGTGCGGATCAGGCCCCATGAGCTCTTCACCCGGGACGGAGCCAACGTCTACTGTGAGATGCCCATCTCCTTCTACCAGGCCGCCTGCGGCGCGGAAATCGAGGTCCCCACGCTGGACGGCAAGGTCCGCTACAACGTGCCCGAGGGCACCCAGACCGGCACCACCTTCCGGCTCAAGGGCAAGGGCATCCCCTACGTGGGCTACAAAAACCGGGGCGACCAGTACGTCACCGTGTCGGTGGAGACCCCCACCAGGCTCTCCAAGGAGCAAAAAGAGCTGCTGCGGCAGTTTGAGGAGTCCACCGAGAAGGCTCAGCCCAAGCGCAAGAGCTTCTTCGACAAGCTGAAGCGGAACTTTGAATAAGCGCCTAACGCCGGACGCAGCCCGTCCGGCGTTTTTGCGTCCTTGACATTTTCCCGAAAGGGGAGTATGCTTGTCACCGAAAGAGGTGTTACCATGAAAAAACGCGTTTGTGAATACTGCGGACAGCGCTTCGACGCCGCGGCGCTCCGCTGTCCCCACTGCGGGGGACCGAACCCGGAGCCCCTGCAGCCCCGGGCCCCGGAGACTCCCGCCGGCTCCGCCCAAGCGCAGGGGGTCCTGAAGCCCAAAAGCATCGAGGAGCTCCGGGCCTTCGCCGCGGCGCATCATCTGCCCCTGGGCAAGATGCGGGTCCACCTGGGGGAGGACTTCCCCGGCGCCAGGGCCTTCGGCATCTTCCGGGCCGAGGACGGCGATTTCGTGGTCTACAAGAACAAGGCCGACGGCACCCGGGCCGTCCGCTACAAGGGCCCCGACGAGGCCCACGCGGTCAACGAGCTGTTTTTGAAGATGAAGGAGCTGGTGGGCCAGCAGAAAAGCTACCAGGCCGCCCGCAGGGGCCGGACCCGCGCCGGAGGCGGGCTGAAGCCCTCGTCCTGGCTGCAGACGGTGAAGCGGAATTACAAGCTCTATCTGCTCATTCTGCTGTTCAGCTTCGGCCTGTGGAACGTCATGCGGGATCGGGGGCCCCAGCGGGGCTATTACAGCTACAACGACGATTACTACTATTGCCAGGACGGGGACTGGTACTGCTACGACGACGGCTGGATCCCCGCCCGGGTGGACGACGAGCTGGCGGACAACGCCGACAGCTACTACCAATCCGGCTCCTTCTACGACAGCTACGGCGTGGAGGACTTCGCGGACAGCGACTACTATGAAGCCGAAGCGAACAACGACCGGGACGATTGGAACGACGACGACTGGGACTGGGACGACAACGACGACTGGGACGACATCGGCGGCGACTGGGATTCCGATTGGTAAAATCATACGCTCACGGGCGGTCCCCCTTACGGGAACCGCCCTTTTTCCGCCGTTTTTCCTTGCATTTTCCCCAAATAAGTGCTATAATATCTTGAATTATTGTGGAGTAGTATCCGCTATTGGACGGAGGATGGAAATTTGGAACGGAAAACGACTGTGATCTCTCCCGAGGAGCTGCGGCGGCAGGCGGAGATTGCTCAATATATCAAGGAATTCTGGCAGAATCAGGGCAAGACCCCCGCAGCTTACGTGGAGACCTACGGCTGCCAGCAGAACGAAGCGGACTCCGAGCAGATCCGGGGCATCCTGGAGACCTGCGGCTACGGTCTGACGGACCAGGCCGAGGGGGCGGATCTGGTGGTGATCAACACCTGCGCCATCCGGGAGCACGCGGCCCAGCGGGTCTTCGGCAACGTGGGCGCTCTGGTGCACACGAAGCGCCGCCATCCCGGGCAGAAGATCTTCGTCTGCGGCTGCATGATGGGCAAGCCCGAGATCTCCGAGCGGATGCGGAAGTCCTATCCCCACGTGGACGGCATCTTCTCCCCCCATCACCTGTGGCAGCTGCCGGAGCATCTGTACCGGGTGCTGATCCGGCACCGCAAGGCCTGGGCCGTGGAGGACTCCGCCGGGGCCATCGCCGAGGGGCTGCCCGTGGTGCGAACCAACAAGCTGAAGGCCTGGGTCAGCATCATGTACGGCTGTAACAACTTCTGCTCCTACTGCATCGTCCCCTACGTCCGGGGCCGGGAGCGGAGCCGTCTGCCGGAGGACATCCTGGCCGAGTGCCGGGGCCTCATCGCCGACGGCTACAAGGAGCTGACCCTCCTGGGCCAGAACGTCAACTCCTACGGCAAGGACCTGGGCAGCGGCGTGGACTTCGCGGATCTGATCGGCCAAATCGCCGAGCTGCCCGGGGAATTCACGGTGCGCTTCATGACCTCCCACCCCCGGGACGCCAGCCGCAAGCTCTTCGACGTCATGGCCAGCCATGAGAAGATTGCCAAGCAGTTCCACCTGCCCTTCCAGTCCGGCAATGACCGGATTCTGAAGGAGATGAACCGCCACTACGACCGGGCCCACTATCTGGAGCTGATCGACTACGGGCGGAAGCTCATGCCGGAGATCGTCTTTACCTCCGACGTCATCGTGGGCTTCCCCGGGGAGACGGAGGACGAGTTCGAGGACACCATCTCCCTGATTGAGCAGGTCCGCTACGAGGCGCTCTTTACCTTCATCTATTCCCCCCGCCCCGGGACCCCGGCGGCATCCATGCCGGACCCCACCCCCAGGGAGGAGAAAAACCGCCGCTTCGACCGGCTCCTGGCCGTCCAGAACGCCATCTCCGAGGAGAAGCACCGGGCCTGTATCGGCAAGACCCTCCGGGTCCTGGTGGACGGACGGGACGGCGACCAGCTCACCGCCCGCACCGACGGCGGCAGGCTGGTCAGATTTGAAGGCTCCGACGATCTGATCGGGCAGTTTATTGACCTGACGATCACCGACGCCACGACCTGGTCGCTGGTCGGCGCCCCCACGCCGTAAGGGCGAGCTTTGCTCGTCCGCCGATGCGCGGCTGCTTCATCGGCAGCGCGGACAAGCGATGCTTGTCCCTATATTGAAATTCGGAGGTAAACCCATGGCCGAATTGACCCCCATGATGAAACAATATAAAGAGATCCACGCCCGGCATCCGGACTGTCTGCTGTTCTTCCGGCTGGGGGATTTCTATGAGATGTTCGACGAGGACGCGAAGGTCGCGGCCCGGGAGCTGGATCTGACCCTCACCACCCGGGACCGGGGCAAGGCTCCGGAGGAGCAGACCCCCATGTGCGGGGTGCCCTTCCACTCCGCCGAGGGCTACATCGCCCGGCTGGTTGGCAAGGGTTACAAGGTGGCCATCTGCGAGCAGATGGAGGACCCGGCGACTGCCAAGGGCCTGGTGGACCGGGACATCATCCGGATCATCACCCCCGCCACGGTGGTGGAGAGCTCCATGCTGGAGGAGGGCAGCAACAACTACTACGCTTCCCTCTGCCAGACCGACGAGGGCATCGGCGCGGCCCTCATCGACATTTCCACCGGCGAGGCCTGCGCCACCCTGGCCGACGGCGAGGACGCCCGGGACAAGGCCTTCAACGAGCTGGGGCGCTTCGACCCCAGGGAGCTGATGGTGGACGAGGACCTGGCCCAGAGCAAGGGCTTCGCCCTGGACGCCCAGCTCCGGCTCCGCTGCCCGGTGAACGTGGGCCGGCGGGGGCTCTATGAGGACGAGGCGGTACGCGCCGCCCTGGAGGCCCAGTTCCCCCAGCAGGATCTCAGCGGCCTGCCCCTGCCGGTGCGCCTGGCCCTGGGGGCCCTGGTGCAGACCCTCCGCTCCCTGCAAAAGGGAGATCTGAGCCACGTCAGCCACGTGGACTACTATCTCTCCGGCCGGTATCTGGAGCTGGATCTGACGGCCCGCCGGAATCTGGAGCTGACCCAGACCCTCCGGGGCAAGGAAAAGAAGGGCAGCCTGCTGTGGGTCATGGACAAGACCAAAACGCCCATGGGCTCCCGGATGCTGCGGGCCTGGATGGAAAAGCCCCTGCGAAATCCCAAGGAGATCCAGCAGCGGCTGGACGCAGTGCAGGAGCTGGTGCGCAGCACCCTGCCCCGGCAGGAGCTGATTCTGGCTCTGAAAACCGTCACCGACCTGGAGCGAGTCACAGCCCGGATCGTCACCGGGGCCGCCAACGCCCGGGATCTGGTGCAGCTGAGCCAGGGCAGCGCCAGTCTGCCCGCCCTGAAGGCCCGGCTGCAGGGCTTCGGCAGCTCCATGCTGGCGGTGGTGACGGAACGTCTGGATGATCTGGCCGATCTGCGGCAGGCCATCGACGAAACCATTGCCGACGATCCCCCCTTCTCCCTGCGGGAGGGCGGCATCATCCGCCCCGGCTGCGACCAGGAGGTGGACCGGCTGCGGGATATCATGTCCGGCGGCAAGGGCACCCTGGCCCGGATCGAGGCCCAGGAGAAGGAAAAAACCGGCATCAAGAACCTGCGGGTGGGCTACAACCGGGTCTTCGGCTACTACATCGAGGTGGCCAAGGGCCAGGTGGATCTGGTGCCCGCCTCTTACGTGCGCAAGCAGACTCTGGTAAACGGAGAGCGCTATATCACCCAGGAGCTGAAGGATCTGGAAAACACCATCCTCGGCGCCAAGGACCGGGTGAACGCCCTGGAATATGAGCTCTTCACCAAGCTGCGGGAGCGGCTGTCGGCCAACGCCGCCCGGATCCAGCAGAGCTCCCGGGCCGTCGCCGCGGCGGACGTGCTGGCGGCTCTGGCGGAGCTGGCGGTGCAAAACAACTACTGTATGCCGGAGGTGGACCTCTCCTCCGCCATCGAGATCACCGCGGGGCGGCACCCCGTGGTGGAAAAGACCCTGACGGACGCCCTGTTCGTCCCCAACGACACCGCCATGGACGGCAAGCGGGAGCGGGTGGCGGTCATCACCGGCCCCAACATGGCCGGCAAGTCCACCTATATGCGGCAGGTGGCCCTGATCGTGCTCATGGCCCAGATGGGCAGCTTCGTTCCCGCCTCCGCCGCCCGGATCGGCGTGGTGGACAAGATCTTCACCCGCATCGGCGCCTCCGACGATCTGGCCGCGGGCCAGTCCACCTTCTTGGTGGAGATGTCCGAGATGGCCGATATTCTCAAGAACGCCACGCCCAGGAGCCTGCTGATCCTGGACGAGATCGGCCGGGGCACCGCCACCTACGACGGCATGGCCATCGCCCAGGCGGTGCTGGAGCACGTGGGGGACCCCCTGAAGCTGGGCTGCAAGACCCTCTTTGCCACCCACTACCATGAGCTGACCGGCCTGGCGGAGACCCACCCGGAGATCCGCAACTACAACATCTGCGTCAAGCGCCGGAAGGACGACATCGTCTTTTTGCGGAAGATCATCCCCGGCGTGGCCGACGGCAGCTACGGCGTGGAGGTGGCCAAGCTGGCGGGCATGCCCGCCAAGCTGGTGAAGCGGGCCCGGGACATTCTGAAGGATCTGGAAAGCAAGGGCCCCAGCCGAATCATCGTACCGGTCCAGGCCGCCCCCGGCGAGCTGCCCCTGGGTCAGACCGCCCTGGGAGACCCCGCCGCGGAGGAGATCAAGACCCGCCTGGCCGAAACCAGCGTGGAAACAATGACGCCCATCGAGGCGCTGAACCTGTTATACGAACTGAAACAGCTGCTATAGGCCGTAGGGGCCGATGCCCACATCGGCCCTTCTTCCGAATTCCATGACCAACGAGGGCCGATGTGGGCATCGGCCCCTACAAAAGGAGGCGAACCCATGCCCAAAATCATCCAGCTGGACCCCCATCTGGCCAATCTGATCGCCGCCGGCGAGGTGGTGGAGCGGCCCGCCTCCGTGGTGAAGGAGCTGGTGGAAAACGCCATCGACGCCGGAGCCAAAACCGTCACCGTAGAGCTGCAAAACGGCGGCATGACCCTGCTGCGGGTCACGGACGACGGCTGCGGCATGGCACGGGAGGACGCCAAGACCGCCTTCCTCCGCCACGCCACCTCCAAGCTCCGCTCCAAGGAGGATCTGGAGGCCATCGGCACCCTGGGCTTCCGGGGGGAGGCCCTGGCGGCCACTGCCGCCGTGAGCCGGGTGGATCTGCTGACCCGGACCGCCCAGGATCTGGAGGGCACCCATCTGCGGCTGGAGGCCGGGAAGCTGCTGAGCTGCGAGCCGGCGGGCTGCCCCGCAGGCACCACCATCGTGGTGCGGGACCTGTTCTACAACACCCCCGCCCGGATGAAGTTCATGAAGCGGGATACGGTGGAGGCCTCCGCCGCCGCCGGCGTGGTGCAGAAGCAGGCCCTGGCCCATCCGGAGTGCGCCTTCCGTCTGATCAAGGACGGCCAGACCCAGCTCCAGACCCCCGGCGACGGGGATCTGCTGGCGGCCATCTACGCGGTGCTGGGCCGACAGGCCGCCGGGGAGATGGTGCCCGTGGACAGCAAATGGGAGCAGCTGGGCGTCAGCGGCTACGTCACCCGGCCCACCGCCACCCGGGGTACCCGGGCCGGTCAGATCTTCTTCGTGAACCACCGCTATATCCGCTCCAAGACCATGACCGCCGCCCTGGAGGAGGCCTATCGCAATCAGCTGATGACGGGCCGCTTCCCCGCCTGCGTGCTGAATCTGGAGATGCCCCTCAGCGCCGTGGACGTGAACGTCCACCCCGCCAAGACAGAGGTGAAGTTCCTCAACGAGCGGGAGATCTTCGACTGCGTCCACTACGGCGTGCTGGGGGCTTTGAACCGCACGCCGGGGCAGCTGCCCTTCCAGACAGACCCTGCGCCGGCGCCTCAAGCTGAACCGAAGCCTGCAGCGAATCCCGACTTTTTCAAGGCCATGCGCGCGGAGGAATACCGCAAGGCCGCCAAGCCCCAGGTCCACACCCTGACCCGCTGGGAATATGAGCAGATGAGCAGGACCCTGGGCGAAAAGCCCATGCCCGCCCCCAGCCGGGCCCTGCAGGAGGCCGTCCGGCCCACGACGCTGAACAGTCCCATCCTGCTGCCCGGGGAGGAGGACGAAGCTCTTTCTCTCCCCAGCGTCCTTCCGGGCGAAGCGAAGGATCCGCGCTCCGCTGCCGAAGCTGCGCCGGGGGAAACGGGTCCTTCGACTCCGCTCCCCGCCCCGCAGGACCGCAAGGACGAAACGGGCTCCGCTTCCAACCCGGCGACCCTGCCCCTGGAGGGGGTGGAGCAGGCGCCGGACTTCCGCTACATCGGGGAGCTCTTCCGCACCTATCTGCTGGTGGAGCAGGGGGACGAGCTGATCCTCATCGACAAGCACGCCGCCCACGAGCGCATCAACTTTGAGCGGCTCCTGGCCCAGGGCACCCGGATTCTGGGGCAGACCCTGCTGGAGCCGCTGGCCTGCCCCTTTGACCGGGAGGAGGCCGCCACCCTGCTGGAGCATCGGGAGCTGCTGCTGAGCCTGGGCTACGACCTGGACGACCTGGGCCAGGGGGACCTGCTGCTGCGGCAGATTCCCTCCGATATCCGGGAGTCCGACGCCGCCGCCACCCTCTCCGAGATTGCGGGCCACCTGGCCGACGGGCGGCTGGACAGCCCCCAGCGGCTGCGGGACGAGGCGCTCCACAGCATCGCCTGCAAGGCCGCCATCAAGGCGGGCTATATCACCGACCCGGCGGAGCTGAAGCAGCTGGCCGCCACCGTTCTGAATCACCCGGATCTGAAATACTGCCCCCACGGCAGACCCATCTGCACCTTCTTAACCAGGAAGCAGATTGAAAAGCAGTTTAAGAGGATTACCTGATGAACAATCTGATTTGTATCTGCGGCCCCACCGCTTCCGGCAAGACGGGATTATCCGTGGCCCTGGCGAAGAAGCTGGGGGCCGAGGTGGTGTCCTGCGACTCCATGCAGCTCTACCGGGGCATGGACGTGGGCACCGCCAAGCCCGACGCCGCCGAAATGGAGGGCGTGCCCCATCACCTGCTGGACGTGGCGGAGCCCGGGGAGGACTTCTCCGTGGGCCGCTACGTGAAGCTGGCGGACGCCGCCATTGCCGAGATCCACAGCCGGGGCAAAACCGCCATCGTCTGCGGCGGCACCGGTCTGTATATGGACAATCTGATCAAGGGGGAGTGCTTCGCCGCCCCCTCCCGGCCCGCCCAGCGGGAATACGTGGAGCACATCGTGGAGGAGAAGGGCATCGAGTTTCTCTACGATATGCTGAAGGACGCGGACCCGGAGACCGCGGAGAAGCTCCATCTCTCGGACCGCAAGCGCATCGTCCGGGCCATGGAGGTCTTCCTGATCACCGGCATGCCCCTGTCCTACCACAACCGGCAGTCCAAGCTCAAGCCCCCCAAGTACGCGCCCGTCTGGATCGGCCTGAACTTCCGGGACCGGAACAAGCTCTACGCCCGGGTGGATCAGCGGGTGGACGAGATGCTGGACCGGGGCCTGGAGGCGGAGGTCCGACGGCTGCTGGACCGGGGCATCGACCCCAGAACCACCGCCATGCAGGCCATCGGCTACAAGGAAATGGCCGCCGCCCTCCGGGGCGAATGCACGGTGAAGCAGGCCGCCGACCAGATCAAGCAGGCCTCCCGCCGCTACGCCAAGCGGCAGCTCACCTGGTTCCGCCGCAACGAAGCGATCCATTGGCTGTACGTGGACGAATGCGCCGATCTGACAGCCTCGGCGCTGAAGCTCCTCGCCAGGCAGGAGACGCGGAAATAATCTTCCCCTCCGGGGACGGGTGCGACAGCATCCGACAAGCCGAACGTGCTACCATAGTGTTTGCCAATCTACATAGAAACGAGGTAACAACTATGGCAGCCAACGAAACATTGCAGGATCTTTTTTTGAACGAAGTGCGGAAGGAGCGTCAACTGGTGACGGTCTTTCTGATGAACGGCTTTCAGATGAAGGGCGTGGTCACGGGCTTTGACAGCTTCGTGGTCTGCCTGGTGTCCGAGGGCCGCCAGCAAATGATCTACAAGCACGCCATCTCCACCCTGGTTCCGGCCCGGCCCGTCCGGCTCAGCCCCGCGCTGTAGCAGCGAGGGGCCCGGCGGGCTTCCCGGAGGACGTGCGAAGGAGGCCCGCCATGAAAGGGGACAAATTCATGAAGGTGGTGGTCGTCACGCTGCTGTGCGTGCTGGCCTGCTACCTGGTCTTTTCCGTCACCCGCTTTTCGGGGGACAGCTTCACAACCTATAAGGCAGTGCGCTATGAAGTCGGCGATGGGATCACCACCTCCGGCTTTCTGGTGCGTTATGAGCAGCTGCTGCGGGCCGACACGGGGGACATCATCGTCCCCACCCGCAGCGAGGGGGAAAAGGTGGGCAAGGGCCAGGCCGTTGCCGCCACCTACCGGGACGAGTCCGCCCGGCTCCGCCGGACGGAGATCGACCGGCTGGCCGCGGAGCTGGCCCAGATGAAGTCCGCCCAGAACTTCTCCACCTCGGATATGGAGTCCGCCACGCTGGACACGGACATCCTGCAGCGGATGAATCTGATCACCCTCAGCGCCGCCCGCCGGGAATTCAGCGCCGCGGACCAGGCTGCCGAGGAGATCAAGCCCCTGATCCTCCGGCGCTATCTCAACAGCTCCGACGCCGAGGCCCTGCGGTCCCGCATCCAGGAAACGGAAACCCGCCTCAACGCGCTCTACGCCGAGGCCCAGGCCGAATCCGGCGTCCTTACCGCCCCCGCCTCCGGCTGGTTTTCCGCCAGCGTGGACGGCTACGAGGAGATTCTGACGCCGGAATTTCTGGAGACCGCCACCGTCAGCGCCCTGAAGCGCTACCAGGGGGTCAGCCGCCGGGAAACCGACGCCTACGGCAAGCTGGTCAGCTCCCCCAAGTGGTTCTTCGCCGCCATCGTGCCGGTGCAGAACGTGGCGGAGCTGGACCAGGGGGACAAGGTGGCGGTCAGCTTCGCCTACGATTTCTACCAGACGGTGCAGATGCAGGTGGAGCGGGTCACCCCGCCGGAAAACGACCGCTGCATTCTGATCCTGTCCTCCAGCTCCTATATCCAGGAGGCCGTCTCCTCCCGGCTCCAGAGCGCCGATCTGGTCTTTGACCAGCTGGAGGGGCTGCGGGTGCCCAAGAAGGCCATCTACGCCATCGACCAGGTCAGCGGCGTCTACGTGCTGGAGGGCGCCGAGGCCCGCTGGAAGCCGGTGGAGATCCTCTACGACAACGGCGACAGCTTTATTGTCCGGCTGGACAAATCCAGCACCGGCAATCTTTGGCCGGAGGATGAGATCATTCTCAGCTCCGACGAGATCTACGACAGAAAGGTCATGATAAAATGAGCATTGCGGAAAACGTTGCCGCCATCCGCGCCAGGATGGACGCCGCCGCCCGGGCGGCGGGCCGGGACCCGGCGGAGATCCTGCTCTGCGCCGCCACCAAGATGAACGACGCCGACCGGGTGAAGGAGGCTGTGGCCGCAGGGGTGGACTGCTGCGGCGAAAACCGGGTCCAGGAGCTGGTCCTGAAGCAGCCCCTGGGGGCCTACGAGGGCAGACCCGTCCACTTCATCGGCCATCTGCAGACCAACAAGGTCAACAAGGTGGTGGGGAAGGTGGCTCTGATCCAGTCCGTGGACCGGCAGGAGCTGTTGGAGGCGGTGAACAAGGCCGCCCTGCGGCTGGGCCTGGTCCAGGACATCCTGCTGGAGGTCAACATCGGAGAGGAGCCCCAGAAGGGCGGCTTCACCCCGGAGCAGACCCTGGCTCTGGCAGCCCGGATGGGGGCCTGGCCCGGTCTCCGGCTCCGGGGCCTCATGGCAATTCCTCCCATTTCTGAAAAAAAGGGGGATAATTGTAAATATTTTGCGAAAATGAGAAATCTTTATATTGACATTGCAGGGAAAAAATACGATAATGTATCTATGGTATGTCTGTCTATGGGCATGAGCGACGACTTTGAGGACGCCATCGCTGAGGGCAGCACCATGATTCGCGTCGGCACCGCCATTTTCGGCGCGCGACACTACCCCGCCTGACAATTAACAATCAATATTCATACAGATACACAGGAGGATACCGCACCATGGGACTGATGGACGAACTCAAAAAGCTGACCCGCCCCTACAACGAAGACGACATGGACGAATACGATTTCGACGAGGAAGAGGAAGAGCTGGAGGCTGAGCCCGAGCCCGCTTCCGCCCCCCGCCGCTCCAGCTTCGCCGCGCCGGAGACCAACAGCAGCAGCGCCGCCAACAGCAGCACCCGCCGCAGCGGCCCGGCCAAGGTCGTAAATCTGAATACCCGCACCGCCATGCAGGTGATTTTGGTAAAGCCCGACCGCTTTGACACCGTATCCGAGATCGCTGACCATCTGCGGGAAAAGAAGGCCATCGTGCTGAACCTGGAGTCCACCAACAAGGATGTGGCCCGGCGGCTGGTGGACTTCCTCTCCGGCGTGGCCTACGCCCTGGACGGGAAGATCAAGAAGGTCGCCATTTCCACCTACATCCTGACCCCCAACAACGTGGAGATCGTGGGCGATCTGGTGGAGGAGCTGGAGAACAGCGGCGTTTATTTCTGATCGGCATGTAGGGACAAGCAATGCTTGTCCGCGGACGGGCAATGCTCGTCCCTACAGACACCATATCAAGAGAAAGGAACTGTCTGACTATGCTGACACCCCAAGACTTACAGGAAGTCTCCTTTGAAAAAGCCAAGATCGGCGGCTACGTGATGCGTTCCGTGGACGAGTTCCTGGAGCCGCTGATGGACGATTATATCACCCTCTACAAGGAAAACGCCGTGCTCAAGAGCAAAATGCGGCTGCTGGTGGAGCGTCTGGAGAGCTACCGGGACAACGAGGCCAACGTGAAGGCCGCCGCCGAGCAGGCCCAGAAGGAGCGGGAGGCCATTCTGGCCGACGCCCGCCGGGAGAGCGAGGCCCTGCTGGCCAAGGCCAGAGGCGAGGCCAGGACCGTCACCGCCGATGCGGCGCTGAACGCCGAGACCGAGCGGCTGCGCCTGGCCAAGGCAGCCACCGCGGACTTTGTCCGGGCGGTGGAGGCCCAACTGGCCCGGCATCAGCAGGCCCTGGACACCCTTAAGACCCTGGATCTGCCCATGGAGCAGCCCCCCGCCCAGACCGCCAAGCCCGCCCGCAAGGCCTATGACTACGAGGCGGAGAAGGACCAGCCCGCGCCCATGGACAAGGCGGAGGACATCGCCGCCCAGATCGAGCAGAGCGTGGCCAGCATCACCGGCGACACCCCCCGGCCCAAGTCCGAACTCAGCGCCGCCACCAGGGTCATGCCCGTGCTGGACGAGCGCACCACGGCGAAGTTCGCCAACCTGAAGTTCGGCAAGAACTATCAGCCCTGACCCGTAGGGGCCGATGCCCGCATCGGCCCTCCCACCGGGCTTGCAGCAGGGCCGATGTAGGCATCGGCCCCTACGAACTGAATATTCCTGCGTTGAAGGGAACGTGCACTGCGTGCCGAAGCACAGAGAGCCGCCGGTTGGTGTAAGGCGGCGTGAAGGCGCTCTGCGGATCCTCCCCGAGCACCCCGCCGAAGGGCTTTTGCCTGCGTAGACCGGGGCGTTTCATGGGCGTTACACCATGTACGAGCGGCCATACCTTCGTATGGCAATAAGAGTGGTACCGCAGAGGAAGAACGCCTTTGTCTCTTGATGAGACAAAGGCGTTCTTCCTCAATTGAGAATTG
>CAMNHH010000042.1 GCA_946539175.1 uncultured Clostridia bacterium | reverse complement strand
CAAGGTCAAGGATGAAAAGGGCATGAAGCGGGTGGAGAAGTTCCTCAAGGAGGACGTCTGCCCGGAATGCCATGGGACGAGGCTTTCAGAGGCCGCCAGGGCGCCGCGGCTGATGGGCATTTCCCTTGACCGGGCCTGCGAGATGACCTTGAAGGAATCAATCGAATGGGTCAAAAGGGTGCCTGCCTCTCTGCCGGAGGAAATGCGCCCCATGGCGCAGAACATCTGCGAATCCTATCTGGAGGTGGCGGCCAGGCTCATGGACCTGGGGCTTTCCTATCTGACGCTGGACAGAGCCTCGTCCACGCTCTCCACCGGGGAGCGGCAGCGGATGCAGCTGGCACGGGCGGTCCGGAACCGCACGACGGGCGTTTTGTACGTTCTGGATGAGCCTTCCATCGGGCTGCATCCCGCCAATATCGTCGGTCTGAACGACGTGATGCACGATCTGGTCAAGGATGGCAACTCCGTGCTGCTGGTGGACCACGACGTGCAGATTCTGAAGGAGGCGGACTGGCTCATCGAGATGGGACCGGAGGCGGGAGCGAAGGGCGGCACGGTGATCGCGCAGGGGCCGATCCCGGAGATCGAACAGAACCCGGCCTCCGTGATCGGCAAGTACCTCTCCGGGAAGCAGGCGTCGGAAAAGGAGACGACAGGGCAGGCGCTGTTCGCGGACGGAATGATCTGCCTGGAGACAGACCGCATTCATACGGTCAAGCCGCTTTCCGTGAAAATCCCCAAAGGCCGGCTGACGGCGATTACCGGCGTATCGGGCTCCGGCAAGACCACGCTGGTTCTGGAAAGCCTGGTCCCCGCGCTGGACGCCTTGTGCGGCGGGAAAAAGATGCCCGACCATATCCGGAGGATCGAAGCGGAAGGGATCCGGCACATCAAGCTGATCGACGCAACGCCCATCGGGATCAACGTCCGATCCACCGTGGCGACCTACGCCAACGTACACGACGAGCTGCGCAAGTGCTTCGCCCGGACGAAAGCGGCCAGGCAGTACGGCTGTAAGGCCGGGGACTTCTCCTATAACACCGGCTCTCTGCGCTGCCCGGTCTGTGACGGAACCGGGCAGATCTCCCTGGACGTCCAGTTCCTGCCGGACGTGGACGTTCCGTGCCCGGACTGTCGCGGCTCGCGCTATAGGAAAGCCGCAAAAAAGATCCGCTATCGAAACAAGGCCGGGGAGGAACGGTCCCTCCCCGAGCTGATGGACATGGACGTGAACACGGCGCTGTCGTTTTGCAGGGACATGGGCACCGTCAGCCAAAGGCTGGAAACGCTCCGGGATCTGGGTCTGGGGTATCTGACGCTGGGGGAGCAAACGCCTGGGCTGTCCGGCGGTGAGGCGCAGCGGCTGAAGCTGGCCTCCGAGCTGGGCAGACAGCAGGAGGATTCCGTCTTTGTCTTTGACGAGCCCACCATTGGCCTGCATCCAAAGGACGTGGAGACCCTGCTGCAGGTGTTCCGCACGCTGATCGACCACGGCGCCACCGTCATTGTGATCGAGCACGACCCTGACGTGATCCGAAGCGCCGACTATGTGGTCGATATGGGCCCGGAGGGCGGCGAGGACGGCGGCCGGATCGTCGCCTGCGGCACCCCGGCGGAAATTCGCGGCTGCAGGGAGAGCATAACGGGAAGATTTATCTGATCCCCGTCAAGCATCGGGATGACGGCACTTCAAGCAAAACACCGTGCCGGCGTCCTTGTCACGGCGTTTTTCAGGGCTCGTCATATTCCCCGTATTCACAGCCGATATGGGTGGCCTCCACCTCATCCGCCAGCCGGAGCTGTCCGTCCTTTTTGTCATACAGCCTTACGGTACCCCAGCCGTTGCCGCCGTTCCAGAGACGGTTGTGCCGTTTTCTGCCGTCGGGGGACTCATAGTTGACCAGCAGCATGTCCGCTTTCCGGCAGAAGACCTCCGTTTCCATGACGGAGTGGATATTCTCCTGCCGCACGTGCCAGACCGCGAGTTCTTCCCGTTCCGCAAAGAAGGCCGGGGCCGTTTCCCGTTTTGAACGGAGCTATTATGGCAGAAATCCGGGCGCTTTCCAAGACGGACGGAAGGACAATTTTTTACTGTTTGATTGAACGAACGGAACAGAAAATGGCATGACCCGAGGGTCATGCCATTTCCATATAACGATCAAACTGTCTGAGCCCGGACGCAACGTCCGGTTGGCTTCTCGCCTTACCTGCTTTGGCGGATCATTCCGCCGCTTCGGCGGCCTCCCCGTCCGCGTTCTTCCGCTTTTCGTCAGGCGCCGCCTGGAAATGCCGATCCAGAGCGGAGGGGGGAATTGCGAAGGCGAAGTGATCCTTGTCCTTCCCGGGAAACTTTTTCGCGCCCCAGAGCAGGCTCCGCAGCTCCATGGTACACGCCCCCCGATCGGCCTGAAAGCGGTAGGGAATCAGACTGACGGCCAGCGCGCCGAGACAGAGCTTTCCGATGATTTTTCCTGCTTTCATGTTGCTTCCTCCTTGCGGATGCTCCAGCCGTCGCTGACAGCTCAGACCACGGAGGGCTCGGTGAAGAGCTTGCCCTCGGCAAAGCGGGAGAGCTTGAGCCGGGAGGCGTCGATGCTGGGCTCCAGCCCCAGGATCATCTCCGCCATGACGGTGCCGGTGACGGGGCCGAACATGAAGCCGTGTCCGCTGAAGCCCACGGCCACGTAGAAGCCCTCCACCTGCTCCACCTTGTCGTAGATGGGCTGGCGGTCCGGGGACATGTTATACAGGCCTGCCCACTGGCGGACCACCCGCAGCTGCCCGATGGGGGGCAGCACCCGGTCGATGGTTTTGGCCATCTCCTCCAGGAAGTGCCAGGAGGAGGTCCTTCTCAGATCGCGGGGTTCGGAGCTGTCGCTGCGGCCCATGATGAAGGAGCCGTGGGGGCTCTGCTGGACGTAGAGATTCAGATTGAAGGCCATGACCATGGGATCCTGCATATGCTCCACCGGCTCCGTCACAAGGATCTGGTGGCGCTCGGAGTAGAGGGGCAGCTCCACGCCCACCATTTTGGCGATGCCCTGGGACCAGGCGTTGGCGGCGTTCACCACGATCCGGGTCTCGATATAGCCCCGGTTGGTCTCTACCCCCACGATCCGGCCCTTCTCCACCCGGATGCCGGTGAGCTCCGTAAAGGTGTTGAACTCCACGCCCAGCCGCCTGGCGGCCCTGTAGAAGGCGTCGGTGGTCTTGTGGGGGTTCAGGAAGCCGTCCTTCTGGCAGTAGGCCGCGCCGGAGAGAATATCCGTGTTCAGGTGGGGGACGATTTCCTTCGCCTCCTCCAGACTCACCATCCGGGAGGGAATACCGCAGGCGTGCTGGACCTCGATGTTCTTGCGGAACTGGGTCAGCTCCTTCTCCGTGTCCGCGATCATCAGATAGCCGCTCTGCCGCAGCTCGATGTCCCCGTCGTATTCCAGGATCTCGTTGGCGTGTTCAAAGAACTCCGTGGAGAACTTGGACATGCGGCAGTTCATTTCCGTGCCCCACTGCATCCGGAAGCCCGCGCCGCAGGCCCCGGTGGAGCCGGAGCAGATGAAGCTTTTTTCCAGCACCACGATGTTCTTCGCGCCCCGGACCGCCAGATTGTAGGCGATGGAGCAGCCGGACATACCGGCGCCGATGATGACGATGTCCGCTCTATTCTTCATGCCGTTCCGCCTCCTCTGCGATCAGATGCAGCTTCACGCCCACCACCGGGGGACGAAGCTGGTGGAATTGGAGCTCGGCCATGCTCTGGCCGGTGGCGTTGGCGATCTCCCGCAGCACCAGCTGGCCGCAGGTCTTGCCCTGGCAGGGGCCCATGCCCACCCGGGTGATCCGCTTGATCTCGTCGAAGCTCAGGTAGCCCTGGGCGATCAGCGCCCGGATCTCCTTCAGGGTCACGTCGGAGCAGCGGCAAATGATGGTATTCTCATCCATGGGCTTCGGCCTCCCTTCTGAAATTTCGGAAGTCGTAGAGGTATTTCCGCTCCACCTCCAGGGTGACGACGGGGGTCCGGTCAAAGGCGGGGGGATTCATGACCTTCTTCACCAGCGCCCGGCAGATGGGCTGCCCGGCCCGGTCCAGGCCCAGAACGCGCTCCCCGACCTGGGGCAGGGGCAGGAACTCGTAGGGGATGCGGAACTCCACGGTCCCGGCGGACTTGGAGCCGTCCACGATCATGATGGACAGGCCGGGGCATTTTGCCACGCAGACGCCGCAGCCGGTGCAGAGGGCCTCGTCCCGCCTGGGGATCTCGTTGATGTCTGCGCCGATCTGAATGGCACCGAAGGGGCAGGCGGTCTGGCAGGGATTGCAGGGGATCTTCTGATAACACTCCACCACCGCCACAGGACCCTTGTCGATCCTCTCGATGGGAGGAAATTTTTCCAGGACCATTTCTCGGGTGGCCACAGCTGTTTGTTCAAACATCTTCCTTCCTCCTTACAGCGCACTGAGCTTCATGCCCGCCCGGATCCGATCCCCCACGGGGCCGGAGCGCAGATCCTCCAGCTGCCCGAGGTATTCCTGTCTGCGGGCCCCATAGTCCTCCGGCACGTGGCCCAGGCCGGCAGCGGCGCAGAGCCCTGCCAGATAGCCCTCGGCCATGGCGGAGCTGGCCTCCTCGATGCCGGAGGCGTCCCCCGCCACATAGATGCCGGGGATGCTGGTCTCGCAGTCCACGGTCCGCAGAGGCACGGTGCCGCTGAGCTGGGGCACGTACCGCATCGCCGCGCCCCGCATGGCCAGCAGCTCGTTCAGGGGGCTCAGACCCACGGAGACGCACATCACGTCCACGTCAAAGCGCCGCTCGGTGCCGGGAATGGGGCGGAAGCGCTGGTCCACCCGGCACACCACGGCGGCCTCCAGACAGTCCGTGCCGATGGCCTCCTTGATGGTGTGGGAGCAGAGGATGGGCACCCCCATCCGGGCCAGCTTGGAGGCGTGAACCAGGTAGGCGCCGATTCTCGGCGCGGCGTCCAGCACGGCGGCGACCTGGATCCCCGCCTGCATGAGCTGGTAGCTGACGATGACGCCGATGTTGCCGGCGCCCACCATCAGAACCCGGTTGCCGGGCCGGACCCCGTAGACGTTCATCAGAGTCTGCACCGCGCCCGCGCCGTAGATGCCGGGCAGGTCGTTGTTGGGGAAGGCCAGGGATTTTTCAAAGGCGCCGGTGGCGCAGATGATGGACTTGGCCTTGATTTTGAAATACTCCTTTTCGTCCTTCAGGACGGTGACCACGTTGTCCTCGTAGAAGCCAACGGCGGTGGCGTTCAGCATCAGCTCGATCCGGTCTCCGAATTCCGCGGCCCTGCGCAGCAGGATGTCGGCAATGTCCACGCCTCTGTGGGAGGCGTACTGCCGCTCCGAGCCGAAGAACATGTGGGTCTGCTTGATGAGCTGGCCGCCCGGCTGAAAGCTCCGCTCCAGGATCAGCACCTTTGCTCCGGAGGAGGCTGCGGAGATGGCGGCGCAGAGACCGGCGGGGCCGGAGCCGATGATCAGCAGTTCAAGCTCTCTCATTTGATTTTCCCCTTTCCCTCCTGGGTCTCAACGCGCATGCCTTCCCGCAGGAGCGTGATGCAGGTCCGGACGTTGGGCGCTCCGTCCACGATCATCTGGCAGGAAGCGCAGTTGCCGATGGCGCAGTAGAAGCCCCTGGGACGGTGCAGGTTCAGGCTCTTGGCGAGCACCTTGACCCCTGCGGCGTGGAGCGCGGCGGCGACGGTTTCACCCTCATAACCCGTCATGGGCTGACCGTTGAAGGTGAAATGAAGCTCTTTTCCGCGGTCGAAGTTCAGAATTGGGTGCTGGGTAATCCTCATGTCCGCATATCCTTTCATAAGAGAATTGCGAAAAGCGCTCTTTTCGCGGGAACAGGACCAGTTTCAATATAGCACTGTTTTACAGATTATTCAAGAGATTTAATAAATATTCTGGAAGAAATTCAAATAAATTTGTATAAAATGACAGGTGGATTGCAAAACGGAACGAAATGTGCTACAATAGGCAAAACCAAAACGGAGAGGAGAAGCTATTATGCTGCAAACCGGAATCAAAGGAAGCATCGAGTGGACCGTCACCCCGGAGCGATGCGCCGGGGCCGTGGGCAGCGGCGAGCTGGACGTGTTTGCTACACCCGCCATGATTGCCCTGATCGAGGAGACCGCCTGGAGGAGCGTGGCGCCCGAGCTGGAGCCCGGCCAGGGCACCGTGGGCACCGCACTGGACGTGCGCCACCTGTCAGCCACACCCGTGGGCCTGCGGGTCCGCTGCGAGACCGAGCTGACCGAGCTGGACCGCAGACGCCTGGTGTTCACCGTCAAGGTCTACGACCCCTTCGGCCTGGTGGGGGAGGGCACCCACGAGCGCTTTGTGATCCAGTATGAGAAATTCATGAAAAAGGTGGACGAAAAGCGCGGGGCCGCCCAATAATCGCGTTCGATCGGAAAGGAAACAAATCAAGTGAGCTGGTTTGAAAACGCTGTATTTTATCATATCTACCCCCTGGGGCTCACGGGAGCCCCTCCTCAGAATCCCTATGAGGCCCCGGTCCATCGGCTGAATGCGCTCCGGCCCTGGGCGGCCCACCTGGCGGAGCTGGGCTGCACGGCCCTTTACATCGGCCCCCTCTTCGAGTCCGTGGGCCACGGCTACGAGACCACCGACTACCGGAGGCTGGACAGCCGCCTGGGCAGCAACCGGGATCTGAAGGACTTCGTGGCCTGCTGCCACAGCCTGGGCGTCCGGGTGATCCTGGACGCGGTGTTCAACCACACGGGCCGGGACTTCTTCGCCTTCCGGGATCTGCTGGCCCGCCGGGAGGCTTCCGCGTACCGGGACTGGTATCGGGTCAACTTTCGGGGAGACAACGGCTGCCACGACGGCCTGTCCTATGAGACCTGGGGCGGCTACGAGCTGCTGCCCCGTCTGAATCTGCAAAACCCCGCCGTGCTGCGGTATCACCTGGACACAGTGCGCTTCTGGGTGGAGGAATTCGACGTTGACGGCCTGCGGCTGGACGCGGCGGACCAGCTGGACTTTGAATTCCTGCGGGCCCTGCGGGCCTTTACGGATCGGCTCAAGCCGGAGTTCTGGCTCATGGGCGAGGTGATCCACGGGGAGTACGGCCGCTGGGTCCGGGACGACATGCTCCACAGCGTCACCAACTACCGACTCCACAAGGCCCTTTATTCCAGCCACAACGACCGCAACTACTTCGAGCTGGCCCACACCGTGGAGCAGCTGGGGCCTCTGTGCCACCGGCTGTATTCCTTCGCGGACAACCACGACACCGAGCGCATCCAGACCCGGCTGCGCTGCAAGGCCGACTATCTGCCCCTGCATCTGCTGCTCTTCACTCTGCCGGGCGTGCCCTCCGTCTATTACGGCTCCGAGTTCGCCGTGGAGGGCAAGAAGGAGCGGGGCTCCGACGCGAGTCTCCGGCCCGCCCTTCGGCTGGAGGACCACCGGGACGAGCCCCACGCGGCCTTGATCCGGGCGCTCGCCGGGGCCAGGAGCGGGGAGCCCGCCCTGTGCCGGGGCAGCTATGAGCGGCTGATCCTCACCACGGGCCACTTTGCTTTTGCCCGCCGGGCAGGGGAGCGGGAGGCGCTGATCGCCGTCAACAACGGGGATTCTGCCGTCAGCCTGTCGCTTCCGGCCCGGCTGGAGCGCTACCGCTCCGTCCTGGATGGGGAAGTCCGCCGGGCGGAGGGGGGCTGCCTCCGGCTGGAGCTGCCGCCCCACGGCGGCGTATTGCTGCTGCCGGAGAAGGGCGGCGCCGCGGCGCCGGACCCGATTCCCGCCGCGGCAGATTGGAAGGCCGTCCTGGCGGAGACGCTTCCGGCCCGGCCGGAGTCCGCTTTCGCGCCGGAGGCGGAGCTGCCGCCGCCCCCCGCCGGGAAATCCCTTGACGAAATGACGGTCCCGGAGCTCCAGGCGCTGATTTTGCGGAAGCTGGCCGCCAACGGTCCGGTGACGGACCGGATGCGCCGGGAGGTGGGGGAGAACGTGTACCCGGACTCCCTCCGCAACTGGGCCAGGAGCTTCCGCAGCTGAGCCGCCTTCCCCCAAAAAGAGATCGGCCCGGGATCCCTCCGGATCCCGGGCCGTGATTTGTCTCTGTGTTTCAGCCTTCCGCAGAGTCCTCCGGCTGCCAGCGGAAGCAGAGCATGGTCATGTCGTCGAATTGGCTGTTGCCGTTGATAAAGCCGTCGATCTCCCGCTTCACCACCTCGATGATCTGAGCGGGGCTGCAGTCGCTCCGGTTCTCCAGGCATTTTTGCAGACGCGCCTCCCCGAACAGCTGGTGGCTCCGATCCTCCGCCTCCGTGACGCCGTCGGTGTAGAGGCAGAGAAGGTCGCCCTTCTCCAGCCGGACGCTCTGCTCCCGGTATTTCATATGCTCCATACCCGCCAGAACGAAGCAGTTTTTGACGCGGAGAAATTCCGAGCTCTGCTTCCGCATCAGGACCGGGGGATTGTGCCCGGCGCTGATGAAACGGAGCTCCCCGCTGAGACAGTCCAGAATACCGATCCAGGCGGTCACGAACATTTCAGCCTCGTTCCTGGCGCAGAGGGCGTTGTTGGCCGTTTCGACCGCCTCCTGCAAATTCGGGATGTCCCGGACGCAGCTTTGCAGGATGTTCTTGGAGGAGGCCATAAACAGAGCCGCGGGAATGCCCTTCCCGGAAACGTCTCCGATCACGAAGGCCAGCCGGTTCTGATCCACGAAGAACACGTCGTAGAAATCACCGCCCACCGCCTTGGCAGCCTCCATATAGGCCGCCACGTCCAGGTCCCTGCGGCCGGGATAGCTTTCACCGATCAGGGGCAGCAGGGAATGCTGAATCACGTTGGCCACCTCCAGCTCAGACTGAAGCCGGTTCCGTTCCAACGCCATGTTCCGCTGCTTCTCCGTGTAGCTCATGATCAGAATCATCAGCACGAAGCCCAGGGAGTTGACCAGGATGAAGGGCACGGCGATCTGCAGCACGATGTCCAGGGCGGTCTCGAAGGGCTTGACCATCACCAGCACGATGCCCAGATGCAGGACCTCCATGGCGGCGCTCAGCAGCAGGGCAAAGAGGGGCCGGAGCACGCGGCTCCGCCACTTCTTGCTGACAAAGCCACAGATCAGACCGATGCTGCAGGTGGCCACCACGCAGGCCCGGGCGGTGATCCCGCCTATGGTCAGCCGGTGAACGCCGGCAATCAGTCCCGCCAGCAGGCCCCCCAGAGGTCCGCCGGTGAAGCCGGCCAGCATGGGCCCCATGTCCCGGACGGAGATGACAGCCCCGTTGAGATCGAAGCCGGAGATGTTGCCGTAGATGCCGAATACGCCGCCCAGCAGGCCGGTGGCGAGGATATAGTTCCACTTCTTGTCGGGCTTCGCGATTTTGGGCCAAACGTCGCTGCTGCCGATGAAGGCAGAAACCACCAGAATGACCGCCAGTGTCCCGATCATTCTGGAAAAAATCATGCTCATGTCACTGATCATCCTTACCGCCCGTTTCCTGTCTGATTTTCGTTATTATAGCACAAGCCCGTCGATTTTTCAATTCCCACTTGCGGACCCGATGAAATTTGCTGTTTGCGGCTGATCTTTTTCAACTTCAGCCCGGCCTTTGCCGCGATAAGATCCGGAGGGAGGAGAAGGGCGGAGCCCCGGACCGCCGCAGCAGCCGCCCGGACCGCTTCTCGCCGTCAAACGGGGCGGACGGGCCCGCCTTTGGGTCAAAAAAAACAGAGCCGAGGCTCTGTTTTTTGATCGTATGAATCGTCCCGGGTCAGATGGCGTGGGTCCGGATGAAGAGCACGCCCAGAGTGTTGCGGCCGCAGTGGGAGGAGACGGTGCAGCCGGCCCGGGTCACGTGGACGTTGGGGAAGCTCCCCAAGCTCTTGAGCTTGGCCACGCAGGCCTCCACCACCGCCTCGTCGCAGCCGGCGTGGGTGATGAAAACGTGGTCCTTGACGATGTCGCTGCCGTCGCCCACCCGATCCGCGATGTACTTCAGAAGCACCTGGTCGAACTTGCCCCGGTACTTCTTGCCCACGGTCATGGCGCCGTCCTTGACGATGATGCAGGGCTTGAAGTTCATCAGGTTGGCCCCCAGCAGGGCCACAGTGGAGCAGCGTCCGCCCTTGTGGAGGAATTCCAGGCTGTCGATCACAAAGGAGGCGTCCACGCAGGGAGCCAGACGGCGGCACTCCTCCGCGATGAGACCGGCCCGCATGCCCCGGGCCGCCAGCTCCGCCGCACGGATCACCAGCAGACCGCCGCCGGTGGAAAGGTTGCGGCTGTCCACCACGTAGACGTTTTCAAATTCCTCCGCGGCGATGACGCTGTTCTGATAGGTGGAGGACATCTCCGAGCTGATGGTGAAGTGGACGATGCTGTAGCCCTGCTCCACGTATTTGCGGAAGAACTCCGTGCAGTCCGTCAGATTGGGCGCGGCGGTCTTGGGCAAGCTCCTGTTCTTCTCATAGTTGGCGTAAATATCCTCCGGGGTAATATCCACTCCGTCCACGTGGTCCACGTCGTTGAGATTGACCACAAGACGCATCAATTCAATGCCATATTTTTCCCGCAGCTCCGGGCTCAGATCGGTGGTGCTGTCGCTGGTAATGAGGACCTTCTCTGCCATGGTGTACGCTCCTTTATACAATTGCCGAATAACGGAGGATATTATAAGACATACACCGGAAAAAATCAAGTAGTTTTCAGAAATTACCCATTTCTGGGGGGTAGCTTCTCAATGCTGCCGCCGTTGGACAGGTCCTTGTCGGACAACAGCATCAGTTTTTCCGCAAAGAGCCGGGAAAAGCCACCGATGATGGCGGAGGAGATGATCAGATCCTCCGTGCGGGCCACGGAGAAGGCGTTGCTGTCGCTGTGGTCCAGGATCGGACCCGCCACCCCCCGCACCTGCTCCACGAAAAAGGCCGCGGACAGGGCGTGCCGGGCGGCATAGCCGGTATAGAAGGCCTTGAGCTCCTCCTCCGGGATTCCGGCGGGCAGCAGCTTGCGGATCAGGGCGATGCTGAGCCCCTGCTTCAGGGTGCAGATCACCAGCAGATAGGCGATGTGGATCCGGTAATAGCGTTTTTTCACAGGCTCCGGCATGATCTTCGTGCGGACGTAGTTGTTGATGGCGGCGGCGGTGATGGCCTCCTCCTCCTTCAGCTCCGGGGGCATATAGTCCAGATATTGCCGCAGCAGGGCGATCACCTGCTCCATATATAAGCCCAGATCCGGGATCTGCTCCCAGGAGGGCAGACGATAATTGTTCAGATAGGTTTCCCAGCGGCGGAGCTTACCCGCCACCAGCGCCTTGTCGTAGTTCATATCCGTACCTCCCAATCCTTGCGTCTATACTCTGATATTATATCACAGATCATCCGGAAATGCAACGGAAAAAGTGCGTTGTTTCGCTATTGACAGCGTGTGAAGAATATGGTAATATAATTTGGAATATTAGATAGCATAGACTGGATAATTAATTTGGTTTGCGTGGGGCAACCCACGGAAAGGAGCGTTTATGTCCGACTACGTCATCATCACCGATTCCTCCTGCGACATCGCGCCGGAGCTGCTGCGGCAGTGGGAGGTCCCCTTCGTCTCTCTGAGCTACAAATTTGACGAGGATACCGCCTCCCACGGCAACTACGATCTGCCCTTTCACGCGTTCTACGAACGGATGCGGAGCGGAAGCGTGGCCCGCACCGCCGCAGCCAACGTAGAGACCTTCAAGCAGGCCTTTGAGCCCTATCTGCAGGCAGGAACGGATCTGCTCTATATCGGCTTCTCCTCGGGCCTGAGCTCCACCGTCCAATCCGGCGCCCTGGCCGCCAGGGAGCTGATGGAGGCGTACCCGGAGCGGAAGATCCTGGTGGTGGATACCTTCGCCGCCTCCGCGGGCTTCGGTCTGCTGGTGTATCTGACGGTGCGGGAGAAGCGGAAGGGCGCCAGCCTGGAGCAGGCCGCCAAATTCGTGGAGGACACCCGGCTCCACCTCTGCCACTGGTTCACGGTGGACGATCTGGTGTACCTGAAGCGGGGCGGCCGGATCAGCGCCGCCGCGGCCTTTGTGGGGGGCGTTCTGAACATCAAGCCCGTGCTGCACATGGACGATCCCGGCCATCTCATCAATATGTTCAAGGTCCGGGGCCGCAGGGCCTCCGTCAAGGCCCTGGCGGACAAATACGGCGAGCTGGCGGTGGATCCGGGCCATGATACGGTGTTTATCTCCCATGGCGACTGCATCGAGGACGCGAAGCTGCTGGAGAAGATGCTGGCCGAGCGCTACGGCGCGAAGGTGGAGCTGATCACCTACGTGGGGCCCGTCATCGGCTCCCACTCCGGCCCCGGAACCCTGGCCCTGTTCTTTGTGGGCAGGGAGCGCTGATGGCCCGCCGCACGCCGCTGGATCAGCGGCGTCTGCCCGCCTACACCCGCGGAGAGGAGATTTTCAACTTCGTTTCCCACGTTGTGGGTGGGGGCGTGGCGGTGATCCTGCTGGTCCTCTGCGTGGTCCGGGCGTCCCTCCACCGGGATCCCTGGGCCATCGTCAGCAGCGCGATCTACGGCCTGTCCCTGGTATCGGTGTACAGCGTCTCCAGCGTCTACCACGGCCTGCGGCCCCTGCGGGCCAAGAAGGTGATGCAGGTGCTGGACCACTGCACCATCTATTTTCTGATCCTCGGCTCCTATCTGCCCATCCTGCTCTGCGCCATCCGGCCCGTGTCTGCTGTGACGGCATGGCTGCTTTTCGGCGTGATCCTGGCCCTGACGGCCCTGGCAGTCACGTTCACCGCGATTGATCTGAAAAGATACCGGGTCCTGTCCATGATCTGCTACGTCGGCCTGGGCTGGTGCATCGTATTCGCCGCGCCGGTGGCCCTGCGGGCGCTGTCGCGCCCGGCCCTGCTGTGGCTGCTGGCAGGGGGGATTGCCTATACCGTGGGGGCCGTGCTCTACGGCCTGGGGGTCCGCAAGCGCTATATGCACGGCGTCTTCCACATCTTCGTGATTCTGGGCTCCGTCCTGCAGTTCGTCTGCATCTACCGATACGTGATCTGAATCAGTTCAAAAAATCGCACCGTCGAAGCATCGACGGTGCGATTCTTACGCGCTTGAGCAGCGGATTGGAATTAATACATTCCGCCCATGCCGCCGCCGGCGCCGGCAGCAGCCGCGGCCATGGCCGCGTCAGCCTGCGGATCGGGCTTATCCACCACCAGGGACTCGGTGGTCAGCACGGAGGCCGCGATGGAGGCGGCGTTCTCCAGGGCGCTGCGGGTGACCTTGGTGGGGTCCACGATACCGGCGGGGATCATGTCCACGAAGGTATCCTTGGCGGCGTCGTAGCCATAGCCCTGCTTGCGGCTGTTCTTGATCTTCTCGAAGACCACGGAGCCGTCCACGCCGGCGTTCTCGGCGATCTGACGGATGGGGGCCTGGAGGGCGCGGGCGATGATGGACGCGCCGGTCTTCTCGTCGCCGCTCAGGCGGGCGACCAGATGCTCCACGGCGGGGATGGCGTTGACGTAGGCGGTGCCGCCGCCGGCCACGATGCCTTCCTCCACGGCGGCCCGGGTGGCGTTCAGCGCGTCCTCGACCCGGAGCTTCTGCTCCTTCATTTCCACCTCAGTGGGAGCGCCCACACGGATGACGGCCACGCCGCCGGACAGCTTTGCCAGCCGCTCCTGCAGCTTCTCCCGGTCGTAATCGGAGGTCGTGACCTCGATGGCGGCCTTGATCTCATGGACGCGGGCCTGGATCTCGGCGGGATCGCCCATGCCGTCCACGATGGTGGTGTTGTCCTTGGTGGACTTGATCTGGCGGGCGCGGCCCAGATCGGCCACGTCAACGTCCTTCAGGTCCATGTTCAGATCGGAGGCGATATAGGTGCCGCCGGTCAGAATGGCGATGTCGCGGAGCATCTCCTTGCGGCGGTCGCCGAAGCCGGGGGCCTTGACGCACAGGCAGGTGAAGGTGCCGCGCAGACGGTTCACCAGCAGGGTGGCCAGGGCGTCGCCCTCCACGTCCTCGGCGATGATGACCATCTTCTTGCCGGCCTGGACGATCTTCTCCAGCACGGGCAGGATCTCCTGGATGGCGGAGATCTTCTTGTCGGTGATCAGGATGTAGGGATCATCGATGACGGCTTCCATCTTGTCGGTGTCGGTGACCATGTAGGGGGAGATGTAGCCCCGGTCGAACTGCATGCCCTCGACGACCTCCAGACCGGTCTCGGCGGTCTTGGATTCCTCGATGGTGATGACGCCGGAGGAGGTGACCTTCTCCATGGCCTCGGCAATCAGCTTGCCCACTTCCTCGTCGCCGGAGGAGATGGCGCCCACGCGGGCGATGTCGGCGGAGCCGGAGATCTCCTGGCTGTTGGCCTTGATGGCCTCCACAGCGGTCTCCACAGCCTTGTTGATGCCGCGGCGCATGACCATGGGGTTGGCGCCGGCGGTGACGTTCTTCAGACCCTCCCGGGTGATGGCCTGGGCCAGCAGGGTAGCGGTGGTGGTGCCGTCGCCGGCCACGTCGTTGGTCTTGGTGGCCACCTCGCGGATCAGCTGCGCGCCCATGTTCTCAAAGGCGTCCTCCAGCTCCACGTCCTTGGCGATGGTCACGCCGTCGTTGGTGACGAGGGGCGCGCCGTACTTCTTGCCCAGAACCACGTTCCGGCCCTTGGGGCCCAGGGTGACCTTCACAGTATTCGCAAGCTGGTCGAGACCGGCCTGGATCTTCTTTCTGGCTTCTTCGCCGTAAATGATCTGCTTTGCCATAGTGATTCCCTCCAATTATTCTACGATTGCCAGAATGTCGCTCTGGCGGACGATGGAGTATTCCACACCGTCCAGCTTGACCTCGGTGCCGGCGTACTTGGCCACGACGACCTTGTTGCCGGGCTTGACGACCATGGCAATCTCCTTGCCGTCCACCATGCCGCCGGGACCGACCGCGATGACCTCGGACACAACGGGCTTCTCCTTGTTGGCGGTGGAGAGGATGATGCCGGACTTGGTGGTTTCTTCGGCCTCCGTGGCTTTCAGCAGCACACGGTCAGCCAAGGGCTTTAACTTCATAGGAATGCCTCCTT